>JALUXV010000142.1 GCA_027013165.1 Alteromonadaceae bacterium
TTGGTTTAAACCTCGAGTATTTAGTAAATGATGATCTTACCCTGTTTTTTGACCTTCATAATTCGTCAGCTGAAGGTCGGCCAGATGCGCCTTATGGAACATGGACAAACTTAGGATTAGGCGCAAACGTGGTCAAAGGACAAGGCGTCGATTTCAGAGGCGATTTCCCGATTATGTTTGTCGATTTTGACGATGCTGCTCGAGACAACCTAAACGGTAATGGTGTACTTGACCAAGATGATGTAGGTACATCGATACTAGACATGAATTTCTCATCGCAAGATACCGAGATTACCCAAGCTCGTCTTGATGGGTCTTACGTCATGGATACCGGAAGCATTAACTTTGGTATAGAGTCGCGCTCTATGGAAAGTACGTCACTTCAATCACTAACGCGCCACACAATGGGAAATTGGGGTATTGAAAATCCCGGTGAACTTCCTGCGGGCTCTTTAACTCCGCTCGATTTAGTAAACGAATTTGATGATTTTAACACCGGCGGTATGTTCTCACAGGGCTTCACCGGGAGTGTTGCAGAAATTGGTGCATTTGCAGCCCAAGAATATGGATTTGACTTAGTGGCTAACAATCCATTCGCGACCAACCGCACTATTGAAGAAGACATAACCGCAGTTTACTTTGAGCTAGACTTGTCAGGTGAGTTGAACGGCATGGAATATAACCTGCTTACTGGCGTTCGCTATGAAAATACTGATGTTACTTCTATTGCAAACATAAGCTTACCGAGCGGTATTGCGTGGGAAGGTAATAATGATTTTAACGTGCGCTTTGGTAGTGAAATGGAAGATGTTGCCGTTAAAACAAGTTACGACCATGTATTACCAGCATTAGATTTTGATATAGAAATTGTGGAAAACATGATCGCTCGTTTTTCTTATAGCAAGACTATCGCGCGCCCAACTTATGAAAGGCTGAGCGCCGCTTCAACAGTCTCGCCACAGAGTTTCCCTACCCTTATTGGAAGTGGCACAACGGCTACGGCTAGTTCGGGTAATCCAACGCTTGTTCCACTTGAATCCGATAATCTAGATCTGTCGTTTGAGTACTATTTCGAAGAAACCAGTTATGTGTCGATTGGTTTCTACGACAAGCGAGTTAAGAATTTTGTTGGTGATGAACAGGTAGAGGAAAACGTATTTGGATTGCGTGATGTAACCAACGGACCACGGGCACAAGAAGCCTTGGCCGAACTGGAAGCTCGTGGTATTCCAGTAAGCGACACATCTTTATTCAACATGGTTGCCGCGCTAGAAAACGGTATTGACTATGACTCACTAACGGATGACCAGTTTGAGCAGCAATTCGATATATTGCCAAACAGCGATGATCCGCTTCTTACCTTCGTCAACGCTAAACCGGTTAACAATAAAGCGGCGAATATTTATGGTTTTGAGTTCGCGGCACAGCACTTCTTTGGTGACAGTGGCTTTGGTGTACAGGCAAACTATACAACGGTTACTGGAGATATCGGTTTTGACAATGAAGCTAACCCGTTAATTACACAATTTGCTCTAGTAGGTTTAAGTGATACTGCTAATCTTGTATTCATGTACGAGAAAGACGCTTTGCAAGCTCGTATTGCATACAACTGGCGCGACAAGTTTTTAGACACAACTTCTCAGTACATCAATGAGCCGGGTTATACCGAAGCGTATTCACAGATAGATTTAAGTATCTCCTATGATGTTACCGAAGATTTAACGGTAGCCTTTGAAGGGATCAACATCACTGAAGAAAATATTCGCAGACATGGGCGTACCAGCGCAATGCTTTGGAACTTAGATGAATATGGCGCTAGATATGCGCTAAGCGCCAGATATACATTTTAAATATTGGGGTGTGTTTACCCGCTAAAGTGCTTAGGGTTGCGCTTTAGCGGGTTTTTTTGTCATAGTGCTGTTTAAATAGTAAACACAAGCTTCAACACGTCAGAGAAACAGTGCTTTTCAATGTAGCGTGGTTATCGTCTTATGAATAATTCACAAAACCAATGCGGTCTACATCGGGTCGTCATTGTTGGAGGTGGGACAGCAGGATGGCTTGCGGCTGGCGTTTTTGGGGCAAAACTTAGCACAAAACATTCAGTTACCCTTGTTGAATCTCCTACTGTCTCATCCATCGGCGTTGGTGAAGGTTCATGGCCGTCACTTCGCGATACCCTTCTGGATATTGGCATTAGTGAATCTGAGTTTTTAACTTTATGCCAAGGCGCTTTTAAACAAGGTTCTAGCTTTGTGAATTGGCGTAAAAATGCGCACAGCTATTACCATCCATTTACTGTTCCTGCTGCCTACAACGAACTCGACATCCATGCTTGCTGGAAGGCACTAGCGCCAAACACGCCATACCAAGATGCATTCTCGTTACAGGCCGCAATGTGTGTAGCAGGCAAGGCGCCGAAACAAATAGCTACCCCAGACTATGCCCACGTGCTCAATTACGGTTATCACTTTGACGCTACAAAGCTTGCCGATTTGCTGAAACAACATTGCGTAGACAAGCTAAATGTTGATTATGTGAGCGGGCATATTGGGTCTATTAAATCGTCTTCAGATGGTTATATTGAAAAATTGATAACTGAGTGCGGCAAAGAAATCGTTGGCGATCTGTTTATTGATTGTTCAGGGAGCAGCGGCTTACTTATAGATAAACATTTTAATGTGCCATGGATACCGGTTAAGCGCACAATGCTTAACGATCGCGCCGTTGCGCTTCAAGTGCCTTATTCTGATACCGATACAGAAATAAAGAGTACCACGGTAGCTACTGCACAAACCTGTGGGTGGACGTGGGATATTGCGTTGCAGCACCGCCGAGGTGTAGGCCTGGTTTACTGTTCTCAATTCACAAATGAAGAGCAAGCAAAGCAGGTGCTGATTGACTACGTTCGTGAACGCTACCCTAGTGCACAAGATGCAGAGCTTTCTTTTCGTACACTCTCCTTTGAACCTGGCTATAGATCACAGTTTTGGGTAAAAAACTGTTTAAGCTTAGGTATGTCTTCGGGGTTTGTTGAACCGCTTGAAGCATCAGCCATTGCCATGGTCGAGCTTGGCTTGCGTATGCTCTGCGAGGCGTTTCCGCACAATAAAAAGCACATGGAAATAGTTA
>JALUXV010000143.1 GCA_027013165.1 Alteromonadaceae bacterium
TTTACCAGTCAGATCTTGTCCTGACTTAAGTGCTTTAATGGCGTCATCGATATTGAAGTCTTTGGTCATGTGTCATTTCCGTTTTGTATATTTTACTGAAATGACACAGATTTCTAAACACTACCTCGTAAAGTATAAAAGTATCTTAACTGGTATAATTTTTTCCATGATTATTTCCGTTTTTAAATTAAACTATATTGATTCTTTCCTTAAGAAGCGTCCTACTTCTCTTTACACTTAATTATTTGCGTTATTTACCCCCTTACCACCTAATTACATTCTATAGCTTGATTGCGATTTTTATTTTTACGTTCGGATAGCATTTGTTCTTGTTATCTTTCATCTATTTGCACAATTGACAATTTCTTTCGCTTATAACGTCTGAGAAAGAAAATTATTACTAAAGACATATTTACAAAGTAGATGGAAATCCAAAGCAGTTATGAATAGTGATGCTGATACTCTAAAGCGCCTGCAATACACCCGACAAATTTTACCACAGACAAAGCACCAAAATCACGTGCCAGTGTTACAGCAAAGCGTTTAGAAGAATTAACTATTACTTTTTGCAGAAAAACATGAACAGCAACGTACAATAGTATGTAAAACAAAACAATCATAATGTCCTCTAATTGGTTACAGTATTCGTCTTAGTGTGTTCTGCTTTAATCCAACAGGACACTTCAATAAAGGAATATAATCCTGCTTAATATTGAAGCCAATTTATTAGTAAGCGAATGCACATAAAGTCTTGGTATGTGTATCCAGCTCGAGTTAGTTGTGATGGTTTAATTTTAGAGGATGTGACCAAAAGAAAAGTCATTCTTGTGACTTCCGCTCTTTAACAAATTGATAGTGCGCAACTTGCGTATTTTCGGGCGAGGTCATGTACTACCCCGAATTAGCAATGAGTACTGCTTAAGAGTAGTACATTTTCCAGAAAACGCTCAGCTACAGTTTAACATTCCAGAACGCGATCTACATAGTAACAAACTCTTCCGCACTGGTGGGATGAATGGCCACGCATGCGTCGAAGTCTGCCTTGGTTGCACCCATTTTAATAGCGACGGCAAAGCCTTGGAGAATTTCGTCCATGCCATAACCAATGCCATGAAGACCAACCACTTTCTCTTCAATACCGGCACACACCAGTTTCATTTTGGTGAGCTGTCTGTGCTTGGTGACTGCGGTATACATTGATGCAAACGAAGAGGTGTATACCTTCACATCATCACCGTACTCAGCTTTTGCTTGGTCTTCAGTTAAGCCAATGGTTCCAATAGTCGGGTGACTGAAAACTACTGTTGGGATGAGTGAGTAATCCATGTACACGTCGTGTTGGTTGTTGAACAAACGCTCACTTAATAAGCGCCCCGCTTTAACGGCAACGGGGGTGAGTTCTGCTTCACCCGTGATGTCACCTACGGCGTAAATGCCCTCTGCTGTGGTGTTTTGAAATTTGTCGACCACTATGGTGCCGTTATCTGCCACAGACACGTCGGTATTTTCTAGGCCAATAGTGTCAGTGGCGGGTTTACGACCAATGGCCCATACCAAGCAATCAGTCACGATAGTCTCACCGTTGGTTAAGGTAACGGTAAGCTCGCCATTATCGGCTTTAACCACGTTTTCTACCGATGCATGGGTATGTAGCGTAGGACCTTCAGCATTAATAATTTCGGTGAGCGTTTCGTAAATAATAGGGTCGAAGTTGCGCAGTGGCGCGTGTTTACGCACGACTAAATGAGTTTCAGTGCCAAGGCTTTCAAGCACTCCGGCAAGCTCTACGCCAATGTAACCCGCGCCGACAACAACGGCGCGCTTAGGTTGCTCGTTAAGTGCGAAAAAACCGTCAGAATCAATTCCGTATTCTGCGCCAGGCACATTAGGGAATATTGGTCGTCCGCCAGTGGCAATGGTGATGTGTGGCGCGGTGTAGGTTTCACCGTTGACTTCGATAGTAGTGTTATTAACGAAGGTAGCAAACCCATTAATAACAGTAACATCGTTTCCACCTAATACTCGGTCGTAAGATGCGTGAATGCGATCTATGTAGGCTTGTCTGCTGGCAACTAAGGTGTCCCAGCTGAAGTTGTTTACGGTAACATCAAAGCCGTAATCAGGTGCATAGCGATGAATTGCTTCGGCCACTTGTGCACCGTACCACATGGTTTTTTTCGGTACACAACCCACATTCACGCAAGTACCGCCAATAGCTTTTGCTTCAATAATCGCTACTTTTTTACCGTGTTTTGCCGCGCGGTTTGCCGATGCGATACCGCCGCTACCACCGCCTACACAAATATAATCAAAGGTTTTCATACAATACGCCTTGTTTCCTTCAAACTTACTGCTAAGTAGATTTTGTTACGTTAACAGACCAGTGTCGCAATAGACCTGTTGTCGCAGAAAATTATTTCATTGGAATGTAAGTATAAACTCTCACACCAAAATACAATGCCTTTACACAAATCCTTACGTAAATTTATGTTTTAAGTTTTATTGGGTTAACTACAAAATAGCCGTTAGAGCACTGTTGTTTTTTGGATTCTTGACCCAAGATTAACCCTATCAGAACATCACGAGAATGACCCTATGACAACAAACGCGATTGAACATGTAGATGGTTTACCGCTTTTTTCTTCTATTTCACCTGATTCCATAAAACCCGCTATAGAAAAAGCCATTGCAGCATGCAAAGCCGACGTCGAAGCTGTTGTTGCGTCAAACGACTATTCCTACCAAAACTTGGTACATCGACTGGAAGAGTCAGATGATGCACTGAGCAAAATGTGGTCGCCTGTATCCCATATGAATTCAGTAGTGAGTTCCGACGAATTACGAGAGGCTCATGACGCTTGTTTACCCCTATTGTCAGAATACGGCACCTGGATGGGACAACACGAGGGGTTGTACAATGCATATCAAGCACTAAAAGCATCGGATGAGTTTGCTACTTTGTCTGAACAGCAACAGAAGGTGGTTAATGATGCTATTAGAGATTTCACGCTATCAGGTATTGCGTTGCCTGCTGAAGAAAAGCAGCGTTATGCAGAAATTAAAGCCAAGCTTAGTGAGCTTTCATCAACGTTTTCAAACAACGTAATGGACGCCACTATGGGGTGGACAAAGTTGATCACTGATGAGTCTGAGTTATCAGGAATGCCAGAGTCTGCCCTAGAGGCTGCTGCCCAAGCAGCGAAGCAGAAAGATCAAGAAGGGTGGCTGTTTACCTTAGATATTCCGTCTTATTTACCGGTGATGTTGTACGCCGATAATCGTGAGTTACGCGAGGAAATGTATCGCGCTTACGCAACCAAAGCTTCCGAGCAAGGTCCCAATGGCGGAAAGTGGGACAATACGGCAATTATTCAAGAAACGCTGAAGTTGCGTACCGAGTTAGCCTCTATGCTCGATTTTGCCAGCTATGCAGAGCGTTCATTGGCAACCAAAATGGCCGATACGCCTGATAAGGTCATTGGCTTTTTACGTGACTTGGCTGCCAAGTCCAAACCTCAAGCCGAAAAAGAGCTGCAAGAGGTTACCCAATACGCAAAAGAAAAATACGGCGTTGAAACACTCAAAGCGTGGGATATGCCTTACTACAGCGAAAAGCTTAAACAGGACAAGTACACCATTTCTGACGAGATGCTACGACCTTACTTCCCTGAAAATAAAGTGCTAAATGGTTTGTTTGAAGTAATACAACGCTTATTCGGGCTTACTATTACCGAACGCAAAAATGTTGATAAGTGGCATGACGATGTGCGCTTTTTCGAAATATTCGACAGTGCAGACAACCACCGCGGTAGTTTTTATCTAGATTTATATGCTCGAGCTAAAAAGCGAGGCGGTGCGTGGATGGACGAGTGTCGCGTGCGTCGGTATCGCTTGAATGGCGAGCTACAACTACCCGTAGCTTATTTAACGTGCAATTTTAATGCGCCGGTGGGAGACAAGCCTGCCTTATTTACCCATGATGAAGTGGTGACCTTGTTCCATGAATTTGGTCATGGTATCCATCACATGCTTACGCAAATGTCAGTAGCAGGAGTCTCTGGTATTAATGGTGTTCCGTGGGATGCCGTAGAACTGCCTAGTCAGTTCCTAGAAAATTGGTGTTGGGAAAAAGAGGCCCTGTCTTTCTTATCTGGACATTTTGAATCTGGAGAGCCGCTTCCTGCTGACTTGTTAGAGCGCATGTTGGCAGCGCGAGATTATCAATCAGCCATGCAAATGGTTAGACAACTCGAATTTAGCTTGTTTGATTTCTTACTGCATATGCAAGATGGTGCTAGTGCTGACGTGCAGAAGACGTTGGACGATGTGAGAAAAGAAGTCGCTGTGGTTATTCCGCCAGAGTTTAACCGATTCCAAAATAGCTTTGGCCATATTTTTGCGGGTGGATACGCCGCGGGTTATTACAGTTACAAGTGGGCAGAAGTACTTTCAGCCGACGCATACAGCAAGTTTGAAGAAGACGGTATATTCAATAATGAAACCGGTCGTTCCTTCTTAAACAATGTGCTAGAAATGGGCGGAAGTAGAGAGCCCATGGACCTGTTTGTGGCTTTCCGAGGCCGTGAACCTCAGGTAGATGCATTATTGCGTCATAGCGGAATTCGTGCCTAATGGAGTCATTTGACGCAATTTATCAACGGGCCTGTGAGCGCAAAGGCGGCGCAAAAAACCTTGAGGCGATGTTACCTTCATCACTCACCAAGGCCCAGGTTGCAAAAATCCCTGACGACAGATTCTTGGCTGAAATGACCAAAAAGGTATTTCAGTCAGGCTTTGTATGGCGCGTAATTGAACAAAAGTGGCCTGATTTTGAAACGGTATTTTTCGATTTTAACATCGAAAAAATCTTGCTAATGCCCGATGAAATGTTCGAGCAAAAAGCTACCGACAAGCGCATAGTACGCAACTTTAAAAAAGTAATGACGGTTCGCGATAACGCCCTTATGGTGAGCGATGTTGCACGCAAACACGGAAGTTTTGGTGAATTCGTGGCGCAATACTCGCCTCATAATATTACTGAGCTATGGCTGTATTTAAAGAAACACGGCGCTCGTCTTGGCGGAAATACGGGGCCTTACATGTTACGCGCTTTGGGTGTCGATACTTTCCTGTTCTCTCGTGATATCGAAGACTACTTGCGAAAGAAGGACATTATCTCTGGTGGGCTGACGAGTAAAAAGTCATTAGAGAGTGCCAACGCAGCGTTTTATCAGTGGCACTTAGAAAGTGGGCGAAGCTTGAGTGAAATCAGCGTTATTGTTGCCTTAAGTTGGGGACCAAATCAGCGCCTGTAGTGCTAAATCGCTGTTGATTAGCCTCACAATTCGATACACTTGAACAATACGAAAAATTCAGTAAACAGGAATGTTATGAGCGACCCACAGTCAACACATTCAAACGATACAAGCACTACGCATTTTGGTTTTAAGCAAGTAGAGAAAAATCAAAAAGCATCGCTTGTGGCAGAAGTCTTTGATTCCGTCGCAGCAAAGTACGACGTGATGAACGACCTTATGTCGATGGGTGTGCACCGTTTGTGGAAGCGCTACACCATTGACTGTGCCGGCGTTCGCCCAGGAAATCAGGTGTTAGATATTGCTGGTGGTACTGGCGATTTAACCGCTAAGTTTTCTCGTCTTGTAGGCCCAACCGGTAAAGTGACTTTGGCCGACATTAACCTGTCTATGTTAAAGGTAGGTCGTGATAAGCTCCGTGATAGAGGTTTGGTGGGCAATATCGATTATGTTCAGGCTGATGCCGAAGCGCTACCTTTTCCAGATAACACTTTTGATGTTGTGACAATGGCGTTCGGATTGCGTAATGTGACCGAGAAACAAAATGCTCTCGACTCTATTTATCGGGTGCTTAAGCCCGGTGGAAGACTACTAGTACTAGAATTCTCAAAGCCAACATCGGAACAACTCAGTAAACTTTACGATATGTACTCGTTCCATATCCTTCCTAAAATGGGACAACTAGTGGCAAATGACGCTGAAAGCTATCAGTATCTTGCAGAAAGTATTCGTATGCACCCGGACCAAGACACATTAAAAGGCATGTTTGAGCAAGCAGGTTTTGATCAATGTGATTATCAAAACTTAACGGGTGGAATTGTTGCGCTTCACCGAGGCTACAAATTTTAATGCCGAGTTCAGCGTTATTTAGCGCGGCTATTGAGCAGGCTATTAATCGCCTCCTTTCCCTAGATTCTGACAGTAAAGTGAGGCAGTCTAGGCTCAATGGCATGCGCCTCTATTTGTTCATCGACCCACTGCCTAATGCGATATGTTTAGTATTCTCAACCCAAGTTGATGTACTGACTGAATATGATGACCATGACGACGTTGTGGCAAAACTCGATGATAAGTCTTGTTGCATACAAACTCGGCTGTCTACCCTGCCGTCACTTAAAGATACCAATCAACTCACACGCTTGATTCAGCAAGGCGAACTTACGGTAGACGGTGCCCTGAGTGTTGCCCAACAGGTGAGTGGCCTGTTTCAACATTTAGATATTGATATTGAAGAAATTATCGCAACAAACACAAATGATGTTTTTGCGCATTCTTTGGTGTCTGCTGCCAAAACAGTATCAGAAAAAGTACGCAAAGGATCACAGGTAGCTAGCCGAGTGTTAGGCAATGCTCTTGTAGAGGAAAAGCAACTTGCTGCCCATAGACTTGCCGTGATGCACTTCAGTGATAACGTCAATGCGTTAAGAGATGATGTGGCAAGATTAGAATCGCGCTTAAATAAACTAGAATCATTCAGAACGAAGAGTTAGCTATGCGTATTTTGAGGTTGTATCGCATTAATAAGGTACTGCTTGAGCATGGCCTAGACGATTTAATACCCGAGAAATGGCTACCTTGGTATGCCAAACTATTGCGAATGAGTATTTTCTGGTTGCGCAATAAGCATAAAGGGAAATCCCAAGGCGAGAGGATCACCCTTGCGTTACAATCACTTGGGCCAGTATTTATAAAGTTCGGCCAGATGTTGTCTACCCGACGAGATCTTCTTCCCCCAGAAATTGCGAACGAGCTTGCTAGGCTACAAGATAAAGTTCCTCCGTTTTCGTCTGAGTTAGCAACAGAAACCGTCAAAACGGCACTCGGACTAAGTGATTTAACCGAGCTATTCTCTCAGTTTGACACTCAACCTCTTGCGTCGGCATCCATAGCACAAGTGCACGCTGCCACATTAAAAGCTAACAACGAAGATGTTGTGGTTAAAGTGCTTCGCCCAGATATTCGCGACACTATTAATGCGGACATGGCCTTACTTGAGAGTGTGGCTGGGGTGGTGCAAAAGTGGTTGCCAGATGGAAAACGGCTGCGCCCAGTAGAGGTGGTTAACGAGTATCGAAAAACCATTGTTGATGAGTTGGATTTGATGCGTGAGTCTGCGAACGGTATTCAACTGCGACGCAATTTTGAAGATTCAGACTCACTCTACGTTCCCTTAATATACAGCGATTACTGTCGCACAAACGTATTGGTGATGGAGCGTATTTATGGGCTACCTATCTCTAATATCGACGGGCTATTGGCACAAAACACCAATATGAAAGTACTGGCGGAGCGTGGCGTTGAAGTATTCTTTACTCAAGTGTTCCGAGACAGCTTTTTCCATGCTGATATGCACCCCGGAAATATCTTTGTTTCCACCGAAAACCCAGATAACCCAAAGTATATTGCCATTGATTTCGGCATTGTTGGCACGTTAAATCGTGACGACAAGCGCTATTTAGCTGAGAACTTTATCGCTTTCTTTAATCGGGACTACAGAAAAGTGGCTCAGTTACATGCCGATTCTGGTTGGGTACCCGGTGATACAAACATTGACGAATTTGAAATGGCAATCCGCACTGTGTGTGAGCCTATTTTCCAAAAGCCACTAGCGGAAATTTCCTTTGGCAATGTGCTACTTCAACTTTTTAATACGGCTCGTAGATTCAATATGGTGGTGCAGCCTCAGTTGGTGCTGCTTCAAAAAACACTACTTTATATTGAAGGGCTTGGCCGTCAACTTTATCCCCAGTTAGATTTGTGGAAAACGGCAAAGCCTTTTCTAGAAAACTGGATGAAGGAACAAATTGGTGTTTCAGCCATGTTTAGCAAAGTAAAAGATAACTTGCCATTCTGGTCGGAGAAGTTGCCCGAAATGCCTGATTTGCTTTATGACAGCCTTCAACAATTGAAGCGTTTTCCCCTTCAACAACAGCATGATAATCAAGAGATTATTGCGCAACAAAAGCGCTCGGCACAAAGTAGCCATCTCAGTATTGTTGGGAGCGGGCTGGCTATTTCGTCAGCAATTTTACCTATGTATGACTTACCGTGGTATTTGCCCGTAAGCGGCTTTTTACTGGCGTTGATTTGTTGGTATTTTGGTTGGAAAAAGGCCAATTAGTTTGAGTTACGGTCAGGTGAATTTTTTATGAAATCCACCATTTATCAATTAAATGGTGTATTAATAGCCACGATCAGTGTTATAGTGGCTTTGGCTTTTTTAGCCACAAGTCTTTAAATAGACGTGATTATGAAACATTTGCTATACGTACAACCACTCAAGTTACTCCTAGATTTACTGTAAGTTGTTTGCCCAGTCGTAAGTAAGACCCAATAACTCCGCCTATTAAAGACAATTAATACCCGGCGCACATGCGCTATTTGAAATGATATTTGAGGTCTATACGACATGTCTAAAGTAACAGGCACCGTTAAGTGGTTTAACGCTGATAAAGGTTATGGTTTTCTAACTCAGGATAACGGTGGTAAAGATGTATTCGTACATTTCCGTGCAATCCAAAGCGAAGGTTACAAAACCCTTCCAGAAGGCCAGCGCGTAGAATTTGAAGTTGAAGAAGGTCAAAAAGGTCTTCAAGCTGCAAATGTAACAGCGATCTAAGAAATTCAAAAAACGGCGAATATTTTATTCGCCGTTTTTTCTTTTCTTATCCCAAATCCTCTTTACTCTTCCTTCCTCTCTAATTATTTTGTCACTATTATTTATTCTTCTCGTCCACATTTATCAGTGTGGCATGGTAGTCTTGTTTTAACACAGTACATTTAATTTTCTTTTATTGAGATTGTTATGACGCGTTTGAACTCGACCATAAACACTTTTTTGTGTTCTTTTGTACTTTTTTCCTTTTCTATTAGTGCACAGACGCAAGACAGCTTGGCTGTTTTTAATGGTGTTGCCTTTGGCATGCATAATAACGACGACCAAGCTCAAGAGGCGTCAGCGACAGTGTCTAGCAACCAACGTGTTAGCGAACTTGTTGATAGTTTGCTCACCGCCATTATTAACGACTATGCTAATAAAAAACGTATTTCTGTTAGTCCTGAACTTAAACAGTCGTTTTTGGTGACGTTTGGAGAAAGTTCTAGCCTACCGGTACAAAAACAACAGGCGTTAGCCGAAAAGTTTGTTAAGCAGTGGTTGGTGGAAAAGTCTCTCTACGGTGAGTTTGGTGGAACTGTGGTATATCGACCAACTAATCCTCAGATGCCTATTGAGGCTTATCTCAAATTACTCAAACAGTATGAAGCTCAGGGAGACTTGGTGTTTACCGATGAAGATTTCTCTCAGGCTTTCTGGTCGTTATTTAGCCCACCGTATCAGCTTGCTTTGGAAGCAGAAGCTGTGGATTATTCCTCTCCTTGGTGGGCGAAAAGTTAGACAAAATACTCAAGTAAACCTGAATAGCGTCGAAGTTTATCTATACTTTCGAAAGTATTTATAGACTAGTCGGGTCTATTTAATGCTTGAGTAGCCAACGCTCAACACACTCTAGACAGTTCTGTTGTGTTTATTTCAGATATGAGGATCAGACATGCTGCGCACTATTAAGTTTAAAATACTCACCGGATACGCAGCTGTTTTAGTATTTACCTGCATTGCAGCCGTTGTTCTAACACTGAATAATAGTCGCGTGTCTACTCAGGTCGATGGTTTTGTGAGCGAAACTCTACCGACCTTGGCATCACTAGATGCACTGCAAAGCAATGGCAAACAATTAACGCTCATTGGCTACTCCCTTTACGGTATTACGCTTTCAGCGGATGAATTTGATGCACAACAGTTGTTTTTAGTTTCAGCCATTGAAAAAGACCTAGCGGCTATCAACGGCGTATCGGTAAGTGAAGTCAGAAGTGCATTTTCTCCACTCAACGAAGCTATGAATGGCCTCAAAGCCACTATGGGAGCGTCGAGAGTTAATTGGGACCGCGCTCGCCAAGACCTGCAAGCGATAAACCAAGCAGCTATGTCATTTAACGAGGAACTGATAAAAGTTAGATCGTTGGTGGCTCGCTCTGCGGCAGGTCGGTCGGAAGCCATCACCGACCAATTGAGTACAAACCAAGGGATCGTCTTCGTCTTAATTGTGGTGTTGGTATTGGTTTCCATATTGGGGTTCACTATGGCGCATAAACAAATTGCACAGCCCATAGAAGATATGGCGAATCGATTAGACAAACTGTCTTCTCAGCGAGACTTAGTAACCCAGCTTCCCTCTCAGTCAGCCAACGAACTTTGTCGAATGACTGACAGTGTTCAAGGTCTACTGGGGATGTTTCGCTCTGGTATGACAGATGTACGCGTTGCCATCGGTGGTATTGGCGACTCAGTATCTCAATTGGGAAATACCACAGCTGATTCTGGACAAACGGTGGAACAGTTACAGCACGATATTGCGAAACTTGTCGCAACGATGGACGTTCTGGTGTCGGATATGGCACAAAGCCTACAGTGCTCTGAATCTGCCGAGAGTGCGGCGCAAGACACCGCTGAACAAATTGGTAAAGGGCGAAAGCAAGTGGAGCAAACGGCTAGCTCAATATCTGGTCTAGCTGACGAGATTGAACGAACCGCAGGAATGCTGGCAACGCTTAAAAGTGAGGGAAATAACGTATCAAATGTGGTTGAAACCATAGCGCAGATCGCCGACCAAACCAACTTACTAGCATTAAATGCGGCCATTGAAGCTGCGCGGGCCGGGGAGTCTGGTAGAGGCTTCGCAGTAGTCGCAGACGAGGTGAGAACACTCGCGGTGAGAACCCATCAATCTACCGTAGAAATAAATAGTATGCTTGAGAAAATAGTGACCTCGATAAACTCTGCGGTAACCACTATGAGTTCTAATCAGGAAAAGGCTCATGATTCTGTATTGCAGGCTAACACGCTGGTAGAAACTCTAGAAAGCAGCCGAGAAAGTATGCTGTCACTCGTGACAGTCAGTCAGCAAGCCGCACAGCTCGCCAATCATGCTCAGGTAACTACCGAAGAGGCCAAGCAAAGTGTTAATGATTTTACCTTATTGGGCGACTCGCTAGTGGCCGGAAATGGCAATATTCAAAATGCCGCAGAAAGCCTTTCCCACTTAGCAGACGGTTTGTCTGATAACGTTGGAAAATTCAAGTTAGATTAGCGCGTACAGAAAGCATCAACATGCGCTAGTAGCAGGGCCTTAACTACAAGGCCCTTTTCTCTCTATAAAATGTGCTCGTCACCTGATTCGTCAGCGTGCTGTTGAGCAAAAAGCTTTGATTTCTTTTTGATTTTGCAACCGAGTATGCGTTGCGCATTTTTTCTGCCGATGTAATGCGCAACGGTATAGGGATGAGCACGATTGAAGAAACGAGAGAACGAATTAAATACACCGTCCATAAACTGCTCCAAAAATTAATATACCCCTTAAAGAAGATAGTAATGTTACAGTTTTATGTCAATTTTTGACGGCAAATTTGTTGCTATTTTCTTCATTTATTTCATCTATGGACACTGCTAATGGTAACGTAAGGTCTCCAACTTCCCTGAAAAAATGCGATAGACCATTACGGTATAAAGCAAGATACAAGGGACGACGAAAATGGCACCAATCAGCAGAAACTTCAGTGATTCACCATTGCTGAGGGTTTCATTGATTGTCATATGCCCGGGAATAACATAGGGATAGTAGCTAAGTGCAAACGCGCAAAAGCACAGAGTAAACACTAACGCCGCGATAAAAAATGGCAGCTTGTCACCCGCGCTTTCAATGCTAGGTAAACGTTGTAGCACTAAGTAGCCAATGCCCAATAACGTGAATGACAATATTGGAATGGCGATAAGAACCAGCCCGGTAGGGGCGCTAAGCCATAGTTGCCTGACATCTTCGTGAAGCATTAAGTTTGTTATGCTCACAGCCGCAATGCCAAGTGCTAATGCCAATACACCATACTTCGCCCATACAATAGCTTTTGCTCTAAGATCGCCAGTGGTTTTTGCGATAAGCCAACAAGCACCAATAAACACGTAGGCCGCTGTTACTCCCACCGCAGAAAGGGCGGCAAATCCTTGTGCCCACATGTCTGAACGTAGTCCTGTAACATAAATACCTAACATGTAACCCTGAGCCAAGGCTGTAATTAGCGAACCAAGCTTGAAGGTAAAGTCCCACTGTTGCTTTTGGTGTTCTATGACTTTTGCTCGAAAGTCGAAGGATACACCACGCAATATAAGCCCCAACAACATCACAGTAGCAGGCAAGTACAAACTTTGTAGTAATGCGCTATGAGCTGAAGGAAAGGCAATCAGTAAAATACCAACGGCTAACACTAACCATGTTTCATTGGCGTCCCAATAGGGGCCAATAGAGGCTATCATTTTGTCATTGTGACCTTCATCTTTCACCGGGAGTAGTACACCTATACCTAAATCATAGCCATCGAGGATGGCATAAATAAGTATGGCGAGACCAAGTAGGCCGATATAAATATTACCCAAGGATTCAGTGGTTAGATTATCAATGAACATACTTAGCCCTCCGCTTGTTGAAGTTTGAACTGGGTAAACTCTGGGCGCGAATATTCCTCTACGTCACTGGCTTTTCTGCACATCACCATTAAGGTGCGCAAATAAGCTAAGAGCAAAAAGACATAGATAGCTGAATAAAGCACGAAAGAAATCAGCACATTATCAGCAGGGATCTGCGTCACCGCTTCTGATGTTTTGAGAACCCCAGAGACTAAGTAGGGCTGTCGACCAATTTCGGTGACATACCAACCGGCTAGCGTTGCAACCCATCCACTGAAAGTCATACCGACGAAGAATTTACTCAGCCAAGTAGGCAACTGCTTCTTTCGCAACCAGTAGGTGCTACCGAGCCATGATACCAAGAGCATTAACATACCCATGCCAACCATGATTCTAAAACTAAAGAACACTGGGGCGACTGGTGGATGCTCTCCCTCAAAATCATTAAGCCCTTGCAACTTACCATTGATATCGTGGGTAAGAATAAAACTAGCTCCGTTAGGTATTGCAATCTCAAACTTGTTAGTTCGTTCTTCTTCATCTGGAATTGCGAACAATAGCAAAGGTGCTCCCTCGGTGGTCTCCCATATTCCCTCCATGGCAGCCACTTTCTGCGGTTGATGTTCAAGGGTATTTAATCCGTGAAGATCGCCTACAAATATCTGAAGTGGGATGAGTAAGGCCGCTGTATAGGTTGCCGTTTTAAAAGCCAGTGTTGGCGCACGCTTGTTATCACCCAGTAGTATGCGGTACGCAGACAATCCAGCAATAAGAAAGCTTGCAGTAAGCCCTGATGCCAACATCATGTGGAAGAATCGATAGGGGAAAGACGGATTAAAAATGATTGCTTTCCAAGACACAGCATATGCAACCCCATCAATAACCTCATGACCTTGAGGTGTTTGCATCCAGCTATTTAAAGCAAGTATCCAAAATGCTGATGCCGTAGTACCTAAGGCGACAATGAGCGTAGAAAGTGTATGAAGCCAATTAGGTACTCTGTGCATACCGAACAGCATAATGCCGAGAAAGGTGGCTTCTAAGAAGAATGCAGTGAGTACTTCATAGCCCAAAAGAGGACCTGCGATATTGCCAACGCGCTCCATAAATCCAGGCCAATTGGTGCCAAATTGAAATGACATAGTCACGCCACTAACAACGCCTAGCGCAAAGCTAAGCGCAAATACTTTGACCCAGAATCGGTAAATACGCATCCACACAGGATGCGCTGATAAGTTAGAACGTAATTTAAAGTAGAAAAGAAACCATCCTAGTGCCATGGTGATGGTTGGAAACAAAATATGAAAACTGATGTTCAGTGCAAACTGTAATCGAGACAGCAAGAAAACATCCATAATTACCTCCTAGTTCACAGTATTTTTTCCAGGTAAAAGCTTGTCTTTGAGCTCTAGCACTCGTCCCACACCCGAACCTAGTTTCATTAAAGTATCCAGTTTTTCAGGACCCAAACTTTGAAGCTCTTGCGACCATGCCGTAACTGACTCAAGTAAGTCGTGAATTTCATTAAGGGTTTTCTGCGCGTTTGATTCGGTTGAGTTTGCTGGTTCATCAAGTAAAAGGTCACGCAATAAACTAAGAGTGGGATCTATTTCTCGTTTGCGGCGTTCTTCAAATACGCGAGTGGCGAGAGTCCAAATATCTCCAGCAGGTACAAAGAATTCTTTTCGCTCTCCGGGGACGATGTGTTGCTTGATAAGTCGCCATGCTTGAAGCTCTTTAAGACCCATGCTTGTGTTACCACGTGAAATCGAGAGGCCATCGGCTATCTCTTGTGCACTTAGTGGCTTGTCGTGCAAAACGATAAGCGCCAGAATTTGACCTACCGTTCTGTTAAAGCCCCATCTGCTGCCCATTTCACCGAAGTGCATTACTGCTGATGTAATAAGTGGTGTCATTTTCATGTTGATACCTGTTGAAGTTTCAGAAGTTACTGAAAGTTTATTCCTGAATTTGATGTAGATCAAGAATTAATCGCCGAGAATGCAGTTTGTGAAAACTGCTAAATATTGGTTTTATTCGCCATTATTAGTGTGAAATTCACTTGATGGGAAAATTTTATTTCGGTGTGATGCAATTAAGTTGTTGATTTTTATGGGTTATAAATTTTGGCATTGCGGTTGCTCTAGTAAAAGTAACTTAAACACGACACCCCCTGGTAATTGAAAAAGGAAGCAACTATGAAAACTTTCACTAAAACTTTAGCTGTTGTTGGTATGACGTTTGGCTTGGCTGGCGTTGCAAGCGCGAACGTAGAATTTGTTCCATCTGACGATACTGCAAGCACAAATATTTGTGTTAGCGCGGCACAAGGTAGCAAAACCAACCTTCGTAATGCCATTGAAAATGCTGGTGTAACTAAGCATTACGTAGCTACGAAAATGACATGTAATGGTATGCCTGTTGTTGAGTTTGTCGCTCAGTACAGTGAAAACCCTGACACTATCAACGGTTTCATCACCAATGGTAAATACGATAGCTCGTCGTTCATCGCTAGCGTAAACACCGCCAACTAAAGCGTTGTCCAAGATGATGCGTAAAACGCCCATACTGGCAGTACTTGTTTGATGAATAAACAATTCAGTATGGGCTAACGCTCTTTACTCTTCGAAACTTCCCGCTGGCCCCGGAAATACCACCGGACTCTCCAGACCGTCTTTATTCACACTTGCTACACCAAAAAAGTAGTTATCAATCACAACGTTATCAAGTGTTGCTTGGGTAACATTGCCAACAAATCGACTGAATTCCCATTGTGGAGCGTCGGTATGTCTCCAGTAAATTTTATATCCTAACAACTGCGGGTTTTGAGTTTCATCAAGGGCTTGCCATTTAAGTGTTGTGGAAGGTTGAACTGCACCTTCTATTTTTACATCAACCGGAGGGTTGGGGGCCCATGCCATCGATGCGAGTGATACTGCATTTAACGACGTTAGTTTTGCGGCGTAATCAAAATTTACCCCGTCTATGGTATCACCGTAGGTAATGCCGTTTTCAACGCGTAAGTCTTGGTGTTGTCTGTTGTAGTTTTCGTTCGTCTCCATAATACGAATACCTGGATAACCTAGGTCGTTGAACGGACGATGATGGCCACCACGACGGAATCTATCTAAACGATAAATCACCATGGTGTCGAGGTTCTCAATATATTGGTCGGCTATTTTATCAATATATCGTGCTAAATTACGGCTTGGAGAGTCGACTTCACCGCCGGTAAAGCGACGATAGCGAGCTTCCTCCGGGGTTTCTGTAACTCGTGTGCCTTCTGCAAATATTCGCGCTGTGGTGTTATTGATAATGCCGTTTACACCTTCAATGTTGCCTATCATGTCATTGTTAAGCACTGCTTTAATTCGCCAGCCATCCTCTTGTGCTTGCTCGGCCATGATTTTCCCGCCAAATAAACCTTGCTCTTCTCCGGCCAAGGCGGCGTATACAATGGTGCCGTTAAAAGAGTATTGGCTGAGCACTCGTGCGGCTTCGATAGTACCCGCAAGGCCAGATGCATTATCGTTTGCACCCGGAGAATCAGACGTAGAATCCATAACATCGGAAACCCTAGAGTCAATGTCACCCGACATGATCACATAACGATTTGGATCTGTGCTACCCCGTTGAATGGCAATAACGCTGACTACGTCAACCGGGTCTGGAATACGAGATTCGTCACTGATGGTCGCCGATTGATAGTACACTTCTAAGCATCCGCCGCATTTTTCAGAAATGGCCTCAAATTCAGCTTTGATCCAGCGCCTAGCCGCCCCAATACCCCGAGTGTCTGATTCAGTCTCAGAAAGTGTGTGACGTGTACCAAAGCCAACTAAGGTGTTGATATCTTTTTCGATGCGCTCCGCCGATATTTGGTCGGCAATCACGTACAAACTGTGTTGTTGTAAGGTGCCTAGTTCTTGAGCAGATGCCAATGTACCTACTGACATTGTTAAAGACGTGCAAAGTATTGTTATGATTTTTGTTTTCAACGTATTCTCCTGGTCGCTAGATCTATCATTAGCAGATTCTAAGTACGTGGAAAACCGTTAAAAAGTGCTATTGGGTTTACAGGTGGAATTCT
>JALUXV010000144.1 GCA_027013165.1 Alteromonadaceae bacterium
ATTGCGCCGCGATGCAACAGTTGTAATTACTGCCCGAGTCATAAAGGGATACACTCATGATCTGGCCATTGCGGGAAACAAAGTTAATCACCGGCGTGCCCGTGCCTTTCCAATCCGCAAACAAAGGCAACAGAGGGATGACATGCCGTGTCGCCATGGTCTTGAATCGAAACAAGTCGTTCATCGCCTGGCGGTCAGCACCAAATGGCAAGGCATTCAGGAAAATGGGCAAACAGAAGTACTTGTCTTCCATCAGCTCAAATCCGAGTTCTTTGAAATAAGTTCGAGCATTTGAAACAGAGCTGATCGACGCTTCTTCCGTTGGTGAAAACAGCGTCAAAGTCATATTTGCCCGAATAGGACGATCACCTTCTTGCAAGGCTTCAAAAAGGACATCAAATCCCTTTTTCTTGGCTGCAAGCACCGGCACAAACTTGAGCATCGGGCCATAGGCCTGATTGACCGCCCATTGACGCTTCGTCTCTAAACGAGATCGCATGGCCTCGGCTGAAGGAAAGTGAATGGTGACATTCAGCAAAAAGCTGCCGCGTAAACCTCGACTGCCCGTCATCATATCGCCCGCAAAACTTGCGGCATGACCAAACCAGATCCGCTCAGGCAGGCGCTTAAATGATAAGGTTTTGACTCGGTAATCGCCCAGCATCAGACCTTGGCTATCCACCTTGATAGCTCGGTCATAATCCAACACTTGCTCTCGAAGTGGTTTATCAGCCTCACTGCGGACTGGTGATGGATTACGCCAGGAAGCATCTTTTCCCCAGTTAAGCTGCGCACTTAATGCTGCGAGCCAATTTCGGTCAGTCATCTCATTAACTCGAAAACCAACCGTTGCCAGCGCCTGCGAGAAAGAAGCCCGAAGTGCGGATGCTCGACTCAACTCACGCTCAGTCGGTATAGGACTTTCCAAAGGCAATTTGCAGGTGACGATCAGTTGAAAGTTGCGTACCTGAGTCTGGGTCGATTCTTCTATCGGTTGAACCGTGCCGCCATCGAGGAAATCCGCACGTTTGCGTATCGACGCCCTAAGCAATGGATCGGATTGACGATGCCGTAAGCCCATCATGCGCTGAAGGTCGGTTTGAATATCAGGCGAGGCGTACAGGCCAAATTGCAGTAAAGTGTCTTTTGGCCAGTCGTTGTTGAGTAGAACATTAACCCTGTCTGCAACAGACTCATCACCACCGGGCAAGGGGTCACATAGAAAACCAAAGCCAACACTCTGGTCTTCCATGAAAAACAGTTGCTCATCGTCTGAGTAGGCCAACACAGGCAATAGCTCAGAAGCGCGTTGCCCTGAATACAGAGAGGCTTTCATTAACGCCCCTCCAACCAAGCAGAAAGGTCATAAGGACGACCTCTGCTGATGCGACCATCATTGGCGACAATGAAAGGTACACCTTGAATGCCCAGAATTTGAGCCGTCACCAAAGTACGCTGCATTGGCTCCAAGTTGCAGGCATCATCCTGTTCTAGGTTACCAATCCGGCCATTCAGCAATGCATCGGTGGCCGCTTTCTTGTCACGCGCACAGCCAAGCTGGCGAACCTGACGCTCTGAATCAGGACCAAGCACTGGCACAGGGAGAATTTGGAAGGTGTATTCTTTGGTTAGAGGTAAAGCTTGTTTCAAAAGCTCATGGCAATGCGGGCATCGTGGATCAACAAAGACCACCACTTTCTTTTTGCCTTCACCCAGCGTCAGTGGATTCAAATCATCCATTTTTAAGCCAAGACGACTTAAGTCCAGCGTGTTACCCGCTTCACGAATTTCTTCAAGGCTGGTAAGCGGCTTTTTCGACCAGGCATCATAGAGCGTGCCATCAATGACGAACCGGCCACTGTCTGACATGAAAACAATACGGCCATTGCTTTCGACCGCTTTCATACCCGTGACAGGTAAAGAAACCATGCCGTCAATTTTGCCAACGGGCGACACTTCAGACACAGGTTCAGCTTGAACCAAAGGAGAAAGCGCAAGCGCCAGAATAATTGGAGATAGTTTTCGCATGAGGAGTCCTCGTTAATGTAAATCGAGGCTCCAGTCTATGCAGTTGTCCTATGTGGACTCGGTTAGATAGATTGAAGAAATCGCAATCTAACTAGGGGGCTTATAGCTCGTTGAGGTTTGTTATAAACGAATTACTCGGCGTTTGCGTTAACAAGCCAATCATCAAGCACTTGCTTCAATTTATCTAATTGCTCTTGATGTTTTGCTTGATTCTTTGCCAATTTGTTAATGTTCTGTAACTTCCAACGAATCGCTGGCAAGTCTGCTGCATTAGGATAGTCAAACAATGCCCAGTCAGGTTGCCCTCTTTTGAATGACATAAGGAAAGCATGATCCCTTTCTGTGAAATGTTTTTGCAGTTCAATTAACATCATGGGCCTAACAGAGGCTAAGTCTTCGCATTCAACTTTTTCAAAAGTCATTCCGTCAAATTCTGCCTGAAATTTCTCATTTAGAGGCTGCCAGTTTGGCGACATGACTTCATTAATAGGCCGAGGGTGACTTAATGTATAGGTTAAAAAACCCACCAAAATCTCTCTCGAAATCCCTTCACTGCCAAGTAACATACGCACATCAAATAAGTCGCGAGGATGTTGGCGATCCATAGCAGCACACAATTTTCCACCATACAGATCGGGAAGACTGACTACCTGAATCTCAGCATAACCAAACTCGTCTTCAACAGACTCTTGAACTGGCATTATTTCTGCACTTTGCAATGTACCTCTGGCGACGGGCGACACTTCAATTTTAATCGTCGCAACCGGACTGGATACAACTATTCTCAGTTCATCAGCTTTATTATCCTGAAATGCCGCTCTGATATCTGGTTGAGTATTGATTCTGTCTGTAATGCGCTGCAATGCAGCCTTGACATTAATCAAAGCCTCATCTCTTGGTTCAAGTGGAAGATAAGCAAGATCAATATCTACAGATAACCGAGGAAAATCTCTCACAAATAAATTAATGGCGGTGCCACCTTTAAGTGCAAAAACCGTCTCTGTTGGGGTTCTAGGGATTTTCCCCTCTAAAAAGACATAATCCTCTGTAGACCACACCAATAAATGGCTGCGGAGGTGGTTTACTT
>JALUXV010000145.1 GCA_027013165.1 Alteromonadaceae bacterium
CGTCGCAAGACATTGCAAACTAACACGCCTTAAAATACTCCCACAATTCGATAATTCAACAAACCAATCTAGTCAAAAAGACAACTGTCATAGGGGGTAGCAAATAGCTTTAATCCGTCTTATACTCCATTTCAAGACCGTTTCAGTCGTCGTTCATCTGCCTTTTATGAGGCTGGATCAGAGCCAAACACAACTAACATTGATCAACAAGAATTTACCACATTTGGTCTTGATGCTCGTTTCGCGCAAGCGTGGGGAGTTGATCACATCTTCACATTAGGCACGACACTATACAGGGATGACAGTCCTCGTACCCGCTATATTAGCAATGACATTCGTTCAAATACACAACGACCAGAAGACTTGCTGTTTGAGCAAGACCGGAAACTAACTTACAGTGCAATTTTTATCGAAAACTTATTTCGATTCGGTGATGTGAGTATATCCCCTACTTTACGGTACGAGAATATTAATTATGATTTATTCGAGCCGCTCAAGCGTGAAAGCCTTCAAAGAGATCCTATTGATATTGATAAAACGAATCAGGAGTTATTATACGGATTAGGTGCAAGCTACAGGTTAAGTGACAAAGCAGAGCTTTACGCAAATCTTTCTGAGTCATACCGCCCTCAAAGATTTGATGATTTAGCAAATCCCAATGCAGAACTGTCTGACATAAATAGACCTGAGATTTCTCGCGCTGAGAATTTTGAGGTTGGATTAAGAGTATCCCCAACCACGGGTTTTAATCTTGATATTAGTCTTTTCCAAATTGACTTTAGCGACAAGATTGAGCAATTACAGTTAACCGTTGTCGATGTCCAACGAGTGAATACTGGTGATTCAAAACACCAAGGTCTTGAATTTACAGCCGAATACAACGTGTTTCATGCATCAGGTAATGACAATGAACTTTTACTCTTTGCCAATGGTTCATTACTTGACGCAAAAATTACTCAGAGCCAGTCGAGCAGCTTAGTTGGTAACAGACCAAGCTTCGCCCCTGAGTACTTAATAAGAACTGGCTTCATTTATCAGCACCGGGCACTCAATGTGTCACTGACTGCCACGTTTGTAGATGACCAATTCTGGCAAGACTCAAACCTAGCGCGTGGCGAAGGGGCAGCACAAATAAATGCGATAGTTCCTAGTTACGAGGTGCTAGACTTAAGTGCAGATTATGAAATCAATGCGTCTTGGAGTATACAGGCTGGTATAAACAACTTACTTAACAATAATTATTATAGCAAAGTAAGAAATGATGGGATTGAGCCGGCAGCTGAGCGAAGCGCATACATTGGATTTAGAGTTAATCTGTAAATGTTAGGTAAACAATAGTATAGAAAGTCACGGTAGACTTACAGGTCTATCGTGAACGCTCGTTAATTACATTTTGTTCAAGTCTCAATAACTTTACAAGCTTCATCTGAGTGGTGGCGATTCACTATTATTTAACTTAAAATATCACTTTACAAGCAAAGCAGCGGTCAGTAAAAGACCCTGTTTACTCCTCCATCAAACCCGATACTGCAATTAGTTCAGCAGTGACAAAGGCATCTTTGGGAATAAAATCAAACTCAGAATAAAAGAATGCTCGTCCAAATCTGTTCCGAGACCAACGGCTTGTACCCACAAACTTTCTGTACCTCACTTGCTTAGTTTCAACTATCGTTCCTTCTTCAGAAGTGATGCTGATTAAGATATATCCTTCAGGTAGTCCATATGAACTGTAAGAACTCAACGTGCCTTGCACGGACCAACTTTCTCCTTTGGGATAAACCGAAACTGAAGAAAGCCTCCATTTTTGATTCTTTTGTTGTACGATTTCTGTTTTAAATGAGCTACATGATATCGTCATGATCGTGACAAGTATGAGAAACACTATTTTCAGATAACAAATAAAAATTTTATTCATGTCTATCTTCATTTGAATTAATGTCAGCCTGCTGATGCACATCGCACGCAGCAGGCCAACTGAGGTCAAGATGACACTCTTGCCATATCTTTTAACTTCCCTTTTGAAAACCAGGCAAAAAGCACAGGCAGTACAAAGAGCGTCAAAAATGTCGCGGTTACTAAGCCGCCTACAATAACACTTGCTAACGGTTTTTGGATTTCAGCACCCACGCCGTTAGACATTAACATTGGAATTAGCCCTAGCGCAGATGTAATCGCCGTCATCAACACTGGCCGAAGTCTTGATGTAGCACCATCGAATACAGCGTCAGATACTGATAATCCGTCTGCAATGCGCTGATTGATGCTTTCTACCATCACCACCCCATTTAGGACCGCCACTCCAAATAAGGTAATAAAACCTACGGAGCTCGGTACAGAAAGATATTGCCCTGATAACCAAAGTGAAAATACTCCGCCTATCACAGCTAGAGGCACATTCACGAGGATCAGCATTGCCTGACCAAACGAAGCAAAAGCAAAGTACAGTAGTAATGCAATTAAGCCCAACGAAAGCGGCACAACTAGTGATAATCGTTTCTGCGCCCGTTGTTGATTCTCAAATTGCCCGCCAATATCCACTGAATAGCCAGTAGGCAGTGCTAGCTGCTCATCAATAGATTGACGAATATCTGCCACCACGCTACCCATGTCTCGACCTTGAACATTTGCCTGGATAACAACTCGCCTCTGTACGTCATCACGTCTGACTTGCGGTGGACCAGAAGCAATCGTCACTTCTGCAACATCTCCTAAACGAACCCATGCACCTGACGGAGTTTGTAAGCGCAAGTCGGCTATCGTTTGACTGTTATTTCGAAATTGTTCAGCAAGCCTGACATAAATATCATAGCGCTCATTACCATTGATGATTTGGCCAGCGCTGGCTCCACCTAAACCTTCGCTTACGAGCTCCATTACATCACCCACGGCCAACCCATAGCGCGACAGAGCGCGGCGATTCGGTGTCACAATCAGTTGAGATTCACCGGCAATTTGCTCCATAGCAACATCTCTTGCACCTTCAACTTCTTTTACTAAAGCTTCAATGGCTTGGCCTTTTTCAGCCAAGATGTCAAGATCAGGTCCAAATAATTTAATGGCAAGTTGAGCTCTTACACCCGATAACAACTCGTCCACTCTTGTCGCGATAGGTTGAGAAAAATTGAAGAGCAAACCCGGATGTTGCTCCATTTTTTCTTCCATTAACGCTTGCAGTTCATAGCGGTTACTTGCACTTGTCCATTCAGGCACTGGCTTTAACCCGATATAAATTTCGATATTGTTTACAGGCTCAGGATCGCCTCCTATTTCGGCGCGACCGATACGCGACAATGTATAGGTGACTTCTGGAAACCCCATTAATATATTCTCAAGCTTAGGGGAGACCTCTAGGGCAGTATCTAAACTAGATGAAGGCGCTAAAGTAACACGCAAGTTAATGGTGCCCTCTTCCAGTTCTGGTACAAACTCTGTGCCAAGCCGAGGAAGCACTACACCAGCAGCGACTACCATAATTGCAGCAATTCCAATCACTACTTTTTTATGCAAAATTGCCCACGATAGCCCTTTGCGATACCCCGCGTCTAAAGGTTTCAACACAACGCTTTCTCGTGGTTTCACGCCTTTTTTAAATAGATACGTCGCCAATGCCGGTACAATAATCAGTGCAACTAATACCGCCGAAAGCATGGCCAACATAATACTAATAGCCATTGGTTGAAATAATTTTGCTTCAACGCCTTCAAAGCTAAACAAAGGCATGAATACCACAAGGATTATGGCTGTTGCGAAGAAGATAGGCCGGGCTACCTCCTTGCCCGCTTCTTGTAATCGCAAAGCGATACCGTGCGTATCATGGGACGAGTCTAATGGATCATCATCTTCAACATGTTCACCCAATTGTCTCTTGTGATCATGCTCAGCATCAGTGTGAGTCAAGTGTTTAAACATGTTTTCAACCATTACCACTGAGCCATCTACTAGCATGCCGATTGCCACTGCAATGCCCCCAAGCGACATAAGGTTGGCAGAAAGTCCAAACCACGACATGACCATTAAGGCAATACCAATAGAAATAGGGATCGAAATCAGGACTAAAAACGTGGCTCGTAGATTCATCAAAAATAAAGCTAGAATAACAATAATAAATACGAACGCTAACATTAGCGCATTTACAACCGTATCCACGGCTTGAGTAATTAAGTCAGCTTGATCGTAGAATACTTCAAAACTCACGCCATCAGGCAATGCTTGGTTAATTCGCTGAATACGAGCATTGACGCCATCAATTGTGGCTTTCGTGTTAGCTCCCATGCGCTTAAGTACAATGCCTGAGACGACTTCACCTAAGTTTTGAATGTTACCGTCGGCGTCTTTTCTGGTCATGGTGGCAGCACCCTGACGAATTTCGCTACCTAACTCAACGTTCGCCACATCGGATACAGTAATCGTTGTTCCGTCTACGGTTTTTAAAGGTACCTGACGTAATTGCTCTAACCCTTCCTCGCCATGATCTAACCAGCCAGTGCCTCTTATCACAAGTTGCTCCTGCCCTCGGTTCATATACCACCCCCCCACATTGGTATTATTCCGCTCAAGTGCTTCCATCACTATATCTTGAGTCAAGCCATATCCAAGTAATTGAGATGGATTGAGGTTAACTTGGTATTGGCGTACTTCCCCACCAAAAGAGAGCACATCCGTTACGCCATCGGCAGGAAGCAGCAGCAATTTCACCACCCAATCATTTAAACTACGCAACGCCATAGCGTCTAGGCCTGAATCGGGCTCAGCCAACAATAGATACTGATACACTTGCCCCAATCCTGATGTGTTGGGTCCCATTTCTGGCGTACCGACGCCCTCGGGAATTAACTCTTTAGCCGCTTGCAGACGCTCGAATACCAATTGACGTGCAAAATAGATATCTGTGTCCTCGCTAAACACAACGGTCACACCTGAAAGACCTGTTTTGGAAATAGAGCGCACTTCCATCACATCCGGTAAGGCATACATCACCGCTTCTATTGGATAAGTAATTAACTGCTCTACTTCTTCGGCAGCTAACCCCGGTGCTTCTGTATTGACAGATACTTGCACGTTGGTGACATCTGGAAATGCATCCAAATTCAGTTTTGGAATAACAAAAACCGCGCTGACTATTAACGTTGTCAGAGCAATCACCACTAACAAACGATTAGTAACAGCCCAATCAATTAATTTATTAAACATAAAGACTCCTCCTAATTAGTGGTTGTGTGGGTCAAAACCGCCTTTAGCGATTTGTGAAGCGACAAAAAAAGCACCTTCGCTTACTACGCGAGAACCCGGCTCTACACCGGTTATTTCCCGCAAGCCACCAAGCGCTCTTCCAAGTTCAACTTCGACGGGTAAAAACTCGCCGGGATGATCTTCTACAAATACCATCCAGTCTCCATCGGGCCCTCGCATTAGCGCACTTTCTGAAACAGCCATTACCGGCATTTTTGTCAGAAAACGGAAATACACCTCGGCAAATTGACCAGGATGCAAACGATGTTCAGGGTTGCTCACTAATAGCCGAACCGTTCTCGTTCGAGTAATTGGGTCAATGGTATGTGCCTCTTGTGTAACCGTTGCATCAACTGTGAAGTCTCCCACTTTGATTTGTGCCGGAGAACCTGCACCTAACCGCAGGTTAATATTCGATGGTAGATGCGCTTCTACCCAAAGTTCACTTTCATCTGCCAACGAGATCAACGGCTCTCCCGCATCAATACGCTGACCTTGTTCAAACGAGTCACTGAGTACCGCGCCATCAATTTCAGCACGTAAGCGATATTCTCCTAATGTTATTGATTGCTGTGAGGTGAGCGTTTTCAAATCTGCATCGGATAAACCATATGAGATTAATACTGCACTAGCCGCTTCAAAATTAGCTTTTGCATCAATGTAGCGCTGCTCTCCAACAGTTTTTCGACCAAGTCCTTTTACTCTTTCCCATTCTGGATATGTTGTTCGGTAATTGGCTTGTGCTTGCGCAACGGTTTCGCTAAAAAGCGTGACAAGCACTTGGCCTTTATTTACCCTGTCTCCCAATGCCACATGACGACGCGTGACAACGGATGCCACTCTGGGTGATACTCTATAGCTGCTATAGCCGTTTGAAAATATTTCACCCGGTGCATACAAAGTATAATTGACAATTTTGGGGCTTAGTGTGCTTACTTTAATGTTGGCTAATGCCATTTGATTGGAGTCTAACGATGCAGAAGCAGTTTCATCATGCTCTTCATCATCTTTATCCTCGTTTTCACCTTTATCATGAGCATGTTCGCTTTCGTGATCATCATGTTCATCGGCACCCTCGCCTCCATGCTCATCAAGCTTTTGACCATCTTGTAGTTCATGTTCTTCATGACCATCATCAGTATGTTCGTCATGTTTATCTTTTATGCTTTTATCGATGCTTGTTACCGTTTCATTGTGAGCATGCTGTTGATCAGACTTTTGTGCGAAACTTGGTGCAGCGCCGACAAATGTGGCGATGAAAACTGCTAATACTGTTTTATTCATTTTGTTAATCCTGTTACTCAATTGAGAAATCGTGTTGAACTGGGGGCAAGTCGATAAGACGACCTGATTGCAGCATGAGATTTTTTAATGCTATGCGCGTTTGCTTTTCGAGCTCTATGCCAGACAGTAAACTTTCTGCGCGTTGATTCAGTGCAATAAGGTAGTTAGTCGTTGATAAATCGCCACTGCGCCACTGCTTCTCTAACAAATCACCACTACTCTCGATGCGACCCTTTACCAATGATTGCCATTGCGTAAACTGTAGGTTGTAGCTTTGCCACGCGCCAAACGCTCCTTTTAAATCGAAACGAAGTTTCCGATACTGCGCTCTAAAACGTGCTTCAGTTTCTAACGCCATGCGTTCTGCGGCGCGAGTTTCTGCACTGTAATCGTTGCGAATGTTTAACGGTATGGAAAAGGTCAGCCCAACGGTGTTTTCTCGCGCTTCCTGCCCTGCATTAATACCAAAAGTAGGATTTGCTTTTGCACTACGTCTAGTGACTTCTGCTTCTTCTTTTTGCGTGAGCCATTGCGCATAAGCGCTTGCTACTTTTGGGTGTTTTAGTAATTCTTCATCAGACGGATATGTAGCATTAGAAGGCCAAAAGTCGTCGGGTATAATCCCTCGCTCTGGCTCCCAATCAGGAAGTAACTCCCGCACCATTGCTTCGGCCATTTGAAGTTGAGCCTCTGCTCCCGCCACTTGAGCAAATTGTTTCGATAACGACAAAAAGGTAAGCTCTGCATCGATACTCCCTAGATCACCAGCCGCTTGACGTATTTCGACCAATTCAAGTAACGAATTAAGTTGCTGTTGTTGTGATTTTGCAATTACAGCGGCACTTCTTGCTGCACGCCAATTGATTAATGCATCAATAGCATCAGCTGATTTGTTTAAAACGACTTCTTGGTATTGAGCTTGTGCAGCAGTGCGCATAAAACCCGCTTTTTGTCGCCTTGCGCCTTGCCTGTCCCAAAGGTCGATTGTCTGTTCAACACCCACGCTGTAGTCATTGTTATCGCCATTACGCGTATAGTCAGTTGACAATTCAGGGTTATAAAGGGCTCGTTCAGAAGCATCAGCGAGCGCACCTGTGCTTAACAATTGTTCTTTGGCCGCGACAATATCGGGATGTTTGTTTATCTGTGAAGAGAACCAACTTTCCCAGTTCTGATTTTGCGCATGAGCAAAAATCGGTACAAACAATAAGCAAGTGCACAGCAGTTTGGTGCCATTAAATGTAAGTAAGCTAAGCCGTCTCAATGATGTGGCTTTTGTTGTTTGAATACGCTTAAAAGACGCAGATAGCAGTGGCGGCCTGACATGCAGGTCACGCCCAATAAAATGAGTGAGATTCATAATAATCCTAAAATTAAATAATAACGGACGTCGCGTTTAAGGTTATCGCGACGAGCTTTAAACAGAATTTAGGATTTTTGCTTAGGTGGGCGCAGTAGGCGGTTGATAGGTGCGTCTATAAGAGCATCTAGATAGTTAAAGTTGTGGTTTGACACCACGTGATGGTGTTTATTGATACTGTCATGACCGACCCACTGAACATGTGTACCATGGCAATGACCACAGTGATGACAGTCGGCTGGATTATGCTGCCCCTGTACTTGGTCGGTACTTGCATCTTGCGTACTTGTTGATGACAAACTCTTATCATGCTCAGCATGATTGTGTTCATGTTGCAAATGTTGAGTGTCTATTGCATCAAAATCTAACGAATTGGCCACAGCAGAAAACGACTGAAAGAGTATCAGCGAGATCATGATGTAACATATACGTTTTAAATTTTTCATAACAAGTAGCATACCAAACCTATTTCATTTCGTCACGACATTGTTCATCGGCAAATTCTAGCTCAACTGTAGTATGTTCAAAATGATACTTGGCTAATGAGCTTTGTATGCTCTCTTTTAATGACTGAATGTGTTCAACACTAACTTCTCCTTTTAAGACAAGGTGGACAGTCATAACATTGCGCTCTCCGTCTAACGACCAAATATGAAAATGATGGAGGTCGCTTACCTTATCGTTTGCAAGCAAGTCGTTTCGGATTGTTGACATTTGCTCTTCATCTGGCGTTGCCTGTAAAAATAGCATCAGGGTTTCTTTTAGGTTACGAAACACATTGAAGAGGATGAACAAAGTGAAGCCAATGGATAAGATGGGATCTAAAATCGCCCAAGGCTTGAACATTAAGACGATGGATACGATAAATACTGCCACCCAACCGAGAACATCTTCTAACAAGTGCCAATTAAGCACTCGTTCGTTTAATGACGTTCCTTCGCTTAGTTTATAAGCGGCAAAACCGTTTACTGCCATACCAAAAATAGATAAGGCTAACATTCCCTCTACTTGGGGCATTTCAGGCTCTGCTAAACGAGGGATTGCTTCAAACAAGATCCAAATAGAGCCTATGGTCAATACAACTCCGTTGATTAACGCCCCCAATAGTGAAAACCGCTTATAGCCATAGGAAAAAGTGCGATTGGCATCTTTATCGCTAAGTTTATTTAAGCCCCAAGAAGTACCAATCGACAAACTGTCGCCCAAATCATGCACCGCGTCAGCCATGATAGCGGTGCTGTTGGTTAGCCAACCACCAATAAATTCGATGATGGTGAACACCACATTTAGAAGGAACGCCCAGCCAATGCGCTTTGATGCATCGTCTGAATTGCCATCTGAGTGCGTATGGCTATGTGAATGATTATGACTGTGCATGTTTAATTTCCAATAATGCATTTACCTTATTATGTTTGTATGGATTCACTTAGCATATAAAACCCCGTTCTTTATCTTGTCTTATATCTATTGAATAGTGACTTTTTTGCATTACTCTCGATGTGTAGATACAGCTTCAAGCGCAATCTCCCTCTCACTTTTAAGACCGAATAATTTTTTGAGTATAATGGTTGCTGGACAAAAGCCCGTAAAGCTTTGTTGGAACAAATTTACGCCGACAAAAACAGTGAACCATACGAAATATGGGTGTAGCCAAATAGTTAGAATAACAGACAACAAAACCATAAAACCTGCAAATGCAGTGAGTGCTCTCTCTGAAGACATGACAACTCCTTAATAAAAATACCGAAAACGAACAAAAAAATTTGAGGCATCCTCGAACTGTCCCCAAAAAGTAAAAGGTTGTTTACCATAAAAAATGTTTAAACCACCTGATAATCGCCATAAATCAACAGGGCTATATTCTGCACTAACTTTTAAATAACCATCCTTATCTGTGGTTGAATAAAAGTTAAAGGCATTTAATACCAATGCTTGCTGCATACCTTTATAACGCAATCTTTGCGTAAACCATACTCGATGTTGTTTAGGCTCAAATTTAGGCGTCAGTGAATTTTGAATCAACGCTTGATGATCGAGGATGCTTTCGGTGTATAGTTGGAGGCTTCCTTCGAGGTTTCCAACAATTTCCTGTTCATATCCGAGTAACCATCGAGCTTGCCCATTAGGTACTAACGGGTTATCGCCATTTTTATCATCAACCGAATCGTAATAAGCAAATTCGGCATTAAATATACCATTTCCCAACGTAGTGCGAAAGCTTGCTCCGTAGACGTTCAATGATGAAAATGTAGGTCTATAGTCTTGTGTAAGACTATTAGGGCTTTTATGAAATCCACTGTAAAAATACCCCGCGTACTCTGATGTGCCTACCGATTTATATAGCCTCAACGCATACTCAGGCGATTGGGGTCTCAGGGGAGGAGTGACATCAAAACCTAATGCTACCTGAGTGGCTGCAGTGGGGAGAAAAAATGAAAAATAGTCGCCATTGATGTATACGTCAGGTTCAAATTCAGGTGTCAAAACTACATCTAGATTAAACACATCAAAATACGCCGATACCTTTGCAGACAATGATGGAGACTTTAAATATTCAACCTCTCGTCCCGCAAAAAATGATTGAAAGTCTTTCGGAAAAAGATCGTTTAAAAAAACATTATCTCCAGTTCCCCACGTCAAAACTTGTTGACCAACCTTCGCATCAAATCTGTTTCCCCATGCACCCAAAAAACCAAGGCGAGCCTCCCATGTAGCTTCTCTGATGTTTATTCTTGTCTGTTCCAAGACACCATCAAAATATGCGTCTGATACAAAAGAAAACTGGGAGGCCTGAAGGTCATAATCAAACTGCACTTGTAGACGTAGATCACTGAGGGTTTTGTCTGTTCCAATAATAGGATCATTCGACAAGCGGACGCCTGAAGCCATTTCTAGAAATCCGCTCAGCTGATAAATGTCTTCACTTTCCTCTTCCCAATCAATCATTCCCCAATCATCTTCATATGGTTCAGGAAAAGGTTTGGAATATACCTCGCCATGAACACAAACAATGAATATGATTATACTCAGAACTCGCTGAAGCAAGCGCCTTTGCATGTCCTCTTTGTTAAACCGGCTCATTATCATAGCGTTAGTCTAGCCAACGTCTAGGGGGATTGCGTAAACTGCGCTCGCTGAATACGTCGTCATCAAGGCCAACGTTGTATTTTATGTTCCTAAACTCCATCAACGTATACCCACCGGTCTTGAGGTCTGAAACTTTGGAACGCACTACGGTAGGAAATCCTTGTACATCCTGAATTTCAACAGCCTCTACTCGTCGATAGTTGTCATCACTTTCCTTATAAAAGTTAATGAGAATGGGTAAAAAGCTTTTCTTATCAATCGTAACAGAATAGTAATCAAACTCTACAGTTGATTTGTCAAGAGGCACTCCTTTTAATACATAGTACTTTTTGTTTTCTTCGATTAATTCAAAGTTATCCTCAGAGACTGTGCGGCCAGATACATCTTCATAGAAAAAATGAGAGCCCACAAATGAAGTTCGTTTGTCCCCAGCCGATATACGCTTAACCAGATCCAACGCTGGCATATATAACCAACGATCATCATCCTTTTTTAAATCTGCATGCTTTTCAACACGAAATACCGTGTCCCTAACATCAGATGGCCTAGAGAAAAACACCATCATTTGCTGATCACCGTTATCAGTGATGTCACGACGTAAAATAGTAAATTGCCTCATTTGCTTACGACCTTGTGCGTCTATTATCAGCATCCGCGCATCGGCAATGCCGTCTTCTCCGGAATAGTAGGCAGCCTTCTCTGCTTCTCGCACTATTTCATCTACATTAACGGACTGCGTGATAGCCGCATCAGCATTATAAACAACGCTATTCAATACTAAAGCTAACAACGTTGTTGCTATTGCTATTTTGTATACCTTCATTCTTCTATTCTCCTCTAAATGACTGACCAAAAACCCAACGAGCACCTAAAATCATGACCGATGGCAATATAAGCAACGTCACCAATGCCGAAATTGCCATGATGCTTGCAAGAAAAACACCAACAGTGATATACGGTACGAGTGGCGCAAATAACAAAGGTGTAAATCCAAGGGCGATTACAATTGCGTTGCGAGATATCGCGATTGCGGGCTCCTCGAACATTAAATCAAAAGTTTTTTTAACGCTTTGCGTAGATTTAAACGTTTCTCTTGCACGCTCTAGAAAATGAATCGCAAAATCTACCGATAGTCCTAGTGTCAATGCTGATAAAACGGCAATTGGCATATCGTAATCCTTGCCGATAATTCCAATAAGTCCATAAATAAAAGTGATGGTAATGGTGAGTGGAAGCATTGCCAACAAGCCAAATATCAGGGAACGAAATAAAGCCACCATAATAATAAACACAATTACGAAAGCACTAATAAGGCTGTCAAGCATTCCAGCAACCATATTTTCTTGCCATACAACATTAAGATAAGCTTTACCTGCCCAATCCAACTTTATAAATTTCGGAAGCGGATTTTTTTCTATATACTCATCTACAAGATTAACCACTCGACTCATATCTTGGTTATCTCCAGATCTCAATTGCAACCATACAAGTGTTTGTTGAAAATCAGGAGTCACAAAGTGCCACAGATCATCTGGTCTGTGTGAGGATTGATATTGTAAAAATGTTTGGGCAACTGCTTGAGGAGAATTCGGAATTTGATAATCTTTACTCTCACCTGACCGAAGCTCACGCGCAACCAGTTTGGTGACATCTGCCAGTGAATTAGATTTACCAACTAAACCAGATCCATTTAGATGGATTTGCAAGTCAGCAATATAACGAAGCAGTTCTGGTGACTGAAATGCTTTAGATCTACTTAACGTCGTTTCCAGTTGCTGCAACGTATTCTCTAAATAATTGACTTCTTCACCTGATAGATCAGTGAAAAGTTTATCCTCAATAATGATGATCATGTTTTGATATTGAGTATGAAGACTCGCTTCTATGATCGCATCGGACTGCTCTTTCACCCACTCAAATAAAGTGTGTGGAAGTTCTTTATTTAATATTTCCACAACAGATAATAGTGGTTGAGTAGACGTCAAAACCATATAGGCATCATATGTGCCTGCAAAATTCTCATTCAGTACTTTGTCCGCTACTCTAATTTCGTGATCAGTTTTAAACCAACGAACAGGGTTGTCATTTATTTGAATTTTACTTACCCCCCAAACAGAAACGACAAAAACTGCGACAAAAACAAAGAGAAGCGACACTCGGTTCTTTATCGCGAATCTTCCAGTAGATTTCACAAAGCGGAGCAGTTTATTGCTGCTTTCCTTCGAGTGCATGGTGGTTTGCAACGATCTCAAAGATTTATCTGACAATCTTGTTAGAAATGCCGGAATGAACGTGATGGTGATTAAAAATGCGAGTAAGATCCCCGTCCCTACAAAAGCACCAAATATTTGAACCGGTGGAATTGGGGTTAACATCAAGGAATAAAAACCTATGGACGAAGTGATTGAGGTGTATAACATTGGTGTAAATAAATGCCCGACAACCCCCTCAACGGTTTCTTTCAAATCATTGCCGGGTTTGTAACGACCGCTAAACTCGGATAATATGTGCACAGAGTCTACGACTGCAATTGGCATTAAAAAAATTGCAATCATTGAAGACATGATATGCACAGTAAATCCGGCTCCAATCAAAGCCCCCATAGTTATCAAGACTGTCGCCATTGCAACTATCATCGGTGCAATGATCGGTGGGCAGTAAAACACGCTTGCCGCCAAAGCAGGTATTTGAGCGGTTGTCGGCATTTATTCAGCGGCAACCTGATGCGAGAGTACTGGCGCTTTTCGATTAAGGCGTCAATGAAGCAGCGTAGTGTGATACTTGGACAAAATAGCCATGAGAACGAGAAAAATTTCCTGTTTTGTGATTGTCTGTAATGAAGAAGATCGGATAGAGCGTTGTTTGCAATCGCTTTCTGGTTGGGTAGATCAGCTAATCGTATTGGACTCGGGCAGTAAGGATAATACTGTAGCTATAGCACAACAGTATGCAGACAAGGTTTATCAGACTGACTGGCCGGGCTTTGGCCCTCAACGTAATCGCGCTTTAACCTGGTGTGAGCATGATTGGGTATTAAACATCGATGCTGACGAAGTCATGACTGATGCCCTTAAAGCAGAAATTGATGCTGTCTTGTCTGAACCAGATTTGCAGGAAAATTTATTTAAAATGCCTTGGCATACTTACTTTTTTGGTAAGTTGCTGAAGCATGGTCGTTATTCCTCGCCGCAGGGTAAATTATTTTTAAAGACCGGTGTGAGTTTTAAGAACCGCCAAGTGCATGAAACGCTGCTTATTCCAAATGAGAAAAGTCGTACGCTTAAGTCTGCCATTATTCACCACAGTTGGCGCAGTTATCATCATGCACAGGAAAAACACCTGAAATATGCCTGTTTACTGGCTGAAGAAAAATATGCCAAAGGAAAAAGGAGTAGCCTGGCGTTTGCAGTGCTACGTTTTTTTACCGACTTCTTGCAGCAATATTTGTTACATCTTGGTTTTTTAGACGGGTGGAGAGGCTTTTTGATGGCCATTATTTTGGGGCAATACGGTTTTAATAAATACGCTGCACTGGTTACTTTACAGGCTGAGCATAAGGCAAAACAGCAATGACAAAGTCTGCTGAAAAATTACCCATAAGTGCCTTTCTGGTGACATGTAATGAGGCAGCGCACATAGCATCCGTTTTGGATGCTTTGCAGGACTTTGCCGAAATTATTCTGGTTGATTCGGGCAGTACAGATGGCACTCAGGAAATAGCCAGGGCAAAAGGTGCTAAAGTAGTTCATCAGGACTGGCTGGGATTTGCTAAGCAAAAAAACTTTGCCATGTCATTGTGCCAGTATGATTGGGTAATTAATGTTGATGGCGACGAAATACTTTCATCTGAGGTGATAACACATATTCGGAAACTGTACGAACAGAGCGAAGACATTGCCATGCGCTTGTACTTTGAGGATGTTTTTTGGGGCGAGCCCATGTCGCCGTATTCAGGCAAACGTTCTATAGTCCGCGTGTTCCGGCGAAGTCAGGCGCAGTACCCACTTGATCGAAAAGTTCATGAAAATCTGGTGTTGGCAAAAGGGGTATCGACTGTCAAAGTGCAGGGGCTGGTTACGCATTTTGGTTACGGAACCACAGAGTCACTGATGCAAAAAAAGAATAAGTACTCTTCGCTCAAAGCGCTTGAAAAGTTTGAAAAACGTAAAAGACCATCTCTGATTAAACTCTGCTTTATTTTCCCTCTTACCTTTGTCAAATCCTATGTTCTGCAAAGAATGTTTCTGTCTGGTAAGCGGGGGCTTGTGCATGCGCATATTGAAGCTATGTATGCTTTTCTAAAAGAGGCAAAATTGTTTGAATACCAACAGCTTGCCGGTAAACAACATGCCGATGCTCTGCAGAGAGGACGATTAAAATGAAAATTCTGCACGTACTGCAAAGTAAATTGTCTTTGCCTGCTCGAGATTACGGTGGAACTGAGCGTATTGTCTGGGGCTTATTAACTGCGCAACAGGCGTCTGGTCACGAGGTACGTTTGTTGTGGGGGGACGCTCCAGACTTACCAAAGAATGCTGCTCGGTATGATGCGACAAAGTCTATGCGTGAGCAGATAGGCGGCTGGCCCGATATAGTGCATTTTCACCAGCCCTTTGATGGTGAGTTAGATGTGCCTTATATTAGTACTGAGCATGGTAATGCAGAACATGCCCGTAGCTATGGCCAAAATACAGTGTTTTTAAGTGCACGCCACGCTAACAACCACAATGCGGAGTGTTTCATACACAACGGTCTGGACTGGACCGAATATGGCCAGCCGCATTTAGGTAAACCACAGAATTATTTCCATTTTCTGGGCAAGGCCAAATGGCCGATAAAAAACCTCAGTGGCGCAGTGGCTGTGTCAAAGCAAGCGGGTGTCAAGTTACAGATATTAGGTGGTGTCCGATTTAGCCTCAGTAGCAGAGGCTTTTATTTCCATCCTGATTGGCATTTACGTTTTAACGGCATGGTGGGGGGCGCAGTTAAAAACAAGTTGGTGCGTAATTCACGGGGGCTGTTATTTCCGGTCCGCTGGCACGAGCCTTTTGGTCTTGCCATTATTGAGTCTTTATATTTGGGAGCTCCTGTTTTTGCAACGCCGTATGGTGCAATTCCTGAAATCATCACCCAGCCAGAGCTTGGCTTTCTGTCGTCAAGTTACAGTGAGCTTGCATCGGTGATGCAAGACAGTAGCAAGTATGATCGCGAAGCCTGTCATCACTACGCTAAAACCCGATTTAATAACCTGACGATGGCTGCGGCTTATCAGCAGTGCTATCTAAAAGTTATTAGTGGTGGTGTGTTGAATAGCAAGAAGCCTTATGCGGAGCATCGCTGGCATGAGCTATTACCTGTTACTAATTGATGGGGCTGACGTACTTTGTTGTGTTGTAAACACCCATGATTAAAGTATTGTATTCAACAGCGTTGCTGCTGCTCACGCCTGTATTGCTGTTATATTTCCTGCTGCGTTCGCGTAAAGACCCGGCCTACCGTAAGCGTTTCAGTGAGCGGCTGGCGTTGCAGCCGGTGCCTACGCAAGCTGTAGGCGGCATGTAAGCGTTCATTCCACGACGTTCTGCCACCCCGCTAAAATTCGCCCTAACCCGGATTTCTCATGAAGGGATAAAAAGAAGCGGCTAAAAGTGCTATAGTTTCAAGAACCTAACCAATCCACCAAGCACCAGTAGCCGCATCCAGAATGGTACCTCAAAAACTGACCTTCTCGCCACTTTCCCGCCGCCAGATTGAAACCGACTTCTCCGGAGGCCATATCACCTCCGATGCCGGCTTGCTGTTACTGCGCGAAGTCGACAAACAACACCGGTTAGCACAAATTACTGCGTCACAGAGAGGCAAAAACAGCCCGAAAATTGTCAATCAAAAAGATGGGCAATCAGATAAACCTTACCATGCAAGGGCTATGTCATGGGCACAGCG
>JALUXV010000146.1 GCA_027013165.1 Alteromonadaceae bacterium
CACTGGCACTTGGGTAGGTGGTACAGAAGGCAATGAGGTAAAGACCGAGCTAAAACCACTACAAGATATTATCCGTAAAAGCTTTACCGAATACGGTGAAATAACCCCGAAAACCCAAAAAGCCATAGATGCCATGGTGGCCTTGGTTGATGTAGACGACGAGGCACTGGCAGCATTTATTACCTCTCAACAAAACCAATTGGCCAGTGAAGATAAAACCCTTGGTGCTTTTATCGATTTTGTGAGCCGAATAAATCAATTAGCTACGTCGAATAAAACAATAGACGCCGAGCAAGTTGAAGTAATGGCAAATACCAGCACTGCCAGTACCGGTAAAACGGTGGAAGCACTCACCGCTATTATTACTAACAAGTGCAAGGTAGGTGAGGTGAAAACTAGCGAAGAAAGCAGCTCACCCCCCAAAACACCGCACATAGACAAAACCGCCATACCTAAACAGCCCGAGCAACCAACAACCAAATCCAACTCCAACAAAAAATGGCTAGTAGCAGGGGCCGTAGCACTTGCTCTTGGTGGTGGGGGTTACTACGGGTTTACTGAATACCAGGCAGCACAACTGGCAGAAGCCCAAGCACGAGAAAACCAAGCAAGAGCGCGGGCGGCTCAACAAGCGGCGGCAAGCGAACGTAAAGCGCAAATTCTGAATGCACAAACCCAATTACTGCAATTAGGTTATCAGGTTATACAAAATGGTGAATTAGACACCCGTACCCAACGAGCCATAGAAGCCTTTGAACAAAATGAAGGCATGATAGTGACCGGCGAAGTAGACGAGGTACTATTAGAAGGGCTGACCAAGGCCATTACCCGTGAAGATGCAGATGCATGGGTAACGGCGAGCAACACAAACACTCAAGCAAGTTATCAAACCTACTTAGCTCTATGGTCAACAGGAAGTTATATAGAGCAAGCCAATCAATCTATTGCCGACCTAAAAGCCGCCGCCGAGGCCACAGCCAATGACAGCCGCGCTTGGCAAACTGCACAGCAAACTAATAGTATTGCTGGTTACCAAGCTTACCTAACCAACCAACCTAGCGGAGCGTATCGCAACCAAGCGCAAAACAAGATTATAAAAGCAACAGATGACAACGCATGGCAAACCGCACAACGCACTAATAGCATTGCCAGTTATCAAGCTTACCTAACCAACCAGCCCAACGGCGCGTATCGAAGCCAAGCGCAAAGCAAGATTATAAAAGCAACAGATGATAATGCATGGCAAACCGCACAACAAACTGACAGCATTGCTGGTTATCAAGCATATTTAACCAGCCAGCCCAGCGGGGCTTATCGCAGCCAAGCGCAGGCAGATATCAAAAAAATCATTAAGGCAGCAGATGACAATGCTTGGCAAACTGCCCAACGCACCAACAGCATTACCAGTTTTCAAGCCTACCTAACCAACCAGCCCGACGGGGCGTATCGCAGCCAAGCACAAAACAACATCAATGCTATAGAACTCGAAAACAGCAAAGTAGCACTGAGCATTACCACCACACCCGCCAATGCCACCGTTCAAATTATTGGCGCTGAGCAATCATTTCGAAATGGCATGCGTTTAGTACCCGGGCGCTATGAAATAAAAATCAGTAGCGCAGGTTACGCTACGCAATCGCACACAGTGAGTTTATCGGCAAGCAATAGACGCTTTAGCTACCAAATGGAGCGTGTGCTTCCGCCACAAAGTGTACAGAAGCTACTAGGTAGTTTTGTGAACATACCCGCAGGTACCTTTATGATGGGCAGCAAAAATGGCGAACCTGATGAAAAACCTGTACATCGTGTATCTGTACCTACATTTAGGCTAATGGCCACCGAAGTCACATGGGATATGTATCAACCCTGCATAGATGCAGGCGTTTGCCCACCAGGTATCGATAGCGGCTGGCATCAAAGAGGCAATCGCCCAGTGATAAACGTTAGCTGGAATGACATAACAAGACATTATATTCCGTGGTTAAATCAACTAACCGGGAAACAGCTCCGCTTACCTACCGAAGCGGAATGGGAATATGCTGCACGTGCGGGAAGCGCAACAAACTATAGTTGGGGTGACGACATTGGGCGAAACAATGCGAACTGTAGTGGCTGTAGGAGTCAGTTGGACATTGAACCAGTGGCGTCATATAAGCCCAATGCCTTTGGGTTATACGACATGCACGGTAATATTGCGGAATGGACACAAGATTGTTGGCACGAAAGCTATCAAGGCGCGCCTACCAATGGTAGCGCTTGGATGAATGGTAATGGTGGTATTTGTAGCCTTGCCGTGCTGCGCGGTGGTTCTTGGAACGACGAATCAATCGACCTGCGCTCTGCTAGTCGCTCCATGAACGCTCGAGGACTTCGTTTCCTCAGCTATGGTTTCCGGCTTGCCCAAGACGCACCGTAGGTAAAACAATTTTACTTTGTCAGTAACCCTTGGGCACGGATTGCTCTGAACCTCAACAAGGCAGCCGCTACTAGTAAAATAAACAGCCCTGAAGGTGCAGAAACAGCGCTCACAGGATCTACCACCAAATCAGGAAGCACTATTGAGGTAGTAGAAGAAAATAAACCATTCGCATCGACTTGTTGGAAGTTACCTGCCGTCATAATGAAGGTGCCTGTACCATCGGTTAGCGCCAGCATTTCATTATAAAAAGTATCATCAACACCTGCTGATGTAAGTGTTATTTCTGAGGTAGCACCGCCAAGGTCGTTAGAATTCTCTACTTCATTGAGTACATATGCAATGGTGCCAGATGCCCACAATTGACCGTCGTAAAAGAACTCAAAGGGATCTGTTGCGCCGGTATACCGCTCAAACCCCGGTGAATTTACTCCCGGAGAAAGGAAGCTAGTTAATGTTAAACCACCAAAACTAAATGAGAACTTACTAATATCTAACCCGTTTAACGAGCTAAACCCCTCATATGAGCTTCCTATTCCGCTTGAGCTTACAATTTCAGACCACATAGTAGAGCCAAAAACCCAAGGGTGGGTTGTTGTACCAGCAGCTTGCAACTGAGAATTGAAATTAATAAATGCCGCATTTGCAGCGAAGGATTGAAGCAATAAAGCAAGTATAGCGATTCTTTT
>JALUXV010000147.1 GCA_027013165.1 Alteromonadaceae bacterium
ATTTTCAAGCGAGTGCCGTCATTTAATATAGCGAAGTTAACTCCAGTGTGTGTTTGCTCTACACTAGATACCAAATCGGTGTTGATGAGCACTGAACGGCTCGCCCTAACAAATCGAGAGTCATTGAGACGTCCAATCAAATCGGTCAATGTAATGCGAACGACTACATTCTCGGCGCCAAGGTTTAAACACATGTAGTCTCCCGCAGCTTCAACCCAAAATAAAGTTGCCAGCTCAATAGAGCGCCATCCACTCTCTGTTTTTAGTCCTATGGCATGAGGCTTTTGACTCGCAGCATGCTGCCGTTTCAAACGGGCTAAAAGCGCAGCTTCACTGACTCCCAACTGCTTGCACAAGCCTTGCCGAAGTCTATTATGTTTTGTCTTCCTCTGTCTGCATAGGTGCCGCTGTTCAACTCTTTCAAGAGCCACAGTAATGGCTTGGCAATTTGCGTTATGTGACACAAACCCCCATGCTCCGCTTGCATAAGCTACAAGGGCATCAGTGTCATTCTCGCCCACGGCAATCCAGTCGCTACTCATATGGGCTAATATTCGAGAGCGCGCGGGAATAAAACTCACTGCGCTGGGCATAGTGTCTAACAAACGGAAGTAATGCGCTTCATCAGACACGTCAAATACATGCTCAAACTTATCTGTTGCAATGAGTTGCTGGCATAACTCGTGGGTTTGCTCTTGAGTGTATAAAAATACCACCGCAACCATTGCTTCGGGCTCGGGTGATAGCAACATAGATGAATCTTCAGGTGGTGAAGAAAAAAGGGCTGCCCTAGACTGCGACAGCCCCAACTCCAGGGATGAAAAAAGGTGCGTCATAAGTTCAGCGCCTAACGCTTGGCGGTTAAAGCCCTAGCGTCAGCATCCAGATATCGAGCGAGATAGTCATGAGTATCAATGGCATTGTTATTCATAGCAAAGGTCATCATGTCTTCACCGTTGCAAACAAGTCCTTTGGCAAGCACACGATAGCTTAAACCACTCTTTTTCACTGCGCGACGAAGATCGAGACGATCGTCATTTTGAATCGCTTCACAGATATTAATAAGATCTTTCTCGATATGCTGTGGGTAGGACTCAGCAGATGCTGTGCTAGCGATCGAAAAGCCAAGGCAAGTTGCGGCAAGTGTTAATGTAATACGGCGTGGCAAATTCATAATCATATCCTCAATGTGTTAGGCAACGCGGAGGCCGTGTTCTTGCCGCCGCCCATTTAAATTAGTGAATTTTTTGCTGCGATACGTTATGAAATCGTTAAACTGCGGTTATCTGAGGTGTTGCGATAAACCCCCAAAAAGTGCAGATAAATCGTCTTTCCACTGTGCATTTGGTCGAAAAGCGCACATACTTTGAAACAACCTCTATTTTTTAGCTCACAAGGAAGAGAGATATGCATCAGTCACATCCTTACCATTCAGTTAGAGAAGAAATGAAGCCCGGTGACATTATCGCTTTTGGTGGTAATAGCTTGTTTTCAAGATGGACAAAGTTAACCACACGTTCTTCTGTTACTCATATTGCGATAGTGATGCAAACCAAAATGAGAGACGAAGAAGGAGGACGTTATTTCAACCAAGTTATGGAAGCCACTGCATATAAAGGAAAGCGAGGGGTAATGACAAATCGCTTAAGTGATAGATTAAAAGACTATGATGGTGACATGTGGTGGTTGCCACTAAGTGAACGGGCACGAGCACAATTCGAACAGAATCGCGCAGTCTTCTTCAATTTTATGTTCGAACAAGATGGTAAGGGCTACGACATTCTTCAATTATTTGGTTCAGCCGTTGACGCAATCGACGAACACCCTTTACTGGGTAAAATAAGTCACAATCAAGAAGACTTCAGTAGTTGGTTTTGTTCGGAATTAGTTGCCGAGGGGCTGGAAAAAGCAGGTGTTGTAAGAAACGTAAACGCGTCTGAGGTGACGCCAGTAGACATATGCCGCTTTTCTATATTTCAAGATCGCTATGTTCAACTTAAAGGCGATAAACGCCAGATCATGGGATTTAATTCGTTTGAAGCAGACAACTGGGGCCAGTTGGACTGACCCTAAGCGGTAAATTAGAATATGCTGTCTTGGTGAATTTTGATGAACATACTGGTATCGGGCTTACTGTAGTCAATCTTGTATTCTTTGCCGTTTAAAGTCTGAATAAAGATTAATGTCTTCTCATCGCCGAATATCTCTCCCGACGTTACATCTACAAGTTCCATATCCATCAGCTTAGCTTCACGCTTATTATCTGGGATCTTTCCATCGTAGCGCTTGATCCCCTTATAAGTCACGAGAATTGGCGGCATATCATCGCCATTAACAACCAAAAGGTCTAGCTTTCGAATCTTGTGTATAAGTGTATTACGACCACTTACCAAATACGGCTTTTCTGTCATTATCGTCTCCGCGACAGCTACTTCTTAAATAAAACTTAACAATTAGACCAAAAACATATCAAAAATTGTTTAATCAAGCACGGATAAACAAAAATACCCGCTAACTTTTGACGTAAGTATAATCAATATTCGTAAATTTGCTTAGCCAACACTCTTCTTAGCTATATTTTATATACATTATCATCCCACTGAATCCAGGGTCGTTGGAGTAAATTTCTCAACAATTGATCACACGGTGCTTGCTCAGGAGACGCAAATACACACCCTTGTGTGTGCTGTTTAAAGTTTACTTGAGAAACAATGTTAGATACTGATAACTCAAGGGTCAATTCGGTATCAAACTGCAACATGGGTAGAATAAACTCGATGCGATTAGTGAATCCGCAAGCTCGATTAGGAGCGTGGTTTAGTGACACTGACTCACATTCTGCACTGCCTAAATGATAGGCGAACGACTCCGTAGGCACATGGGTTTTATGCATATCCAACCGCAGGAAGTAGTGGCCGCTTTGTGGGTTTAAAAACATGCCTTTAGCCCCTAATGGTGGCTGAGGCGGTGTATTTAAGCCATGGTTTTCCTCAAAAGGCACAGCCAAGGTAAAACGCAAGTTCGTTGCCAGTTTCATTAGTTTCTCAGACGCATTTAACACAATACTCTGATTTCCTGTTGGGTTATCACCACAGGCGTT
>JALUXV010000148.1 GCA_027013165.1 Alteromonadaceae bacterium
GCGAGCGGCTTCCATTGCATTAATGCGGTCTCTGATGTTGTGCAAAAACAGTAGACTTGGAATCACCATAAGTGCAGTGGCAACAAAGAAAAGACTCCAGTTGCCATTTAAATAATCTACCAATATGCCGCTACTCGATGCCACAAAGGTTCTTCCCGCCACACTGAGCGATGCCATCAGCGCGTATTGGGTAGCACTAAATGCTTTGTTACACAGTAGCGAGATAAAGGCCACCATAGCCACCGTGCTCCACGCAGCGGTAAATCCATCTACAATCACCGCAGCAGTAAGTAGCCGTACGTCAGGGCCAACCTGAGCGATAACCGCAAACATTAAATTAGAAGCTGCCATGGCAATTCCAGCAATCATTAAGCCGCGATAGATGCCGTAACGAATGTTAATTAGGCCGCCGATGAGTGAGAATACGATAGTGACCCACCAGTTCAATAGCTTGGAATAACCACCAATTTCACTGTTGGTAAAGCCAATCTCTTTGTAGAACACTATGCTCATTCTACCTAAAAAGGCTTCCCCGATTTTGAATAGAAAGATAAAGAGTAAAAACGAGAGTGCAACTTTAACCCCATTGCGGCTAAAAAACTCCTGAAAGGGAAATACAATCGTTTGTTTTAGCCAAAGGAAAAGGTTTTGTTCAGCGGGTGAACCTTGCACTGATTCCCGCATGGCTACCCGATCAACATCAGGCTCTTTCGTTATGATGGTGCCAATAATCAATAGGGCCATTACACCACCAATCATCAGGTAAAGTTGCGGCCAATACCAGTCTGTGCTGTCCGCGAGGAAAAACGGCAATGCGCCAAGTCCGCCGTAACCTGTCCACCACCCAGCGGTAGCCACGGCTGAAGCTGCTGACATTTTGTCCTTTTCCTGTGAACCTATAATATCAATGCGATAACCATCAATGGCAATGTCTTGGGTAGCTGAAAACAAGGCTATCATGAGTCCGCACACGGCAATCCAATAAAGGTGATTGTCAGTGGCGAGCTGCGACATTACCACGCAGCTTAAAAGTACCCCGCATTGCATCAAAAGGATCCAGCCTTTACGTTGGCCTAAACCGGGTAATTTTAAGCGGTCGATAAGTGGCGACCACATCCAATTGAAAGAATAAACCGCGAAAATCGATCCAAACAGGCCAATGGCAGAGCGGGATAAGCCTTCGTCTTTTAACCAGGCGGAGAGCACCGAGCTTATCATTATCCACGGAAAGCCACTGGCAATACCGAACATAAAAATCGAAAGAAGGCGTTTATCTTTGTATGTATTGAATGAACTTAGCAAGGGAGGAATTCGTTAAGTGTTTTTACCATTGAGCCACGAAGTGTAGCGAGTTGCAAGCTGTGTTGCCGGCCTGAGCTAGGCCGATGGAATCTAAGGACGAATGCCTACACAGTCGAAAGGGCAGTGACCATTACCGTCGAGAAATAACACGCAGGTTTTTAGTTCATCAATTAAAACCTGATCTTTTAAAAGGGTTTCCTCAGTCCAAAATTGCAGTTGGTGAAGTACATGCCAAAACACTCGTTCCTTTTGTGTATAAGGTTGAGTTAGCGAATATGCAATTTGCCCCCACTCTTCCATGGTGTCCCAAAAGAAAAGTTCGAGTTCTTTAAAAGGCATTTCTCCTTGCCAGAATGACTTCAAATAAAAGCTCAATTGTTGCGCTTTTTGATTTACGAATTCTTGCACTGTCACGAGGAATACAACCGTTTATGTTTCTAGTTATAAGTATAGCGGCAATCTGCTTTATTACTGTGTTTTGTACTAAGAGCAGCCTAGACCTCTGTTTTTATTTAGAAAATAGGTTAATGGTTTTCATCGTGAATTACCAGCCTAAATACCGCGTCCAGCCTAAAATCTGCCCTGCAAGTAATTGAATATGCGGAGGTTGTTGGTTTTGCGTGGTGGGGTGATGGATGTGAGGTGAGGCCAAACGTCTTTGTCTGTAGTGTAATTTTAGTGACGAACGGGCTAGGGTTTCTCGTTGTTGGGCTGTTTTTTCGTCCCACGGGTTTTGTTGAGCATAAGAGATATCAAGCAATGGAAATGGGGTTTGCGCAACAAGAGAAGGCAAGGCTTGATTGATGCTGTAATGTGGCCAGTAGGGGAAAATACTTACCATGGTGTCAGGTGCAGCAATTCTAGCGTTGGCGCCTAAATCAATGAGCTGGGCGGCAGTCATACCACTGGCTATGACTAGTCTGAAACCTGCGGTGCTGTCGCTATATTGATAAAGCTGGTTCATGATCAGCATTAGCTGTTGCTGTATATCAGTATAATCAGCAATCATTTTTCGACTGTCTACTCGGGCGTTAACTTGAGCTTCAGGATCTGATGTTGCTGAAGTTTCTGCGCTAAGTTGGTCTGCCACTGAAGCGTTCAAGAATAAGGGGAATACTACAGTACGCCAGCCCTTTTCGTTCAGTGACGAGGACAGGTGTTGCGCATCGAACAAGGAAAACCCAGATGCGCTGTCATCGGCAAATATGAAGGCTACACCTAAGGTAAGTGGCAATGATGAGGGTGTATCAAAAACAGGAAAAGACGACTCACCCACCATGAGCTCTTGGTATTCGTCTGGCATGAGTGCATGTTGTACATCATTCATCATCTCGGCGTTTGCCATTGGCAGCAGCGAGCATAAGAATGCTATAAAAACTACACGCATAACCTGTCTCGAATAAATTAAGTCCTGCACTGTTATCGGCCACGCCGTTAAAAGCTAAATGGAAAAATTAAAACGGACTTGGCGTATGTTCGCTAAAGGGGATTGGTGTTTCAAAGGTCATCCAGTTGTATGATTCTGGGTGATTGAAACTTATGGCTTGAGCATGCAGTTGAAGACGAGAGGCTTTGGCCAAGGCAATGGGGTGAGCATAGAGTCTATCTCCAAGTATTGGGTGCCCTAAAGAAAGCATATGTACCCTGAGCTGGTGCGAACGCCCAGTAACAGGGTAGAGTGCCATCAGTGCTTCATCTTCTTTTTGCTCTACTACTTCATAACGAGTAAGAGAAGGTTTTCCGTTGTCGTGATCGACTTTTTGCTTCGGGCGGTTCGGCCAGTCTACAATTA
>JALUXV010000149.1 GCA_027013165.1 Alteromonadaceae bacterium
ATAAGAGAACAAAAAATGAAAAAACTCATCAATGGATTAATTTTCTTGGCGTGCGTTACTAGCACATCAGTATTGGCAAATAACGTTATAAAACCAGCCCCTCTTGTGTCGGTGCCCAGCCAAGATGCATTCTTTGATGCCATCAAGCAGCATTGTGGTAAAGCCTTTGAGGGTAAGGTTACGGTTGATAACCAAGGGCCGAGCAGCTTCTCAGAAGCAAAGCTAGTTATGCATGTAAGAAAGTGCACAGATAGCCAATTACAAATTCCATTTCATGTGGGAGACAATGCCTCCCGCACATGGATCATCACAAAGACTGGCAGCGGCTTGAGTTTAAAGCACGACCATAGGCATGAAGATGGTACTGACGATCCTGTCACCATGTATGGCGGACATACCGTTGACGCGGGTTTCGCAAATGTTCAGTCGTTTCCGGTAGATGTGTATTCAAAGCATATGTTCGCTGAAAAAGGTTTGCCCCAATCGCTGACAAATATATGGCAAATGTATATCTACCCAGAGAAGTTTACTTATCGCCTGATACGAGAGGGCCGAGAGTTTCGTGTTGATTTTGATTTAACTCAGCCAATTCCCGTACCAGCACCACCTTGGGGCTACACCGATATGTGAGTGCCGACATGTGACGGTAGCCACGCTATAAAAAGCTGGAGATCTCTTCTAAGTCTTTTTTGATCTGTGCATGAGCCGGAATGCTGGCATCTTCAGCGGGATACCCCGTAATAATCAACATATAAGGCCTTTCGTTGTCTGGGCGCTGGCAAATTGATGACAAAAACTGCATGGGCTTTGGTGTATGGGTAAGCGTGGCTAACCCCGCGTTGTGAAGTGCAGTAATGAGCATGCCAGTGGCAATACCCACAGATTCGTGAACATAATAATTGGTTTTCTTATCTTCTGTATTCACGCCGCCCTTCTTTTGGCTAAATATGGCAATAAGCCAAGGGGCGTGTTCTAAGTAGGGTTTGCTGGCATCTGTGCCAAGTGGCTTTAGTGCTTCTAGCCACTCGTCGCCAGCGCGACCATCATAAAACCCTTGTTCATGAAGTTCGGCGTGTTCTCTTACTTGCTTCTTCACATCATCTGAATGAATCGCGACAAAGTGCCATGGCTGGTGGTTTGCTCCACTTGGCGCAGTTCCCGCGGTTCTAATGCAATTTTCAATAATTTCCTTTGGTACCGCTCTATCGCTAAAGCTACGAATGCTGTGCCTGCGCTTCATGTGGTCGAGAAATTCAGCAGACCGCGCCAGCATTTCATGTTGTGGATATTCGATGAAGTCGTTTAACGGTGAGCTGTCGTGTTGTTGCATACATGCCTCTCTCTTACCGCGATATTTATAATAGTTTTCTCGGACGATATTACACTTGTGTGTTGGTGTGACTCAAGTAGCCGGCTAAATAGCGCTGTATCTTTCATCGTGAAGAACAAAAAAATTTGTTTTTTTGTTGTTTCGGCAACTGGTATTTTTCCGTCAATTTTGAAAGAGGAAATACCATGAAAAATGCTTTAGTCGCTTTGTTGTTTGTTGCGCCATTTGTAATGGCGACTGATGATTTGGATGATGTAGACCAAGAAACCTTAGTTGATATCTATGATTATTGCATTGACGTTGAGAGTGAAAACGACAGTGCCTTGTTAGAGTGTATTAACGAAGACTTGATTGCCACTGATTATAACACCTTTGGCTCACTTGATGATGTGCGAAAAGTTATTGGTTTAGGTGACTAATAGTTTTAGTGATGAATCAATTAAGCAACTTTCCCACATACTCCAGACACAACGACTCTACGGAGTTTTTGCGGCAAAGCATAGTTAAGGATATCGAAGAGAAAGGGTATAGCGTCAATCCTTTCTCGCTTCCTCTAGAGTTAGCAGATAGTTTGCTAACTCGAGCACTGAATTTGCCTAAAGAAATATATCAACCAGCAGGTGTGGGGCGTCAGTCCGGCCTTGAAGTTAATCATTTTGTTCGCAACGATAATATTGCATGGATAGCTGGAGAACACGAGATAGAAGGAGCATGGTTAGCATTTACTGACGCGTTAATGCAAGACCTCAATCGAAGTTTGTACCTTGGTTTAAGAAGCTTCGAGAGCCACTTTGCCATTTACCCAGAAAAACATTTTTACAAGCGTCATTTAGATGCGTTCAAAGGGGCTTCAAACCGGAAAGTGTCGATAGTGGCCTATTTAAATCACCAATGGGATACTTCAGACGGCGGTGAGTTAGTACTTTATAACAATTGTGATGATGTTTGTGGTTTGAAAATACAACCTACTTTCGCCACTTTGGTTGTGTTTTTAAGTGAGGAGTTTCCTCATGAGGTCTTGCCAGCCACCAGAGAGCGTATTTCTATAGCGGGTTGGTATAGCGTTGTTGATAAAAAGATATCTACTTTGTTCGTTGACCACCACTAATACTTGAACAACCCCATTACAATCTCCGTGTTGCATAGTTCACTCATGCTGTTTAATCTGAAGTACCTGACACCTTAATTTTATTGAGGTGTTTGTGCTTTATTTACCATAACAAGGAATTGTGATGAAACGATTATTTTTAACCGCGTTGTTAACCAGCGCGTTGAGTGCAACTGGTGTGGTAATAGCAGAAGAACAAGCGCCTGTAGCTATCGCAATTCACGGTGGTGCAGGCACTATTTTGAAAGCTAATTTAACGCCCGAGCAAGATCAGGCGTATCGCGATAAGTTAAATGAAGCTGTAACCGCGGGCTATGCAGTATTGAAAAACGGCGGCTCAAGCACCGATGCCATTATTGCCGCCATCGAAATCATGGAAGCTTCACCCCTGTTTAATGCAGGGGTAGGGGCGGTTTATACCTGGGAGGCAGAGCACGAGTTAGACGCCTCTATTATGGAAGGTGATACCTTAAATGCAGGAGCGGTGGCAGGAGTGAAAACTATTGCTAGCCCTATTGCCGCTGCCCGCGCAGTAATGGACCATTCAGTACATGTCATGCTTAGTGGTGAAGGCGCGCAAGCATTTGCGGTAGAGCAGGGGCTTGCACTGGTTGAAAATAGTCATTTTGATACCGAGCGCAGAATGCGTGCACTT
>JALUXV010000150.1 GCA_027013165.1 Alteromonadaceae bacterium
AATGAAGAGCACCTGGCACATCTCCGGTCGTTCAGTGAAGAGGAACTGTCCGGCATGATCACCCCGATTGATCGAGGCGTGGCTAAACCGTTTCATACCGATAACGCAGTCTATTGCCTTGCCCGGTCGGAGATGGACAGAGCCTCTGAACGGGAACGAAGACTACGCCGGTATCAACGCAGAATGGCACGGCAGCAGAAAGGCTCAAACCGGCGTAAACGCACTATTGTCTCTATTGCGAAGCTGCATACCAAAAACGCCAACGTCAGAAACAACTTCTGGCATCAGGCAACCAGATCGGTAGTCGATAACGCACAGATCGTTGTGATCGAGAACCTGAAACTGAAAAACATGACACGTCGTGCAAAACCGAAGGTGTGTGATATCACAGGCAAGTACCTGAAAAACGGAGCTCGTGCGAAGACAGGACTTAACAGAGTGATCCTTGGAACATCACTCGGAACATCGGAAACAATGCTGGAATATAAAATGCGGAGTGCTGGGAAACCGTTCTTCAAAGTTTCGCCTCACCATACAAGTCAGGAGTGTGCAGATTGCGGATACACTCACCCCGAAAACCGGGCTACTCAATCTGACTTTCTGTGCCAGAAATGCGGACATCGTGATAATGCTGATCACAATGCCGCTCTGGTCATCAGAAAACGGGCAATCAAACTTATTCTACACTCTGGGACGGAGTTGGCCGGCGCACATAATAATGTGCTCCAGCCAGGGACAGACGCTAATCCTTGTAAGACGGAATCCGGCAACAGCCGACTCCGCTGCGGATTGTCTGTCAAAAAAGATGGCGGCCTTACAGCCTCTCGAAGCCCGGTCCTTTAGGGCCGGGTAGTTCACCATTCTTATTGCCGGGCTTTGCTTAGGCATACTGTTGCCGAGGTGAGAGAAACTTTCGGCTCGATAGATGTGAAAAGTGCGTCAGTGCATGTTTCTCGTGGAGTTGGTTCTAATCCTATCGGTGAATTTTGGGGGCCTGCCCCTGACCACGAATATTTCCATGTTGGATCGTGTCACTGCGCTTGGGAGGCACGGGCAAAAGGCTGGGAATTGTATATTAAGCAGCATAACAAATGATACACCCCGATTTATTCCTTGTTTTAATCTAATTCCAATCTTTGACTACTCTATTCTATGCACCGTGATTTTCGTATGGAGAGAGAAAATGGGAAATAGAATCGAGTCTGACCCAGACGGCCTGTACAGATCGGTTGGGGTCAAAATAACCAAAGCACTTACTGCTTTATCTAAAGTGCGAAATCAACAGGTTAAGAAGACAGCGGTGATTCCGCATGTGGATATGCCATGTCCAACCAGGTAACTGAAACTCCTGCACATCGGCGAAAGTATCAGGTTGTTCCCACTGTAGAAGAGAAAGTCTGGCGTGATGCTGCCCGTCTATGTCGGCAAGAAGCTGAGAAATACCACGAACGGTTCCCTGGAGAATATGAGCGAGAGATGGATGCTTGTTATGTCCTGGAGCGGTACATGGAAGGCAGGGCTGAAGATATTAAGAATATCTCCAGGAAGTCTGTATGAGACAACAAAGAACCTCGGCATCCCTATCAAAGCCCCTAATTGGATTAGCCGGCAAGAGATGTGCAGGGAAATCTACTGCGGCAGAAGCATTGTTGATGTTTGGTTTTGCCAAGGTTGCCTTTGCCGATCCAGTCAAATGCGCTGTAAGTAGCCTTCTAGGCATCTCTGTTGATGCATTGGATAAACATTTATACGACGAGACAATTATCCAGCCGTTCAACCTGTCAGCTAAAGGGCTGATACACTCAATGAGAGCGGAATGGGGGATGGCAAATATACGAGAATCGATCTGGATCGACATAGCCAGAAAACGAATTGAGGAATATTTGCTTGATCCTGGTGTGGCCGGGGTTGTTGTGATGGATATTCGATCTGAAGCTGAGGCCAGGGTGGTTCGAGAGATGGGGGGCATGGTTATACATATCAACCGTGAATCAAATCAGTATGGCTTGCCGGAAAGAAGTATGTCCATAGACCATAGCGTGACTGTGTTGTTGAGAATGCTGGATCCATCGTAGCCCTTCAACAAGGGGTTTTGGCGGCAATGGGGTTGTGCTCCTGGGTATACCCACGGAATTCCGATAAATGCTTGCTGCAAGTGTCCCAGTTAGTTTCTAATAAGAAGTCTGTCTCGTCACCAGTTCAGAACGAATTACCTGTAACTGAGTGTAATAATTCACTGTAATATGAATTACACCAAAAAATTACACCCCAAGATGTGCTGTCGAAGTCAATCCACGAAAGGAATCGGAATTCAGGGAAGCTGTTTTAGTGGTTGGAGATGCCCACATGATTAAACGATGCCCACGAAATACTCAAGGTCGTGATTTTGTTGTTGGTGATATACATGGGTGTTTTGGAAAAGTACGCCAGGCTTTGAAGCTAAATAGCTTTAATGAAAAAACAGATAGGCTTTTTTGTGTCGGCGACACCGTTAACCGTGGACCTGAATCAGAACAGTTTATTGAGTTTATTTCCCAACCATGGGTTTTCAGCGTTCGAGGTAATCATGAACAAATGCTGCTGGATGTAATCCTCGGTACAGATAATAAAGCCCTGGAATTCCATGCAAAAAGAAACGGTATGGACTGGTTCAGAAAGATAAAAGATTCATCTACCATCAATGCGATTCAAAATCACATAGAAAACCTTCCCCATGTGATTGAGCTGGATTATGAATATGGAACGGTCGGTATTATTCATGCGGAAGTTCCTCTTGGAATGGGCTGGAAGGATTTCACACAATCGGTACAAGACAAGAACCCCAAGGTAACAGAAGCATGTTTGTGGGGTCGGACAAGGGTTCTGGAGCCCAATTGCTCTTCTGTTCCAGGTATAGACCAAATCTTTTGTGGGCATACACCAGTCCAAGAAATTACAACTCTCGGCAATATAACATATATGGATACAGGTCATGTTTTTTCGATGTCTCTTGATAGGTCATTAAAATTCCCTGTCCTGCCAATTACTTGAGGTAGATATGGGAATTACTCTTACAAG
>JALUXV010000151.1 GCA_027013165.1 Alteromonadaceae bacterium
CAGCAGTGACCCATTACCGCGTGAAAGAGAAATTTCGCGCTCATACCCATGTTCGACTCAAATTGGAAACCGGTAGAACACACCAAATTCGCGTGCACATGGCCTACATTAAACACCCATTAGTTGGAGACCCTGTGTACGGCGGTCGACCCCGTTTACCAAAAGGAGCGTCTGAAACCTTTATCAGCACCTTGAGAGGTTTCCAGCGTCAAGCACTACACGCTGCCCAATTGTCCTTGTTTCACCCAGAAACTGACGAGTGGATGACATGGAAAGCGCCATTACCTGAAGATATGGTTAATCTGTTGTCAGAATTGCGAGAAGACACGAAAGCATTTCCCATAGACGAACTATAATGGCAAAACCCATCTTCATTACACCAAACTGGTCTGCGCCAGAAAATATCACTGCTTACACTACCACTCGTGAGGGTGGTGTAAGTCAAGGGGATTTCGAGGGACTGAATGTTGGAATGCATGTGGGAGACTGTGAAAACGCGGTAGCACAAAATCGCGCTAAATTACCCGAAGCACAAAAAATTGTGTGGCTAAATCAAGTCCACGGAAATAGTGTCATTGAACTAGCCAACGACAGGGTTTTCGATGATGTACCAACCGCCGACGCAGCAATTACACGTTCGTCAATTCACCACTGTGCGGTAATGACAGCGGACTGTGTTCCCATTTTGTTGTGCGATTCCAAGGGAACGCAAGTAGCCGCAGTACATGCGGGTTGGCAGGGAATGTACAAAGAAATTATCGCGGCCACGGTACAGCGCTTTGATATCTCTGCCAAAAACCTCATAGCTTGGATTGGACCGAGTATTTGTGGTAAATGCTATGAAGTAGACGAAGAATTAGCTCGTCGATTTTGTACGTACGCCGAAGCAATAACACAGGGAAGTAGTGCAGGTAAGTTTCAGTTAAACCTGCCTTTGGTGGCATTTAAGCAACTTTCTAATATCGGTGTCGGCCAAATATTTCAAAGTAATTTATGTACTTACTGTTCCCATGAAACCTTTTATTCTCATAGGCGAGCTACCCATAATGGTCTAAGTTCAACAGGCCGTATAGTTAGCGTTATTGGTTTGCGCTAAATCAATCTTCTGATTGACTTTCACATTTTTACACTTGAATAGCGAGAAATCTGATCCCATAACTAGGGCATAGCATTAAGCAATTACTTGAGGATGCGTGTCTATGCGTTTAGACCGATTTACCAGTAAGTTCCAACTTGCCATCTCAGATGCACAATCGTTAGCACTGGGAAGAGATCATCAGTTTATAGAGCCTGTTCACCTGATGTCAGCCATGCTGAATCAGCAAGGAGGCTCGGTTCGTCCGTTGCTAGATAATGCCAATATCAACGTAAATTCATTGCGTTCGGCGCTGGCAGAAGCCATTGAACAACTTCCCCGAGTGGACGGTATTGGTGGTGATGTTCAACTGAGTAAAGACTCTGGAATTCTTTTAAATTTGTGCGACAAAATTGCGCAGCAACGCAAAGATGATTACATCACTTCTGAAATTTTCGTACTTGCCGCACTGCAAGATAAAGGTCGTTTAGGCACTATTCTCAATCAATTAAATGTTGATAAAGAAAGTGTGGAAAAAGCCATTGATAATTTACGTGGTGGCCAAAATGTCACTGACCCCAATGCCGAAGACGTGCGACAAGCACTAGAAAAATACACCACAGATCTCACAGAACGTGCTGAACAAGGTCGATTAGATCCAGTAATCGGTAGGGACGACGAAATTCGTCGAACTGTTCAAGTGTTACAGCGTAGAACGAAAAACAACCCTGTGCTTATTGGTGAGCCAGGGGTGGGTAAAACGGCAATCGTCGAAGGGCTTGCTCAGCGGATCATCAATGGTGAAGTACCCGAAGGTTTAAAGAATAAACGAGTACTATCACTTGATATGGGGGCTTTGGTTGCTGGTGCTAAATATCGCGGAGAGTTTGAAGAACGGTTAAAAGCGGTACTCAATGAGCTGGCCAAAGAAGAAGGCCGGGTTATTCTGTTTATCGATGAACTGCATACCATGGTAGGCGCTGGGAAATCCGAAGGCGCAATGGATGCGGGCAATATGCTCAAGCCTGCATTAGCGCGAGGTGAATTACACTGTGTGGGGGCAACGACGCTGGACGAGTACCGTCAGTATATTGAAAAGGATGCAGCGCTTGAACGTCGCTTCCAGAAAGTACTGGTGGAAGAGCCGAGTGTAGAAGATACCATTGCCATTTTACGTGGCTTGAAAGAACGTTACGAGCTGCATCATTCTGTGGACATAACGGACCCGGCGATTGTTGCGGCGGCCACGCTATCGCATCGCTACATTAGTGACAGACAGTTGCCTGACAAAGCTATTGATTTGATAGACGAGGCGGCGTCCAGTATTCGCTTACAGATCGACTCCAAACCCGAAGAAATGGATCGCCTCGAGCGCCGGATTATCCAGTGGAAGCTGGAAGAACAAGCGTTAGCAAAAGAAACGGATGATGCGAGTCATAAGCGCCTTGAAATGATCGAATTGGAACGTGAACAGGCTGAACTGAAGTTTTCCGAACTGGAAAAGATCTGGAAAGACGAAAAAGAAGCTATGCAAGGTACGCAGTCCATTAAATCTGAGTTGGAACAAGCCAAACTGGATTTAGAGATCGCCCGTCGTGCTTCTGATTTAAACCGTATGTCGGAACTGCAGTATGGTCGTATTCCCGAGTTAGAAATGAAGCTGGAAAAAGCCGCCGAGAATGAAACGCGGGAAACCCTGTTACTGAAAAACAAAGTCTCAGACGCTGAAATTGCCGAAGTGTTGTCGCGGTGGACCGGTATTCCTGTGGCAAAAATGCTCGAAGGCGAGCGCGACAAATTACTGCGCATGGAAGACGTGCTGCACAAACGGGTAGTCGGTCAGCAGGAGGCCGTTGCTGCGGTGTCTAATGCTATACGGCGCTCACGAGCTGGACTGGCAGATCCCAATCGACCTATTGGTTCATTCCTGTTTCTTGGACCAACAGGGGTCGGTAAGACGGAGTTGTGTAAGTCAC
>JALUXV010000152.1 GCA_027013165.1 Alteromonadaceae bacterium
GGCATCGTCATTCTTGTGTGGGTTTTTGTCGTATAACCCATCTACATCTGAACAAATGATTAGCGCATCGGCATCAACTGAAGCCGCTACCATGGCTGATAGATTATCGTTGTCGCCCACTTTCAATTTGTCAGTGGTTATTGTGTCGTTTTCATTAACGATAGGAAGAATGCCATTCTTCAATAGTTCAAACAGCGTTTCTTTCACACTCACATAACGCTCGCGATTTCTTAAGTCAGCATGAGTTAAAAGTATTTGCGCCGTAGGAAAATCAAACAGCTTGTCCCACGTTGCCATCATTTTTGTTTGCCCAGCGGCTGCCATGGCTTTTTTTAACGGTACGCTATTTGGCGACTGGGCAAAGAAACCCGTACCCGCAGCAACCGATCCGGAAGATACCAAAACAACTTCTATCCCTCTGGCTCTGCATTTCACGATAAACTGCGCAATACTCAATAGGTAATGACTACTGCATCCTTTTTTCGTTGGCGCAATAAGCGCGCTCCCCACTTTGACTACTATGCGTTTCCAATTGAAATTACTCATTTTTTCACCATTCATTAAATTTGTTCCAGTAAGCTGCGTTCTGACTTCTTGTACACTGCGGTGACCCTTGCACTTGGACTCTGACCCAGTAGGGACACTATCCAGATTGACAAGCTACTCATTACAAACCCGGGAACAATTTCGTATATGTGGTCGCTAATTGTGCTTCCATCTGCAAACACGGGTACGCTTATTGAAAAAATGACGGTTGCGGCACCAGTAACCATTCCAGTCATTGCTGCTGGGTAGTTAAGTGTTTTGCTGTACAAACAAAACAATACCAAGGGACCAAATGCAGCGCCAAAACCCGCCCAAGCATTACTAACGAGCCCGAGAATAGAACTGTTAGTACTGGTCGCAAGAATCATTGCAATGACTCCCACGCTCAGTACACCCAGCCGACTAATAACCACGGAATAACGTTCACCAAGCTTATTTTCCGAGCCTTTTTTACGTGCCATGATCAAGATATCCTCTGTAAGTGATGACGCCGACACGAGAAGTTGAGACGAGATCGTACTCATGATTGCAGCCAAAATTGCCGCCAGTAAAAAACCGGTAATAAAGGGATGAAACAGCACTTGTGTGAACACAACAAAAATAGTTTCGGGGTCGTTTAACGGTGTGTTGGTTTTACTCACATAGGCAACACCAACTAATCCAGTGGCAACGGCTCCGATAATTGAAACCGTCATCCAACTCATACCTATATTACGAGCGACAGATACCGCCTTAACTGACCTAATCGCCATAAAACGGACGATAATGTGAGGCTGTCCAAAATATCCTAAACCCCAAGCCAAGCTCGATATAACACCAATAACGGTTATATCCATGAAGCTCTCGCTTATTGAAGGTATTGTGCTTTGTGTATATGACAGCATCTCGTCGGCGCTTTCAAACTGCTGAAATGCAACAAGGGGGACTAAGACCAGAGCAACAAACATGATGCAGCCCTGCACAAAGTCGGTAAGGCTCACTGCTAGGAACCCTCCGAGTAACGTATAAGCCACAACCACAACAAGCGTTATCACCACACCATATTCAAAAGGCACGCCAAAAGCGGAGTCAAATAACTTTCCACCCGCAACAAGCCCTGCTGATGTGTACAGCGTAAAGAAAACGATAATTACCGATGCAGAAACGACTCTGACACCACTAGACTCAAACCCGAGACGTCTTGAGAAAAACTCTGGGATAGTCAAGCTGTTGCCTGCCTGTTCGGTGAAAACGCGTAGCCTAGGTGCTACATACACGTAGTTCGCAAGGGCTCCTAAGAGAAGCCCCACTGCGATAAAAATTGTGTCAAAGCCCATTACAAACATTGCGCCGGGCAATCCCATCAGCATCCACCCACTCATATCTGAGGCACCAGCAGACAAGGCTGTTACTTGGGGGCTAACATTACGCCCACCGAGTAGATAATCAGAAACATTACTTGAAGACTGCTTATATGCGAACAACCCAATTCCCAGCATACACAGAAAATAGAGGCCTATAGAGACTAAGCTCATAACTCATCCTTTTTATTAATCCAACGCCAACTAATTAGAATAGTAATAGTTAGAACACTAACCATATTACGCAGATAAAATAAATTTTTCAAAGTTATGATTTAGAAATCGTGAAATGTTAGAGGTATAGGAAGGAGTGCGTACTCAAATATTTACGGAAAGAACACTTGAGTACATTTTATACACAAAATTATTACATTGATTATTCGGGAGACTTGGTTAGCCCACCAAAATTGAGTAATGGTGCGGCGCTATGGCGGGAGGCACCCAACATATCGGCTACTATCTCAACGCTGGACAGTAAGTGTAAGCGCTCCCATTCTTGAAGAGCGCATAAGCGATGAATTATATGGCGAAATTTTGCCATCAACAATTAGTTCGAAGTAAAAATATTAGCCCTATAATTAAAATATATTAATATTTAGCATAAATATAACGATGTAATTCTTGATTAACGTGTTTACTCTACTTCAGTACAAACTCTACTGACGGATCGACCAAGAACCTATCACCCATACCTTGCCTACCAAATAGCATCAAGTAGGTCATGGATGATCTGTCTGTGAGCGTGATCTCAATAGGCCAGCGCATGTTCGCCATAACAATATCGGTTTCAATGGTGTATCTGCGCTCCAAGGTAGCAGTTGAACTTTTCACCCGTTTTTGAGTTACCACTTTATATTCTTTGCGAACCACTTTAGATACGTCATGAATATCTGGGTGCATAGTAAACCTAACCCAGGTTTCATCTCCTTTTTGAAACTCTTCAATATCATCAACGTGTAGCGATGACGTTGCTGCCCCTGTATCCACTCGCACAGTTAAGTTTTCAATGAGTAGTTGTGGTAGGTCACAATATTCTAGTGCACCAATTATTGGTTTATTGTTCATCTTACTCTTCCTGCTGGGTGTTGAGTTCAGTTGGCACTAAGCTGTCTTGAAGTCGTTCAACATGTTCGGCAACTGCAACGGGTTGTTTAAAAT
>JALUXV010000153.1 GCA_027013165.1 Alteromonadaceae bacterium
ACCTGATGGATAAGAGCATTTTTACACAACACTACAAGGAGTGTCTTATGTCTGATGTAACACCAATGCAACCTGAAAAACTCAACGATGATGATGTCAACAACATTGATGGCGGTATAGCACCTACACCGACCTACCAAGATCCAATAGAACCCGTGAACCCGCCAGTTTACATTACCTTGGCTATTGGTGAAGGTGGCGGTGACTTGCCTAATTTAATGTAGTCACAACACAAAAAGGAGGTTAAGTAGTCCTCCTCATATTTCAATGTATACTGCGAAAAGGATGCTGTATGCACATTGTATTATTGGGCAACGAATCTGATCCCCAAATCGCCCACATTGCTGCTGCCATAAAATCGGCTGGCCATACCCCTTATATTACAAACACTCAATACTTTGGGATACATTGGCGCATATGCTACGACCCCGATTACCATGACGGTTATCTAACGTTTTCCGATCATTATGGTGTGCCTAAAAACCGTTTAGCTCTGTCATCAATTGATGCCGCCTATTGGCATCAATATTTACCCCCAATAAACACAAAAAACCAAGTCCCTCAGCATAGCACTTGGCTAGAGCAAGAATTTGCAAGCGCGCTCATGCCTTGGTTTACCTACGAAAGTATTCAATGGATTAATAATATTCGAGCAGTTCGCGCTCATCAAAGCAAACCCGTGCAGTTAAAGGAAGCCTGTGAACTGGGTGCAAAAATTCCTTTCACTTACATAGGAAACTCTACTGAGATGGCCTATCAATTTTGCAACAATATTCCTCAAGTTATCTACAAACCTGTGAGGGGTGGAAAGACCGCTAAATTATTAACCCAAAATGATAACCAACACACACAAGTTCACGGTCTACTGCATGAGCACCCTATCACCCTGCAGGCCTATATTAGTGGAACAAATATTCGAAGCTACGTATTAGGAAACGATGTCATCAATGTTCAAATTGATACAGATCTAATGGATTTTCGTGATGATCGGCGGGCAACACCTGTGCTCACACTAGTTCCGCGCTCAATAAAAGAACTCGCTATAAAGATATGCAGGTCATTTGGGATGGCATGGTGTGCCATTGATTGGCGGAGGGAAAGTACAGGTAATTACTACTTTCTTGAAGCCAACCCATGCCCACATTATCTAATGGTAGAGCACACCACTGGGGTAGATATCACTGGCCGACTGTTGAAATTAATGGGTATAACCCACTCGAAAGTTCGGTAGCGTCTCAAAAACCGGCTTACGGCTGGAATAAAGTAAGGTTCCGATAAAAACTAAAGTCCTGATGGTTGGCTCTTGCTATTGCAAACTTGATATACGCGTTGCACCTACATATCAGAAAGGTAGATCACATTTATCTTCATATTAGTTTGCCCTACTATGGGGAGGACACGCATCATACAATAATGTCATTAATAAATCTTAGTTAAATGATAACAACAGGAAAATCCATGGGAAAATTTACCACATCTCTTTCGGCAATGGCGGTAGCCATTGCTCTTGGTGCTTGTTCAGGGCAAACGACGACAGAAGAAACCAATAACGCTACAGAACAAACCGCAGCAACATCAACGCAAGCTCAAGTCGACAACGTGCTACTACAAGAATATGCCGGTCCTTTTGGCGGCGTTCCAGCATTCGATCAAATGAATCTTGAAGATCTTAAACCAGCCTTAGAGCAAGCCATGGCACTCAATATGGAAGAGATCGAAGCCATAGCCAATAACCGAGATGCGCCTACATTTCAGAACGTAATTGTCGAGATGGAACGTGCCGGAGACGCACTGGGCCGAGTTTTCACCTATTACGGGATTTGGAGTTCTAATAAATCTAGCCCTGAATTCCGTGCGATTCGAGCGGAAATGTCGCCAAAGTTATCAGCATTTTTCTCTCAAATCACACAAAATGAAAAGTTGTTCCAACGTGTGAAAGCAGTATATGAGTCTGAAGAACTTGCTACCCTAACACCTGAAGAACAACGAATTACCTGGCTAACCTACAATAGCTTTGCAAGAAATGGCGCTACATTAGAAGGCGAAGCCAAAGCTCGCTATGCCGCTATCAATCAGGAGTTAGCCACACTGCACAACCAGTTTTCGAGCAATGTGCTAGAAGACGAGGAAGGTTATGTAACCTACATTACCGCTGATCAGCTCGATGGCCTACCTGAGTCGTTTGTAAAGGGCGCTAAAGCTGCTGCGGAAACTCGAGGCGAACCAGAAAAATACGCAATCACCAACACCCGCTCGTCTATGGATCCATTTTTAACTTATTCGACCAACCGCGAGTTGCGTGAAAAAGTGTGGCGCACCTACTATAACCGTGGCGACAATGGCGACGCGCGTGATAACAACGAGATTATCAAGCAAATACTCACACTTCGTGATGAAAGAGTTAAGTTGCTAGGTTATGAAAACTATGCGCAATGGCGGTTAGAAGATCGCATGGCCAAAAACCCAGACAACGCCATGGATCTTATGATGAAGGTGTGGCCAGCTGCTATTGCTCGTGTTGAAGAAGAAGTCGCAGACATGCAAGCGGTAGCAGATGCGGAAGGCGCAGATATTACTATTGCTCCTTGGGATTACCGTTTTTACGCAGAAAAAGTACGTCAGGCAAAGTACGACCTAGACTCAAATGAAGTTAAGCAATATCTGCAACTGGACAAGCTACGTGATGCTATGTTCTATGTTGCGGGCAGACTGTTCAATTTTAATTTCTCTCCAGTAGAAGAAGGCAAAGTACCTGTATTCCATGAAGATGTGCAGGTGTGGGAAGTTACCGACAAAGACTCTGGTGAACATATTGGTTTGTGGTACCTAGACCCATTTGCCCGTCAAGGTAAGCGTTCTGGTGCTTGGGCTACTACTTATCGTTCTTACACCACTTTTGACGGTAAACAAACAGTGTTGTCATCAAACAACTCTAACTTTGTCAAAGGCGCTGATGGCGAACCTACTCTTATTTCATGGGATGATGCAGAAACTTACTTCCACGAATTCGGTCATGCGCTGCACTTCCTAGCATCTGATGTTGAATATCCTTCATCTCACTCAGGTGTTCGCGATTACACAGAGTTTCAATCTCAGCTTCTCGAGCGTTGGTTAACTACTGACGAAGTGATCAATCAATTCCTAGTACACTACAAAACAGGTGAACCAATCCCAGCTGAACTTGTAGAGAAGATCAATACCGCCGCTACTTTCAATGAAGGTTTTAAAACTACTGAATATATGGCATCGGCAATCATGGACCTGAAGTATCACACAACGGATCCTACACTGATTGACCCCGACACCTTTGAGCGTGAAGAGCTAGCGAAGCTAGACATGCCTGAAGAAATTGTTATGCGTCACCGTTCTCCTCACTTTGGTCATGTATTCTCTGGTGAAGGTTACGCTGCAGCTTATTATGGTTACATGTGGGCAGAAGTACTTACCGCAGATGCAGCAGAAGCCTTTATGGAAGCACCAGGTGGATTCTATGACGAGGAAGTCAGCGATAAACTTGTTAAACATCTATTTGCTGTGCGTAATGCAATGGATCCAGCAGAAGCGTACCGTTTATTTAGAGGGCGTGACGCTGAAGTTGATGCCTTAATGCGAGACCGCGGTTTCCCAATTCCTGAAGCAAATAACGACAGCGAATAGTCGTTTTCTAATGAACCGCTAACTTACACCTGTAGGTAAGCGGTTTTTCTTGACCTATTGGTCAATCCCCGTACAGTATAACCATCCCTGTAGAAAAACCTTATATTACAACAATGTAAATATTTCATTTCCATTTTGTAAACTCTTAAGCTATACCCAAAACTGGGTCCATATTTTGTTGATTTAATTTTTAGAATGGTTGTACGTCATGGCATTTAGCGCGTTAAGCATAAAGAAGCAAATTACGCTTTCTCTCATCATTGCAGTACTGGCTGCCTCTGTTTCCGTGGGGTCTGTGAGCCAATGGATTTCTCGCAACCTAGTGAAAGAAAACGTTGAGTCTCAACAGCTTCCCGCGACGCTAAAGCAAATTGGTAACCGAGTAGACAAAGAAGCAAGTGTCATGCTTACAGTAGCGCACAGTATTGCTTCCAATCCTGATATTCTTGAGTGGTCTAATTCAGTCACCAACCCTAATGATGCACAACAACTGACGGATTACCTTGGTGAACTAACAGCTTTCAACGACCTAACTGTCGCGTCATTCGTAGACCGACAAACTTACCATTATTGGAATCAAGATGGGTTTCTTCGCACCTTGCAGAATGACCAGTATGATGGCTGGTTTTTCGCATACAAAGACAGCGGTGAAGCTATTTCGCTCAGTCTTTATAAAGAATCTGATTCAGGCTATCGATTGTTTGCAAACTACCAACAGTTAAGTGGCAGAGGAATGTCTGGTGTTGCAAAATCTGTAGATGAACTGGTATCAATTCTTAATAAGGTAAAAATTGCGTCAACTGGTATCGTATATCTTGTCGATGGACAAGGTAATATCATTGCACACCCTGACAGTTCTGTGGTTGGTAAAACAACATTGAGTTCACTGATAGGCGCTAGAGGAGCAAGAGCACTACTTAACCAGCAAACTTTTGCAATGGGTACGAGTAGTGTTGAAGAGCAAGACGTTTTGTTCGCAAGTACTTACGTTGATACAGCCGGTTGGTATGTTATAGCTCAGGTACCGGAAGCAGAACTCTATGAAGCTCTAAATGCGAGTACTATCCAAATGACAATCTGGAGCCTGCTCATAGCCGCTGGCTTCGCAATTCTGGGCAGATTACTTGCAGCCTTGATGACAAAACCTCTGTCGTCTTTGGCGGAAATGTTTCAACAGCTTGGCCGGGGACAAGGGGATCTTAGAACCCGTATTGAACTTCCCACACAAGAGGAAACCGCACGACTTGTTGAAGGGTTTAATCGATTTATTGAACATTTACATGAAACCATTTCTTCAGTAGCAAATACTAGTGAGTCTGTCCGTGATTCAGCTAAACATGTAGCGTCTGAATCTCAACAAACTGAGGAAACAATCAGACGTCAGCGTGATGAGACCATGCAAGCAGCAACAGCGCTTACTCAAATGGGAAGTACCATTAGTGAAGTTGCACAATCAGCAACGCAAGCGGCTCAAAATGCTACTGCGGCCACTGCAAGAACAACAGAAGGAAGACAAGCCACCGAAACTGCGGTAAGTGCCATACGCAACCTTTCAACACAAATAAATGAAGTATCCTACGTTATTGATTCGTTGGGTGAGCATACCGCAGCCATTGGAAGCATTTTAGATACCATTAGAGGGATCTCGGAACAAACTAATTTGTTAGCACTCAATGCAGCTATCGAAGCAGCTCGCGCTGGAGACCAAGGAAGAGGCTTTTCTGTTGTTGCCGATGAAGTTAGAAGTTTGGCACAAAGAGCCGCGTCTGCTACCGATGAGATTCAGGTTAAGATTGATAAATTCCAGTTAGATTCTCAGCAAGCAATCACACAAATGACTGAAAGCCGGGCACAAACTGAAACAGTCGTTCTTGCCACCAATGATATTGATGACGTGCTACTAAAAATATTTGAGGAAATATCAGTTATCAATGATATGAACACTCAGGTGGCCACTGCGACAGAAGAGCAGAGTATCGTAGTGGAAGACATTAGCAGAAACATCAACGACATTAGTGCTTCTAGCGAGAATACACTGTTGATCACCAAGAACTTGGTTTCAGTTAGCGAGCAACTAGACGCCCTCGCTAACGAATTATCTTCCGACGTAAAACGCTTTAAGCTGTAATCTGTTACTCTGACGTGGTGGCTCGGGTCAATGTCGCTGGCTGCCCGTTTATGGCTTCTTGTGAAAAGTAATAGTGACCTGACGGCCCAACACACACACCTTCTACCTGCTTAAAATCATTGAGGGGCCAAACCGATAGAAGGTTAAAATCTTGACTCACATGGGCCAAAAAAGTATCAAAATTCCCGAATGGGTCTGAAAGATACCCCACGACCACAAAATGCTTATTCACACTGTCAAAATCAGCACCAGTGATAACGCCGGGTAAACCATCAATGTGATTTATCGGCGCTAATGTTTGTGTACTTGTATTGGTGTTTACCTCGAAAACATGAGCGACTTTAGTTTTCCAACTTTTAGAAAAAAGTAAAAGACGGCCTTCGGCCATTACTAGTGCTTCTGCGTCGTAGTCATGAGCGTACGACATATTTCTTTGTGGCTCATTTCCTTGGTATTTAACGTCAATGGTAAATACATGTTCAGCATCAGATTTGGCCACCTTGTATATCTGAACAGATTCCCTTTTACCGTGATTGTTCCCTACATCAGCTATGTAAATATATTGAGTATCTGCTGCCAAGGCTTCCCAGTCTTTATTAACCACGGGAATAGTCACCTTGTTGGTAACTTCGCCGTTGTAACTCACCCAAAATAGCTCTGGAAGGTTACCTGAATCATTTAAGCTCACAATGCCGTCTGCTTCGCACAATAAGCCAGAAGATTCGGAAAGCACATCAGGTAACGAATTGGTAGAAATTATGTTTAACGAAGTGACATTGTTGTACTTGAACGAAGTACATGCTGCGATGGAAAAAGTAACCGCAAAAATGAGAACTCTCTTGCTCAAATCCATTAAGTTAAGCGCCGTTTAGTTATTATTATATGTGGCAAAATACACGTTAAGTGTGAATACAACAAGGGGGAATAATTTGAAGCAGAACGACACCCCACCATACGGTAGGGTGCCTCTCCCTGGAAAACGTTGTAATCTGGTGTTTCACTTGAGAGAAACTTAATTTATTAGATTTTTACCAGAGTTACGCCGTCGGACACTAATTAGCAATCAGTAAGCCAAAATTTAAAAACATATAATTTTCAAACACTTATAAAATATAACCCAATAATATTACTTAGAACCAAATATACAAAGTTGCACTTTGGTGCAGCACTGCACTAGAACGGTGTTCATTAATCACACAAATTGTGTAATCTTTTCTAGTGTTAGTTCCACCGCGCCAAGATTGTCATCAAGTACTCGCCTTCCAGCACTCCCTGTTTGAATGGCACTCTCAGGATTTTCTAACCAAGATACTACTTTGTCGTGAATATCTTCCCAATTAGCAACAATAGACAAAGCACCTTGGTCTTTTAAATATTCGCAAATCACTGGGTTATTATAGGTATTAGGCCCCATCATAATGGGGATAGACCACGCAGCGGGTTCCAACGCATTGTGCCCCCCCTTATCAGCGAGTGAGCCACCTACAAAGGCAAAGTTTGCGATTTGATAAGCCTGATTAAGTTTGCCCATTTCATCGAGTAAAATGGTGTGAGGGGCAGTCGCCAACGACTCTTGCTCACTTGTTCGTACAAAGTCTTCGCCCATCTTTGATAATAGTTTAGCTACTGTATCAAACCGTTCTGGATGCCTAGGAACTATCACTAAGGTCACAGCTTTACCTTTCTTCCTAAGTGATTGAACAGCATTCACAATTGCCTCTTCTTCGGTGTCGTGGGTACTGCCTGCCACGAGTACTTGCCGGTCACCGTACTCAAGCTCCATAAAGGGTAACTTTTTACTTTGAGTAGCACCTACCTGATCAAATTTTATATTATTGGTTAGCGTTAATTTTTGCCTATCGATACCCAACGACAGATAGTTGTTAAAATCCCTCTCACCTTGAGCACATACATGAGACACCTTGTGCAACATAGGTGTAAACAACCGCCCAATCTTTTTATAACTTCTTGCAGAGCGGTCGGTCATTCTAGCGTTGACAACAATCACGGGAATCGCACTTTTCCAACAGGCATGAATGAGGTTTGGCCATAGTTCAACTTCTGTGATCAAAACAGCTTTTGGCTTAACACGCTTAACCATGCCAGCCATGGCCATGTGTAAATCAAATGGCAGGTAGAAATGATGTACCTTGTCACCAAAAATAGATCGCACCCGAGCAGACCCTGTTGGCGTTGTTGTGGTAATCGTTATTTGGGTATCGGGTTCACTCTCCATAATGCGTTTGATGACGCACGACGCAGCCACGACTTCCCCAACAGAAACACAGTGAAACAGATACCCGTTTTGTTTAGGAGGGTGGGCCACTATGCCAAAAAGTTCAAAACGACGTTTGTTGTAATTTTTATTTCTAAATGCTCCCCGACGCATCAAGGTGATAAAGGCAAAAGGAATTAACAGCACAAGTACAAAAGAATACCCCCATCTACATATGTCATCGACAAGTGAGGGACTGTAAGACGAAGCAACCGCTTTCATTAACATTCCTAGTTATTATTGTTGTGTTCGATTTCAATCGAAAGAAATTAAACAGTCGGTATAAGACACTAAAATGAAACACTAGCTCGTCATTAAATTGTCGCGAAGTCGTGATTGACTGAGTGTAAATTTGGCTCAGTTTATCTCGGTTATGTCTTCTCGTTTAACATCAAAAAATGTGTTATTGATCAGACTTAGTGCCATTGGCGACATTGTGATGGCATCAGGACTTCCACAATCAATTAAAGCATCAAACCCCGAAGTCAAAGTCACTTGGTTAGTCGAAGCAACCTACGGTTCATTAGTGCAACATCACCCCTATGTTGATAACGTTATACTTTGGCCGCGACACGAGTGGCAGTCACTATTAAAACAACATCGCTATTTCTCTCTATTAAAAGCAATTTTAGCGTTTAAAGCGCAATTGCGATATGAAAACTTTGATTGCGTGATTGATGCGCAAGGGCTTTTAAAAAGTGCAGTATTGGGTTGGTTAAGTGGCGCAGAAAAACGCATTGGTTTCTATAGCAAGGAAAAAAGCCACTGGTTATATACCCAAGCGCTCGCCAAAAGAACATCCAACCAAATAAGCAGTGAATACAGACAATTAGCAGAATATTTCGGTAACGCTCACTACATTTTGATGATGGAGCAAAGTTCAAGGGACAAACTCACAGCAACTCATACTCTAAGTGAACACAGCATAGCCGATAAGTTCATCGCTCTTGCTCCGTTTACCACTCGCCCGCAAAAACACTGGCTAAATGACCATTGGTTCACTTTGATAAACACCTTGCGAAAGCAGTCAAGTTTACCCATTGTTATACTCGGTGGACCCAATGACGAAGCGGCTGGGAACGAGTTAACACAAAAGCATAATCTGGTGTATTCGATGGCCGGCAAGCTCACACTGAGTCAGTCGGCTTTTGTTGTTAGCCAATCACAACTCGTTATAGGTGTTGATACAGGCCTTACTCACATGGGCATAGCTCAACAACGGCCGACTATCGCTCTATTCGGGTCTACCTGCCCGTACACCATCACCGATAATCCAACGTCTCATGTCATTTATAAACCACTCTCATGCTCTCCATGTAAGCGCAGGCCTACCTGCAATGGAACCTTTGATTGTATGGCTAGTATTAGCCCCGAAGACGTTTTTCGAGTTGCCAAGGAGTACCTGTGAGCTTTTCTGTAATGCATGTAGAGTTTGGAAGAAATTTATATGGTGGTGCGAAGCAGGTTACTTATTTGCTCAACGCGCTAGGCTCAATATCACAAATCAACAGCTACCTTGTTTGCCCTGAAAACAGCGAGATAGCGAAATTAGCATTTCCTCGGTGCGAAATTCACCCTATTCATTATCGTGGGGAAATGGATATTAGCGCACTTCAAAAACTCACCGACGTAGCTAATAGGACAAAGCCAGATATTATCCATATTCACAGTCGCCGAGGTGCTGACATTTGGGGTGCAATCACAGCAAAGTTAACAGGTATTCCTGCTATTTGTACCCGCAGAGTTGATAACCCAGAATCTAGCTGGGCTCGATATAAATATAGGCAGTTTAATGCGGTGGTGAGTATTTCCCAAGGAGTGGCTGATGTCGTTCGTCAACATTGCAATAACGAGCAACTTACCCCAATTATTCATTCAGCAGTAGACCTTTCGGAATATGCTTATTCTGCCAATAGGTCTTGGCTTAACCAGCACTTTAACATTCCAGATGACCACGCCGTTATCGCAAACTTTGCCCAACTGATTAAACGCAAGGGACAAGCCGAAATTATTCGAGCCGTCAATGAAATAGTTAAACAAAACAAGAACGTCACTTGCTTACTCTTTGGCAAGGGAAAGCTCGCAGCTGAATATCAACAACTTATTGATACGTATGCTTTAAACAAGCACATTAAGTTGTGTGGCTTTACCAACGAGGTAGCGCGTATTCTGCCTTGCATTGATATCGTTTTGCATCCGGCCCATGCCGAAGGCTTAGGTGTAATTTTATTGCAAGCTGGTGCCTGCAAACGCGCTGTCATTGCTTCCCCTTCCGGAGGTATCCCTGAAATCATCAAACACAACCATACTGGCTTAATGGTTGACGCTGGAAGTAGTACTGAACTTGCTCAGGCAACGCTTGGGTTACTAGCCAACCACGAACACCAAAAACAACTAGGCGCACAGCTCTATAAACATGTAACAGATCATTTCAGTATTAATGCTATGGCCACGCAGTATCTGGCACTTTATCAGCGTGTTAGCGGCAAATATTGCGATTAATCGCACACCAGAGCAATTAGCCTTAAGCCACTCCCTATTATTGCCCATAGTGCTACAATTAGACCTACTAGCGCGGCTGGCACGTTGCTATATTTCAACATTGCCTCCTAAGAAAAATACCAAATACTTAAGTGTCACGTTAGTCATTGAAAATTAAAAACAATGTCCAGGGATAACAAATGAAATTTAAACCGTCACTAATTGCCATTGCGCTCAGCATTGGCCTTTCTGCGTGTGCAGATAGAACAGCTATGGTTACCGAAACGACAGCGGAACCTACAGCACCTCAAGAGGTTCAAGAACTTACCGAATCTCAAAAAGCTAACCAAATGTTTGATGAAATTTTCATGGCAGGCGTAATGCGCTCTCCGATTTATCAGACGTACCTTGCGATTAAGCAAGACTACGGCAAGTGGGACGATTTATCTGAAGCCCGTGCTGAAGAAAACTATCAGTTTACGCTAGACAACCTTGCGCGCATCAAAACCATTGACGTCAGCAAACTCGATGCACAAACTGCCATGTCTCACCAACTGTTCGTTCAACAGTTAGAGAACCAGATTGCGAACCATAAATGGCGCTACCACAACTATCCTGTGAACCAGATGTTTGGTACGCACTCTATGGTGCCTTCGCTACTGATAAACCAACATCAAGTGACCGACGTATCTGATGCAGAAGCTTATATCAGTCGCTTGAACGGGGTGGAACAGCTATTTGCAGATCTTATCCTTGGACTAGAAAAACGCGCTGAAATGGGCATTATTGCCCCTAAATTCGTATACCCTTATGTCATTTCTGACAGCCAAAACCTTCTGACCGGTGCACCGTTTGACGATAATGGTGAAAGCACATTACTTGCTGACTTCACTCGCAAAGTTAATGCACTAGACATTGAACAAACTGAGAAAGACCGCTTGATTAGTGAAGCAAGCACGGCACTTGCTGGAAGCTTCAAGTCGGCTTACGAATCACTTATCGCCACACTTCAATCACTTGAAGAGCGTGCTGATACCCGAGACGGCGCATGGAAGTTCCCTGACGGTGAGGAATTCTTCAACACCGCACTAGCCAATACAACCACAACCTCTATGACCGCAGACGAGATCCACGAAGTAGGTCTTGCCGAAGTTGCCCGTATTCACATTGAAATGCGCGACATTATGAAGAAGGTAGAATTTGACGGCACACTGCAAGAATTCTTTGAGTTTATGCGCGTTGATCCGCAGTTTTACTACGAAGAAACCGACGAAGGTAAAGCCCGTTATATCAGTGAAGCGGTTGCACTCATAGACAACATGAAGTCACGCCTAGACGAGCTATTTATCATTAAGCCGAAAGCAGACATGATTGTTAAACAAGTTGAAGCCTTCCGTGAAAAATCAGCGGGTAAAGCTTTTTATCAACAGCCTGCGCCAGATGGCTCTCGCCCTGGAATCTACTACGCTAACCTTTACCGCATGAGCGATATGCCAACCTACCAAATGGAAGCACTTGCTTATCACGAAGGTATTCCTGGCCACCATATGCAAATTGCCATTGCCATGGAATTAGAGGGTATACCGATGTTCCGTAAGTTCGGTCGATATACCGCTTACACAGAAGGTTGGGGATTGTATTCTGAGCTCATTCCAAAAGAGATTGGCTTGTATGAAGACCCATATTCAGACTTTGGCCGCCTAGCCATGGAACTTTGGAGAGCATGCCGCCTGGTAGTTGATACGGGTATTCATGCGAAACAGTGGACCCGTGAACAAGGTATCGACTTTTACGTAACTAACACGCCAAATCCTCAGCCTGATGCCGTTAAAATGGTAGAGCGTCATATCGTAATGCCGTCGCAGGCCACGGCTTATAAGATTGGTATGTTGAAGATCCTTGAGCTTCGCGAAGCTGCAAAAGCAGAGCTGGGCGATAAGTTTAACCTACCAGAGTTCCACGACGTAGTACTTAAGAGTGGTCCAGTTCCATTGAACGTGCTTGAAGAACTAGTAAACGAGTGGGTAGCGTCTAAAGCGTAATTGTCGTTGAGTCGCTACACTCTAGTGACTCATTCTAGACTCACTAAAAAGCGGTGTGCATTATGCGACACCGCTTTTTTTATGGAATATCAGCTCAACTATGCCGCTTCTAAAGTTACTTCTGCACGACTCAGTTTAATGGCTTTTTTGCTGTCTCGATTTGCTTTTAACGCCAACATACAAGGCGTTAGAACAAGAGTAAGCAACGTCGCAAAGGTCAATCCACCGGCTATCGCCATTGCTAGTTGTGTCCACCACTGAGTAGAAGGCCCACCTATTTCAACATTACGGCCAATAAAGTCGATGTTTACACCTAACACCATAGGCATTAATCCAAGAATGGTGGTTACCGTTGTCATTAACACGGGGCGCAAACGCTGAGCACCTGTACGCAAGATTGCCTCCATCGCAGGAAAGCCCTCTTTGCGCAGAATGTTGTAGGTATCAATCAATACGATATTGTTGTTAACGACAATTCCCGCTAGTGAAATCACACCAATACCAGACATCACCACACCAAAGGGCTTTTGCACAATCGCAAGTAATAGGAAAACACCTACGGTAGAAAACAGTACAGCGCTCAAAATCAAGAAAGCTTGATAGAAACTATTAAACTGTGTGACCAAAATAATCGCCATTACAAACAAGGCCACTAAAAAAGCGTTCATCAAAAATGCTTGTGACTCCTCTTGCTGTTCGTTCTGACCTGCAATGGTTATGTCTACTCGCGGGTCTAAACCCAGTGTAGGCAGTTTTTCCATCAATTCTGGCAGCGCCAAACTCAGTAGTTCACCGGGCACCATATTGGCTTCAACACTAATCACGCGCTTGCTATCAATATGACGAATAACATCGGTTTTAGGCTGTGCTGAACGCTCAACAAAGTTTGAAATAGGCACCATTCCCGCTTGGGTTTTCACTCTAAGATCATCTAGTTTACCGATGTAACGGTTGTCAACGGGATAACGCACTCGAATATCGAGTTCGTCGTCAACATCATCAGGTCGGTATTCACCAATTCTAAGCCCAGTTGTTACAAACTGAACTGTGTTACCCACCAAAGAGGCATCGGCACCAAAACGCGCTGCATCACTGCGGTTAACTTTAAGTTGCCATTCAATGCCTGGCTTGTTTGCCGTATCGCCGATTGCAGTAAAACGCCCGTCTTGCTCCAAAGCGGCACGAATAGTAAGCGCGGTCTCGCTAAGTAACTCAGGAAAGCGAGATGACAATTCCACTTGTAGATCCTTCCCTGATTGCGGCCCATTTTGGTCTGGTGATATTTCGAGATCTAGCCCCGGCATGTTCGATAACCTATCTCGTACTTCTGCGATAACGTCGTCCGAATGACGGCGTAATTGCCAATCGACTAGGTTAAGTCGAATGTACCCTATTTGATTGTCACCACCGGTACGCGCATAAAGTGTTTCGATTTCCTCCATGTCCATGACTCGACTTTCCACTTCTCGGACGTATTGATCTTTCTCGTAAATTGAAAGATCACCGGTCGAACGCACAGTGATATTCACCCCTGTACTGTCCACATGAGGGAAAAATTCGCTCCCTAAACCAGATGAGATATAAGCAGAGTAGGACAGCACGGAAATAACAATCGCCCCCGCCAGCACTTTCCACGGATGTTTAATTGCTACGGCCAGCACTCGGACATATTTACCCGTAAAGCCAGACAAAGAGGTCACCTCCCCTTCTTCTGCCTGCAACATCTCTTTACGAGCCTCAGGTGTCACATATCGTGGCTTTCCAATAAGCGAGCCAAGAGTAGGTACAAATATGAGAGCCATTAACAAAGATGCAGAAAGTACTGCTATCAAAGTAAACGGGAGGTACTTCATAAACTCACCCATCATTCCCGGCCAGAACATCAGGGGGGCAAACGCTGCAAGTGTTGTAGCAGTAGAAGCTATAATAGGCCACGCCATGCGCTGTGCGGCTTTCGCGTAGGCTTGCTTTCTATCCATGCCTTCGCTCATACATCGGTCGGCGTATTCGGTCACAACAATGGCGCCATCTACCAACATACCCACTGCCATTATCAAAGAAAACAGCACCACCATGTTCATGGTGTAACCGAACAGGGAAAGAATCAGAATCCCTGTAAGAAAAGACCCCGGAATAGAAATACCCACAAGGGTTGCAGTACGTACGCCTAAGATAGCAACTATCACGATGGCTACTAAAATCACAGCGCTCGACACATTGTTTTGCAAATCGGCTAGCATGGTTTCAATGTCTTTGCTTTGATCACCGGTGTAAGTCACTTGCACTAATTCGGGCCAAAGGGCAGTTTCTTGTGCCGCTGCGACTAAAGCTTTCACCTGAGCAACTGTATCGATAATGTTTTCACCTGGGCGCTTTTTAACTTCTAGTGATATTGATGCGTTGCCGTTTAAGCGGGCAAAGCTACTAGGGTCTTTATATGCACGACGTACTGTGGCCACATCTTGAAAGGTAATAACGCGGTCGCCGTCTACTTTTATTGGTTGTTCGTAAACGTCTTTTACCGACTCAAACACCGAGGGAACTTTTACCGCAAAGCTACCTTTTCCCGTATCCATAGTTCCTGCGGGTACAAGTCTGTTATTGCGCGACAAAAGATTAAAAATGTCGTTTTGATCAAGCCCATAAGACTCCATCAACAGAGGGTCGACGATAATTTCAACCATGTCCTCTCTGTCACCACCCACCGATACTTCAAGGACTTCTTTCATACCTTCTAAGCGGTTTTTCAATTCGCGACTTAAGGTGAGCAACGCTCGCTCAGATACTGGACCAGAAAGTACTACAGTAATGACCGCTTGCTCGCCAGCCATAGTCACTTCGTGAATAGTGGGCTCTTCGGTATCGTCGGGCAACTTTGCTCGGGCAACGGTGACTTTATCTCTTACATCAGCCAGTGCAGCTTTTGAATCAAAACCCGCAATAAACTCTAAGGTAATATTAGCGTGGCCTTCAGCCGCAGTGGCGCGCATTTCCTTAATACCCTCAATAGAGCGCAGTTCTCGTTCCATGGGTTTAACCAGCATGCGTTCAGCGTCTTCCGGCGAAATTCCATCGTGCACTATAGACACATAAATCACCGGAATAGGAACATCTGGGTTGGACTCTTTGGGTATATTTACGTAAGTAACCGTACCTGAAATAAGCAACAGTACGAAAACCATCATAATGGTTCTCGAACGAGCTAAGGCCGAAGCAATCATATTACTCATCGATTAACACCCTACTCGCTGCCATCGGCATAACTGGCTTCAACAATATCACCATCACGCACGTAGCCATGCCCAAGAGTAATCACATCTGCACGCTCACCTAGGCCACCGAGCCACACACCTTCACTATCGCTTTTTACCACATCAATAGGAACAAAACGTACGCGAGAATCGACAACAGTCTTAACCCCCAAATTACCTTGTTCATCTAATGCCATTACTGCTGGGGTAATTTTCACAGCCCATGTTTGTTCAAGCGGAATAGCCAGTTCGGTACTCATACCGGCCATATAAGACAAATCAGCGTTGGGTACACTCACTTCTATTTTAAAGGTGTTAGTACCTACGTTGGATGTACTAGAAATATAACGAATTGATCCTTCCAGTACTTCCCCAGACACCATTCTTCCGCTGGCGCTTTGCCCTAAAGATAATTGATGTACATGATTTTCAGTAACATCTGCCACAATGACTAATGGGTCTAGGTCAACTACAGTAGCCACTTGATCGCCATCTTTAAGTAAATCACCCACTTCCACAAAGCGCTCATTCAGAACACCATCATAAGGTGCCGATATGACCAAGTTGTCGATGGCAAGTAACAGCCCATCCACAGAAGCTTTAGCCGCTTCCACATTGGCCTGAGCTGCGGCTAGATTCGCTTTAGACTGAAAACCTTTTTGATCCAGAGATTTGGCCGCATCTAGCTCTATTTCTCGCTGAGCCAACAAGGCTTTGGCTGATCG
>JALUXV010000154.1 GCA_027013165.1 Alteromonadaceae bacterium
AAAAGAACTGACATTCGTCATCGTCATCACACTTAGAGCCCAACACGGCCAATAGTTTTTTATACACCGATAGATACAAAGTGTCTTGATGAATGTAGAATTCAAAAATGCTCTTCGGCAGTGTGCCTTGGGTTAATTGCTGTATAAAATTGTGATCACATATGGCATTAAAAATGGGTGATGTTTGTTCGTTGATAGTATCGAACCAATTACCGTGAAATGTTTCTGACATTGAAATAAAAGCCTTTTGAATGATTAAAACCAAAAGACGGAGTGTAGATAGCAAGCGACAATGGCATTGAGCTCTTGTTTCCTTCGCTGATATTAATCAGATCAGGTTCTACGGATCCCGCGTAAAGCGATCTCAGCCGTGAGGCACTCCGACAAGCACTTGTGATTCTATCTTACAACAACGATAGATCAACACTGTTGTTCGACAGTAATTTTAAGTAGTACTACATGTTCTGTTGTACAGCGGCTATGGCCTTACAAGGGTTAAAGCATGATCAAATACTCTAGAAGGCTGTTGTTCAATAAGTGCTAGTGTCTCTTCTGAGGCATGTTCTTTAATAGCGACAACACCTGTCCAAGTATCACGACTACGGTTTTTAGACTGGTATAACGCAGCATCTGCAATTGCAACTGTCGTATGCCAGTTGAAGAAATTGTAATGTTGTTGCTGAAGCGGGTAGGGGGCAAAACCAACAGAGCAACTCACCTTGAGCTTAATCTGGTCGTTTACACAAAATTCAGTATCGTTGATTTCGGTTACCACGCGTTCAGCCAAAATGTGGGCATCACTGCGGGAGTAATTGTGTACAACGGCGAGAAATTCTTCGCCACCCCAGCGGATCAAATAATCTGTATCTCGAAAAATACGGCTCAACCGTTGTCGGGTTTCTACTAATACTGCATCGCCAATGTGATGTCCGTGTGTGTCGTTAATGCGTTTAAAGTGATCTAGGTCGATAACTAGAATCAAAAGATCTGCATCGTTTGTGGGGCGAATACCTTTTTGTTCGCAATCGGCATAGTATTGGTGAACGTTAAGTAGGTCACGTTTGATATGTTGCGACAAGAAGCGTCGATTGTTAAGACCGGTCAACGAATCAGTTAAGCTGGCTTTTTCCAATGCTGCGGCTTGTTCCGTCAGTTTTTGGTTCGCCGTTATTAATTCCGCAGTTCGCTTTTCTACTTTTTGCTCCAACATGTGCTGCCGGTATTGATAGTGACGTAAGCCGAGCTTATGTAGCACGTAGATTGCGCCAATAATCAGTAAAATAGTGGCGATACGCGCGGTTGTTGTTTGATACCACGCAGGTAGAACAGTAAATTGCTGACTTAACGTATTCGTTTCCCATTGCTCTCCATTAAATGCATATTCAATGTCAATTTGGTAGTTACCCGGGGCCAGACTTGTCAATGTAACACTTCGATGATCGGCATCGAGCAGTGTCCAGCTGTCATCTAAGCCAACCACACGATAGCGGTACTGAATTTGTTCAGGTGCAAGGTAATCTAGTGCTGCAAACTCAAACATCACTCGTTTAGGGAGAGACGCCATCTCAATGATTGATTGCCCCGTTTGAAGCGGTTTTAGTTCATCTTGCTGGGTAAGTACGTTGGCGTTAATAAATAGTAGTGTCAGCGAACCATTCGACTCGTCCATGTGCGAAGGCGCGATTAGGGTTAAACCATTTGTCCCGCCAAATACAACATCTCCCTGACTGGTTGTAGTAGCAGCGCCACGAGAGTATGGACTGTTTATGGCCTGTCTACCGGTTACCACTTTTTGAACTTGTTTGTTGTGAATTGAAATTGAAGCGATACCTCTGGATGAGCCAATCCATATTTTCTCTGCGCTTTCGCCTGCTATTGCGGCGATTGAATTACCAGGCAATCCGTTGGCATCGGTAATTTGAAACCACTCAGATTGTGAGGACTGAACAAATAAACCTCCGCTGCTGGTTGCTACCCACACCTGTCCTAAGCTATCTGCATAGATGTCGGAAATAAACTGCTGTTGTAGAGCTGGATGAGAAGAAGCTGTTATTGTTGGCCCGTGGCTATCTTCAGTGAGAGGTAAGGAATACAACCCTCGCCATGTACCAATCCACAAGGTATTACTTGTTGCCAGCAACGCAGATACTCTTCTGTCGTGAATGGTATCATCAAGAATTTGCACCCCAGTTTCGGGGCTGGACTTAGATTGCTTCCAAAGACCGTCTGGTCCGCCAAGCCACAAGTTATGGCCTGAATCAGCAAATGCTCCAGTAAAGGCCGTAGCAGGACGGTTTGGCAGTGAAACAGGGGATATTTCTCGTTCAGAGGGAGAAAGTGCTACGGTAGCAAAATTCGAAGAGGCATATATTGTACCCGTCGCACCTGTAAATAAGGTTTCAATAGGGTCGCCAACAGATAGTAACCACCTTTGTGTAACACCTAAATCCGCACTAAGTTTCACTAAGCCTTGATTACCGTTGGCAATGATCAGTGAATTGGTATCTGAGTTGGGGAGGTTAACAACTGCATGTACTTTGGGTTCAGTTAGACCATTCGGCAGGTTCATTCCCCCTAATAAGTGTTTTATAGCCGTATTTCGGGCATCAAACACATTTAGTGTATTACCAGCGCCAATCCAAACAAGCCCTCTGCTGTCTTTGTACAGACACCAGATATTACTGTCGCTTAATCCCGAGGGGTGTAATCGACTAAAAGGAAAATGTCGCTGGGTATTTGTAGTGAGGTCGACTTCAACTAGGCCATACCCAAAGGTACCCAATAACAGTACATTCTCCTGTTGTTCGATCATATTGTAGATCCACGCTGAGTGGGCATCACCAACTAACGTTATTGCTTCATAGCCACCCTCGGCCTGACTTACATAAAGGCCGTGTTGTGCTGTACCAATCACCAAAGTGCCATTGCTAATGGTGTTAATTACGCTAATACGAACATCTTTGGGAAAGGTTTCTACCGCACGTAAAGGATCAAATTGTCCTTGATTCGGGCTCGCAATAAATAAGCCTTTGTCGG
>JALUXV010000155.1 GCA_027013165.1 Alteromonadaceae bacterium
CTTCATCCCAGACTGGCGCGAGATATATCGCTTGAGTTGGTCTACTTCAAGTTTGGTTACCGTGAATGAGCGTGCGATTTCTTCCATGGCCGACTGGCATGCACTCAACATTTGGGTTTCGTTACCAATAGCCTCTGACATTTTATCGTAAACGTACTTTTGAAGGCCTTGATAGGTGTATTGCGCGTCCTTTGAGGTGAAGGGAATAGCGTATCTGTCCCTTAGATTAGAGCCAATATTGACGTCCCAGTGCGGAGGAAGGCGAAGGTTGTAGTACATCCGCACTTGGTGGATGAGTGAGTAGAAGGTCTGGAAATAGGCGTCTTTTTGATGATTTGGTGGTATTTCGACAAAATTTTGCGAAAAACTGTTATAAAGCGCGTCAATTTCTTGCAAAACGGGCAAAAGATACGTGTTTTGGTCGCAATTTAGTAAAAAATCGTAGCAAAAATGCGTCAGATAAGAACGCATAGTTACGTCTAATTGACCTAAAGTGTGTAATTTTGTCCTTGCTTCATGCTGGTATTTCTCTTTCTGAAGCTCAACATCCGGCAAAATTTCCTGTAAGACGTCCATGATGTGGTGGGGTTCGAATACCGGTAAGTTATCTATGACGTCTTTGGTAGGTACCTGAGTTGGTGAGCTCAGTACCACAAACGCGTCTTCCGCCAAGAATGAAAGCAACCGTCCCTCGAGGCCAGAGCCAAGAACAGCGAATGATTTTAATGATTCACTACAAGGCGAAGGTGCCGGTGCTTTAAAAATAATGTAGTGACTATTTGATTCAGATACCAGCCAAAAGCTTGAAGGAAGCTTATGCGAAAGTGAAAGCTTTAAATCGGATTGTTTATGATCGAGCCTTACCGCAACAAGACAATATTCACTCTCGTCTTTGAGGGCCTGACCTAAAGCCACCCCACAAAGCTTATCCGCATGTGTCGCTTGCCAATTCTTTTGGTGTAACTCCTGGGTGGCTTGCTGGATTTTGTCACTAGGGATAGCGGGGAGCTTTGAAGTTTTAAACAGCGGAATCGTTGGCACACCCACAGCAAATAAGGCTTTCGATAATAAACTATACATGCGGTTACTCCTGATTAAGTACGAGTTTCATTTCGTCGATAAACTCAGTTTTTTGCTGCGGTGTTAGATAGCGCTCCATGCTATCGAGGATAAACGTTTTGAATACACCAAATTGTTTTATACCTGAGGCCCGTTCTTGAACATCGAGGATTTTTTCCATCAGTGACACCATGGTACGAAACGTACTGGTCATTTCGCTTGTGTCTCCGTGGTTGAGCGAGTTCTTGAAGGTTTTCATATCTCGATACAGTTGCAACGCTTCCGTCTCGAAATCTGGAATATAATCTAAATCCTCTAGTTCTGAGTCTGCAACGGTTATGCCAGCGTCGGTTTGAATGCTAAAAAGCGCAGTAAGGAATTCTATCTCGTTGGGCTCGTAAGGGCAGTCTTCATCGTCGAGGTAGGTTGGGTCATCTTGAATTAGTTTTTTCCACGTATTCAGCGTTGTGAAAAGGTTCGGGGTGAATTCAGGATAGAACTTGGGTGTTTTCATCGTCAATCTCCGCTTTGTTATAGGTTAAATATCATACCGCAAGATTGCCTGTATAGTCAGTAAAGCGTAATCTATTCGGAAAATAGACTAATTGACGATAATTGAGGTAGCTGTGGCTAATCAGTTTTTAATGGATTTGTACTCGACTGCAGAAGGCCGGTACAACAAAGATTCGAAAGATATGACGCATGGGGATTGGATGTGTGCGAACACTTCACTTAACAAGCGACCTTTTAGTTTCGAGCGCTATCCCTTCCAAAAACAGATTGCCGATGATATGCACCCAAGCCTCGATTGTATAAAGCCCTCTCAGGTTGGTCTTACCGAAATACAGATTCGTAAAGCGCTGGCGATATTAAGCCGAATCCCTAACACCTCTTTGATTTACACCATGCCGAATGAGCGGATGTTTAAGCGTATTTCAAAAGCGCGTATCCAGCCGTTGATTAATTTTGATAAAGCTTTTAGGCAAGAGAGTGGGGACAAGACCAAACAGTCTATGGACCTAATGCGGATTGGTACCAGTTTCCTTTACGTTACCGGCTCTGCAGAGGCCGACGCCACAAGTATCAACGCGGACTTTGTTTTTAACGATGAGATTGACTTAACAGACCCGTCAATGTTGTCACTCTTTAACTCTCGTCTACAAGGTTCCGATCATCGTGTTAACCAGCGTTTCAGTACCCCAACTTATGAAGGGGTAGGCGTAGACAGAGGATACCGAAGAAGTGACCAGCATGAGTACGTGATTAAGTGCCGTTGCTGCAACCATTACCAAATACCCGTATTTAGCCGAGCGTTCGTAGAGGTAGATGGCCTACCAGATGATTTGGAAAAATTTGAAGATATCTCAGATAACCTTATCGACTCTGGCCAGCTCGATATTCAATCCGCACGCGTGGTTTGTGAAAAATGCCGGAAGCCCCTGAACCTTGCTGACTATGAAAACCGTGAATGGGTGGCAAAATACCCAAGTCGGGTGCTCAACCGAGGCTACCGTATCCGCACATTCTCTACCCACAGGCTAGACCCTCAGTATTGTTTCGCTCAGTTATTTGATTACAAATCGAATGATAACCTGAAGGGCTTTTACAACACGGTTAAGGGTGAGCCCTACAACAACGAAGACCAGAAGCTTTCGTTAAGCCAGATAAAACTAGCCATGGGGAGCCCAGCTATCCCAGAGCCAAGACAAGGTGAACCACACTTCATTGGTATCGATATGGGGGTAACGTGCTACATCGTTGTAGGTTGTGGTACCGACCCTAGAAAGATGCGGATTATTTTAGCCACTTACTGCCATATAGACCAATTACGGGGGCTGGTTAATAAGCTAGATGAACAATATCATTTTGTTGGGGGAGGCTTGGATAGGTACCCTTATACACCTACCAGTAATGATATCCGTAACGGTAGCCTCGGGCGAATTATGCC
>JALUXV010000156.1 GCA_027013165.1 Alteromonadaceae bacterium
TGTATCTTGTTACTCGTCAGATTGGTATTTTTCCATCTAACAGGTTAAGTTGACTAGGTAAATTGATGGGCCCATCAAACAAGCCAGAGGCGAGCCTGCATTATGATAGAGAGAGTTGAGCAGCACAACGACACTTTCCGCCAGATCCGTCGCCAGCGGTTGATGCAAATCTGCGTTGTGACCTCCGTTGGATTAATCATTTCATTGTTAGTTGCCAGAGGTATTACTTTTCACATTTTTTGTGCAGCACTCAGTTGTCTCATCATTGCCCTAGTTTTCGCTTATAAACGTCGCGTGCTTCTGTCCGCTTACATCATGTTGGGCTCTCTGGCCACTATGCTATTTTCATTGGCGCTCACTGGTGCAGGCATGTTCGACTTAGCGATACTCGGATACCCCGGCTTGCTTATTTTCGCCGCCACATTAGGTGGTGTGGGGGTGTTTATTACTGTGTTGTCATTCGTCATAGTGCAATGTGCATTACTTACTTGGCTTGCGCTTGAGAATATTATCACCCCTCATATCCCCACCTTAACGTGGGCACATTTGTTGTTCTCTTTGGTGATAATTACTATCACGGGTTTTAGTGTTTTTATCTTGGTGAGAGACATTAAGATACTGATGGTGTCGCTACAAAAAGAGAATGCGAAAGTTCAGAAGTCTCAAAGAGAAGTGCAGCACTTAGCGCACCATGATGCGTTAACAGGTTTACCCAACCGAATCTACGCTGAGAACCTTTTTTTCGAGGAATTAAATAAAGTCCATAGCAAAGAGCACAAGCTCGCGCTTATGTTCATCGACTTAGACAATTTTAAACCTGTTAACGACGCCCTAGGCCATGCGGCTGGGGATGAGTTACTTCAACGTTTAACACACCGATTAGCGAGTATGCTGCCCCCAGATCACCATTTAACTCGATTTGGTGGTGATGAATTTATTGTGCTGGCACCATTTGACGGTGACAGATACCAATGTAACGAACTCGCTCAAGCCATTATAAAGCAATGCGCCTCAGTGTTTGAAATACTGCACACACAAGTCATGGTATCTGCTTCTATCGGTATAGCTTGTGCTCCGGACGATGGCGACAACTTCAAACAACTTTGTCGTAAAGCCGATATCGCCATGTACGAGGCAAAACAAGACGGTCGCAACACCTTCCATTACTATGATAAAAGCCTAGACAAAACCAATGACGACAAATTCAGATTGCTGCAAAGGTTACGTCCAGCGCTGACCAGTAATGAATTTAAAATCTACTATCAGCCCATGATGTCCTTGTGCGACGGTAAAGTCACAACAATTGAGGCACTACTGCGCTGGCCTCAAGCCGATGGCAGCATGATAAGTCCTGAGCGGTTTATCCCTCTGGCCGAGAGTAGTGGCCTGATCAACGAGCTTGGACATTGGGTCATTCGGCAAGCCTGCTTTTTCTGTGCTCAACAGCGATCGTTAGGCATGCCTCAACTTCGAATAGCGGTAAACCTGTCGGTGGTGCAATTTAAAAGTGGTCACCTGCAAGAAACAGTAGAAAAAGCCCTTAGTGAGGCAGGCCTGCCGCCGAGTGCACTGGAGTTAGAACTCACCGAATCCTTACTCATCGACAATACACCACTTATTAGGCAACAACTTGAAGGGCTGAGCCGCCTTGGTATTACTATCGCCATAGATGACTTTGGTACAGGCTACTCTAACCTAAGTTATCTACGAGATTTCAAAGCCAGTAAACTGAAAATTGACCGTTCATTCATTAGCAGTATTTGTGAATCGCAAGACCAAGTATCATTGGTTAAAGCAATAATCCACATGGCTGCAAGCTTAGGGCTAAAAACCATTGCCGAGGGAATAGAAGACAAGGCAACGCTGGAAAAATTAGTAACGCTGCAATGTGACGAAGGTCAGGGTTTTCTTTGGGCTAAGCCCTTGCCAGCAGAGGGATTGGCTAAGTGGCTAGAGGAACATCAACAATCTAGTTGTCGCGAATTGAAGTAGTCTTCAATAGTGCTTGTAATCATAAAATTACAAGCACTAGAACATGATGACCTTTATCTCGGTTGTCTTAAATGGAATATTTGGCATTTGTTGCCAAGCAATGGTTGCGTAGCAAAATTAGTGTGTTCTGCTAGTCCGCAATTCTCTAAACCAAGTGCCTGATTAGTGTATTTATTAACAAACTGCATACCACCTCCGTGTACTGGAACCATTTTCCACTGTGCAGTTTTATCTTCGCAATCACCTAATTCTACATTTGCTCCAGGAACGATGTTTCCGTCCTCTACTGTGAGACAAAACTCGCTGTTATTTGGTGTTAACGCAACATACCCTGATTCGATTGAGTTGATTTGCCATTGCTGAGCTTCTTTATGGGACCAAGCTTGCTGCTCAACATTGCTGTTTAACTCCCCACCAATCGTTGCTACAGACAAGGCTTTACCACTTTGCTGGCTAAGTAACACAACATCACCTGTAGGTTTCAAATACCATTCATCACAGACTGCATCTGAAATCTGAACCACAGATTGATTTTCGGACGCTGAGCAAGCAGCCACTGCTAGAGATTTTCCAGAATAACGGTTGGTAATTTTAACTTTTCCGTCACTACTATTTGCAATCTGCCATTGCTGACAATAATTGTTCCGCCACGCCGCAGATCGCAACTGACCATTTTCTGCCAGAGAGCAATCGCTCACCTCTAAGAAACGACTATCTTCTTGGTTTGCCAATCGCACGTGACCATCACTCATCGCATCGATCACCCAACGGCCGTTGGTGGCACCACATTCTCTCTGTACGGCTTTTGGATCTTGAGGGTTACTGCCTGAATCCAGACAAAGTCCCGTTGTAGCGTTTACCAACTGGTATTGCTGTCCCTGAACACGTGTTATCAAAGGTCCATACTCACCTGAAGGCGGCTTAACTTTGACTCCAGGCGTAAGAGGCTCACCAAAATTTGGCGTACCGTCGGCGTTCCACTCAAACTTTTGTGCGCGTAGCGATCGCGTAGAGCTACACCCGTGCTCTACTGAGTCATTACCATGGTATACCAACCACTCTTCGGTACCATCTGGAGATTGGAAAAAGCCATTATGACCAGGGCCAAACACGGTTTCTGTGCGGCTAAATACTGGTTGTTCATATTTTTTCCAATGTTCGATGTTCAAAGGATCATCACCGACCAATTCCAATAAACCTAATTTGTAATCGGGCGTGTTACAGAAGCTTGCCGAATAGGTCATAAAGGTTCTGCCGTTGCGTTGAAGAATTTCGGCGCCTTCCGTCACTTTACGGCCACTGATTTCCCAATCCAATTCTGGACGCGTGATGATGGTATGCGGTGACCCCTCCTTCAATGTCCACGGATTTTCCATTTCAGCAATAATATTGAGTTGCTGATCACCCTGCCATTGCGAGTAGATCACATAAAGCTTACCTTCATGCTCAAGGTAATTTCCGTCTATATTCCATACATCCGGCATCAGAGCACCTTTGTACTCATAAGGACCCATGGGATCATCACCTGCGCTTTCCAATACATTCAAGTGCTGGTGGTCAAGGGTGCCATCTTCACCGGCAGTGTACATCATGTACCAGCGGTAACCGTTAGGACCTTTCAAGCGGTGAAACTCAAATGCCCAAAAATTAGCATTGCGGGCAGGATCAGCAGACGACCAAACATTCACTGGCTCAGCCTCAGCTAGGCCAGCGAGTGTCGGAGATTTGCGCATTACTAGCTCAGAAGTCCAAGTGGTAGTCGTGAGATAGTAGTTACCGTCCCAATATTCCAGCCAAGGATCCGCACCGTTGGGAAACAAGGGGTTGGCAAAGGTTCCGTCATCTTGTTTGACTGGAGCTTCCTCCTGAATTTGATGTACTAAAGGCACATCAGCTTCTTCGGTGGCGGTACACGCAGTTAGTAGCGATATCAGACTCGCGGCTACTAACTTAAAAGAGGTGTTCAGGTTTAAAGACATACTGACTCCTTATTTCTACTTCACTACATCAAACGCATATACGATACGAATCTGATATTGCTCACCAGGCGACAAAGTCGTTGAAGGGAAAGCGGGCTGATTGGGCGAATCTGGATAATGTTGTGGCTCTAAACAAAAGCCGGTGCGGAAATCAAAGGGCTTGCCATCGCGACTCGTTGAGCCGTCCATAAAATTACCGGAATAGAATTGTACGGCGGGCTCATCGGTTAAAACGGTCAATTGACGACCTGACGTTGGTTCAACCACAGTGGCAGCCTCGATCAACTCGTCATCGATATCAGCTTTGATTACAAAATTATGATCGTACCCTTTGCCCCTTGCCATTTGTTCATGATTAGTATTGATATCTTGACCAATGGTTTTAAAGTCGCGGAAATCAAAGGGAGTGCCTGCTACCGGCATAAGCTCTCCTGTTGGAATCAAGCCACTGTCAACCGGGGTGATACTATCTGATGGGATGCGCAATTGATGGTCAAGAATGCTGCCGCCACCCGCTAAATTGAAATAGGAGTGCTGGGTCATATTAACAATAGTTGTTTTGTCAGTAGTTGCGGAAAATTTCATATCCAACGTATTGTTATTGGTCAAGGTGTAGACCACTTGCATATCCAAAGTACCAGGGTAACCCTGATCACCATCTGGACTAACATAGCTTAAGGTAACGCCAGAACTGTTCTCTGTAGTAAAAGGAACCATTGCCCAGTTCTTGCGATCAAAACCGTTGTGACCACCGTGTAAATGGTTGTCACCATCATTTTGCCCTAACTGGTAGTCTACGCCTTCGAGAGTAAAACGACCGTTGGCAATTCGGTTTCCATAGCGCCCGATAATAGCGCCATAATAGGGGTTCGCAGACTCATATGCGTGAATATCATCCATACCCAACACAATATTAGCCATCTGACCTTTGTTATCAGGTGTTGTAATTCGAGTGATGATGCCGCCATAGCTAATGACATCCACTTCAATGCCGTGCTTATTGGTTAGCGTAACTTTAGATACGGCGGTTTTATCAGACAAATAGCCATAATGTGATAAAGAAGCACTGGGATACTGATGAATCATCTGAGTTCCTTGGGTTGTAGCTTGGGCACTCATAACAACCACTCCCAGAGCAATACTAAATACAAGTTTGACTAGCCGATGGCTAAAGCCCGGCGTTAAAGTAGAGCGATGTAATGTAAAATCCATGAGTAACCCTAATTAATAATTGTTTTACCTGACAATTTGACCATCTTTGACCAAAACACAGTCCATACCAGCTGCCTTTGCAGCCTGATAGCCAATTTGCGTATCTTCAAAGACAAGACAACTAGAAGGCTCAACACCCATAGTTTGTGCTACTGTCAGAAATGTTTCGGGATGTGGTTTACCTTGTTTGACGTCTGTCGCAGTTACAAGGGCATCAAGTTTGTCAAGCAGATGATGGTGAGATAGTAGTTCTAACGCGTGTTGACGCTCAGCCCCGGTACCTATACCTATGGGCTTGTGACCCAAATTGGCCTGAAAGATGTCGTGAGTGACCGGAATCAATGCTGGTACAATAGTCATTTGATTCCAGAAATGGCGCTTTTTCAACGCAACGGTTTTGGGATCATGAGACAACTGAAACTTTTCATTCAGCAATACCACGGTTTGTTGTGTTGGAACGCCGCCCAGACTGTTCATGTAGTCCTGATCGAAAGGATAACCATAGTACTCGCAGGTAACCCTCCAAGCCTCCAAATGAGAAGGCATGGAGTCAACCAGAGTACCATCCATATCGAAAATCAGGCCCTGATATTGTTCTAAATTCAAATTGATTCCGACTTTGATGTTAAGGAAGGTGATATGAATATCACCTTCAACCAACGACAACTTAAGCGTCTACACACCTTGTTTTAGCGCATAATATGCTGCACTTTGTCGTAACTCATTTTTGAACTGACGCAACTCGGTGTTTTCGTCAATGATAACGGTTTCAACACCAGCCATTTCAGCAAAGTCCTCAATCATGTCTGTAGTTACCGCCTGACTGTATGCACTATGGTGAGCTCCACCAGCATAAATCCAAGCAGCAGCGGCCACGTTAAGGTTTGGTTTTGGTTCCCACAACGCAGAAGCTACAGGAAGATTTGGTGTACCTTCAGGTTGTTCAACCGTATTCACCTCATTCACGATGATTCTGAAACGGTTGCCCATGTCGATAGGTGATACGCAGATAGAAGGCCCTGCTTTTGCGGTAAATAGAAGACGTGCCACATCACATTTAACACCGATGGTATGGCGATGTACTTCTAAGCGCGGCTTTTCTTTAGCAATAGACGGGCAAATTTCTAGCATATGGGCACCTAGTACTTGATCAACACCATCAAAGTTATAGGTGTAATCTTCCATAAAACTACAGCCTCCGTCTCGCCCTTCTCCCATCACTTTCATAATGCGAACCATGGCCGAAGTCTTCCAGTCTCCTTCACCGCCGTAGCCAAAGCCTTTTGACATTAAGCGCTGAGTTGCCAAACCTGGTAGGCCTGTAAGACCCGTCAAATTTTCGAAGCAGTTAGTAAAAGCACCAAAGCCACCATCAACGAGGAATTTTTCCATGCCTAGTTCAAGCTTAGCTTCATTAACTAGCATATTGTAGGCGTGACTGTCTTTCCATACATCATCCGCAATCACATAGTCTTGTTGATACTGCTCTAGTTGACTCTTCGCTTCCTGCTCACTGACACTGTTCACTACCTCAACCAAATCGCCCACACCAAAAGCGTGAACCTGATAACCAAAGGCGATTTGCGCTGCTACTTTATCTCCTTCGGTTACCGCTACATGGCGCATGTTGTCACCAAATCGGGCCACTTTCAGTGACTGGCTTTCTGCCCAACCTAAAGCGGCTCGGGTCCAACCGTTGATTTGATCAATTACATGTGGAGCTTGCCAGTGACCAACCACAACTTTGCGCTCTTTGCGCATACGCGTACCGATAAAGCCAAACTCTCTATCGCCATGAGCACTTTGGTGAGTGTTCATGTAGTTCATGTTAATTTCTGACCAAGGTAATTTGGCATGAAATTGGGTATGAAGATGTAACCAAGGTTTAACCAGCTCACTTAACCCAGCTATCCACATTTTCGCTGGCGAGAACGTGTGCATCCATAGTATCAAACCAGCACAATTGGGATCATTGTTTGCCTGTTGGCAAACGCTATGAATCTCTTCAGGTGTTTTTACCGTTGGTTTACACACGATAGGAGCAGGCAGTTGTGCCGTTTTATTTAAACCATCAACGATGGCAGAACTATTACTAGTAACCTCAGCCAGTACCTTTGGTCCGTAAAGGTGTTGTGAGCCGGTTACAAACCAAATTTCTCTGTTAGACATATTACTATCCTCTATTTAATCTTTTGCGTTACCAGCATTACTTCTGGCCATAGTAGGCATTTTCACCATGCTTACGTAGGTAGTGCTTATCCATTACCTCTCGCTTCAGTACTTCTGATTGAGGGTTTAACGTACGCGTCAGGTAAGCCATTTTTGCAACTTCTTCGAGTATTGCGGCGTGATACACAGATTCAGCAGCATCTTTACCCCAGGTAAATGGAGCGTGACCAGCAACGACTACCATGGGAGAAGCTTTGGGATCGATAGACTTAAATGTATCGGTGATCTGTACACCAGTTTCCAGCTCATAATCTCGCTGGATTTGTTCATCCGTTAATTCGCCGGTGCAAGGAATTTCACCATGCACGAAATCGGCATGAGTAGTCCCTAAACAAGGAATCGACTGCCGCGCTTGCGCCCAAGCAGTCGCATACGTTGAATGTGTATGGGTCACTCCGCCAATGCTGTCAAAATGGCGGTATAAGTGGATATGGGTTTTGGTATCAGAGGAAGGTCTTAACTTACCTTCAACAATGTTATTGTCTAAATCTACCAGTACAATATCGTCGGCTTTCATATTTGCATACGACACTCCACTGGGTTTAATGGCAACAATGCCCGCATCACGATCAATTTGTGACACATTACCAAACGTGTATATAACAAGTTCACGATTAACCAGTTCTAAGTTTGCCTCAAATACCTGGCGTTTTAATTCTTTATAACTCATTGCAAACCTCCATCTACCACGTCTCCCAATTGCTGATACTTTCGATACAGCGCATCATATATGGCTACGTTTTTCGCATCGGGGTGATAACTCTTATAAACCGGTGAGGCCATGACTTCTTGCGCTTCACTCACGGTGTCAAATTTATTTGCAGCTACAGCAGCCATGATCGCAGCGCCTAACGCACAACTTTGATCACTTTCCAGTACTTCAATATTGCAATTCCATACGTCGGCGCATGTTTGCATGACAAAATCAGACTTTTTAGAGATGCCACCGATTGTAACTATGGATGTAATATCAACACCTTGAGACTGAAATCTCTCGGTAATAGCTCTGGCACCAAAGGCAGTTGCTGTAACAAGCGCTTTGAATATGTGGGGGGCGTCTGCGCCCATTTTGATACCCGCCAAGGCCATAGCTACATTCTGGTTAGCGTCAGGGGTTCTACGCCCGTTTATCCAATCTAGCGCTACGATATCTGACAGATCTACAGGCAATTGTTGTGCGGCTGCTGATAGGTCTATCAAGAGCCTATCTTCTACCTGAGCAAATTGCTCTTCACTCACCACATCACCGAATTGACGCATTGGCCATAACAGTACTTTCTTAAACCAAGCGTATAGGTCGCCAAAAGCCGATTGCCCTGCTTCCAAACCAATCATATTCGGAATCACTGAACCATCTACTTGACCACAAATGCCGCTGACACAAGTTTCACCAAGGGTTTGTGGATCAGCTACCGTAATATCACAGGTAGAAGTACCTACTACTTTAGTGAGTACACCGGGTTTAACTTTGGCCGCAACGGCGCCCATGTGACAATCGAAGGCACCATAACCAATAGCTATACCTGCTTTTAGGCCAAGTTTCTCAGCCCATTCGGCGGTCAATTGACCTGCACAAATATCGCTGGTTTTAGTATTAGGGTTCAGCTTATCAATCAACCCATCCAACAGCGGATCAATGGAGGTAAAAAATTCATTAGGAGGGAAACCATCCCATTTGGCATTCCACATCAATTTATGGCCAGCCGCACAGCGTCCCATGACTAACTCGTCAGGGTGAGTCTTTCCACACATCAAGGCTGTTATCCAGTCACAGTGTTCTACCCACATATGAGTTGCATCAGCAACTGCTTGGTCTTGACGAGAAACATGCAGAGCTTTCGCCCAATACCATTCGGAAGAATAGATTCCGCCAATATAAGAGAGGTAATTCACGTCACCCGCGGCGGCTTTAGCGGTGATTTCCTCTGCTTCACTAATAGCCGTGTGGTCTTTCCACAAGACAAACATAGCGTTAGGGTTTTCGGCGAATTCCTCGGTTAATGCCAAGGGCTCGCCATGCGCATTCACGGCAACGGGCGTTGAACCGGTCGTATCAAAGCTCATCCCGATCACTTTGCTAGCACAATCAGCGGGAGCCTGCTCCCAAAGTTCGTTGACAACCTTGATAAGGCTCTCTGTGTAATCCAGAGGATGTTGACGATATTGATCTAACTCAGGTTTGCAATACAACCCTTTCGCCCACCGCGGATAGTTTACGGTGGTACTGGTAATTTCTTTACCAGTATTGACGTCAACCAGTAATGCTCGGACTGAATCTGACCCGAAATCCAGCCCCAAGGTGTAAGAAGACATAACGACTCTCTAATATTAATACTATGAAAAACTAATGTTATTATACTACTTAAAAATTAATTGTATGATAATATCACCATTAGTGGAAAAGCAAATTAATTATTAAATTTGTTAAGAGATAAATTACAAATAGAGGATGTAATGGAAAATCAATTAGATAAGCTAAAAGAATTTACAACCGTTGTTGCGGACACGGGTGACTTCGAGGCCATTGAGAAATTCTCCCCAGAAGATGCTACGACCAATCCTTCACTAATACTCAAAGCCATTCAGATGGAGAAGCATAAGCCCCTTCTTACACAAGCCATTGAATGGGCTAAAGAAAACAATAAAGACAACATAGTTGAAGCGGCGTCGGATAAGCTAGCGGTGATGATAGGTGCGAAATTATTGGAGCAAGTTCCTGGTCTTGTTTCAACAGAAGTAGACGCAAGGTTGTCATTTGATACTACAAAAACTGTGGAAAAAGCACAGCACTTGTTAGATTTATATCAGGCACAGGGAATAGACCCAGCTCGTATTCTTATAAAAATCGCAGCAACCTGGGAAGGTATTCAAGCTGCCCGTATCCTGCAAGAAAAAAACATTAACTGTAATGTGACTTTGCTATTTTCTTTTGCCCAAGCTAAAGCTTGTGCTCAAGCCAACGCCTTTTTGATTTCACCCTTCGTAGGACGTATTTTGGATTGGTATAAGAAAAACCAACCTGATAATAACTATGACGGTGAAAATGATCCCGGCGTAAAATCAGTGACGCAAATTTACAACTACTTCAAGCAGCACGGCTACAAAACCATTGTTATGGGAGCTAGCTTCAGAAACACCGAAGAGATACGTCAGTTAGCAGGTTGTGACCGTCTAACAATCAGCCCCGCACTTTTGGAAGAGTTGGCGAATACGACTGATGAACTCACTCAGAAGCTTACTGCATCGTCGGTAGATGGGAAAGTCGACACACCAATCACAGAAGCTGAATTCCGTTGGTCGATGAATCAAGATCAAATGGCGAGTGATAAACTTGCTGAAGGTATACGCCAATTTGCTGTCGATCAGCAAACACTGGAAGATACCATCAAAGCCTACCTTTAATAGCTGTTTGCATAAAACTCAGTACATACTGAGTTTTATGCTCACAACAACAATCTAATTTTCCACCACTGTCCTAGTTATTCCGACTTCAACAGTCGAACACCGTATAACCCACCTGCAATCGATCCCGTGTGGGCCTTAAACGTTACTCTGAAATAGGGGTTGTCATCGGTAAAAAAGGCAGCAGAGATTAGGTAGTCCACCGTGTAGAATTCAGGCCCCTTATCGCCCTCTAACTTCACGGTAGCTAGCAGCTTGTCATTCACTAACACATCGAAAACCCGACCAGCATCTAATCCAAAATAGGTTAACCGCAGAACAGGGGTGTTCTCATCTTTTCTATTTAAACGGTAACCGAACCATTCGTGGGCATGTCGCCAATGTCTCGTACCATTTATCCCTGCTTCACTTTGACTAGCCTCAAAGAAATGATCTGCTTCTGGTTGCTGCTCTCCAGGAGAAATATAATCTAGTGTTCTTGATAGCAAAGCATTTTCCACTGCTTGCTCTTGTATCATTTGCTGTTTGTAATCTTGCCATCCCTCGGCACTAAACTGTGGGAAATACAGTGTGTATCGACTATCGTGCAAACGGAAAAATGGTATCAGCTCTATTGGCTGTCCTTGATTAGTCAATTCGCCTTGCACTTCAAACTGAAGCGAGAAACCTTCGGTTTTTGTTATGCCAGATAAGAATGAATCATCATCGCTAATAAAGATTGGGGCGTCTGTTAAATCGCATTTAGGACCCTGAGCTATATGTCCCATGCGAGAACTATCTGCAATAAAATCTAACTGTTCATTCTCAAAGGGTTGAGTTTTAGTTGCAAGAACAATGGGGCCATGTAAAACAGAGTAATAATTACTCTGGTCTGGCAACTGCTCAAGGGTGGTCTTCATGGGCAATTGCAAAGTCAATGAGTCGCCATTTTTCCAATGCCGCTTTAGGGTAAAATACTCTCCGGCGTTGTGATTAACCTCAATACTTTCACCGTTTAATTGAGCCACCACTTTACCGGCAACCCAGGAAGGTAAACGAATGTTTAGCTCAAAAACCCCTTCATTGTGCACAGTGATACTTGTGGTATCTGTATCAGGAAAATCAGTAGACTGGCTGAATTTTATACCTTTTTCTCGCCATAAGACTTCGGAATTGGTAAACAGATTAACGAAAAACTGATCTCCGCGAGAGGCGTACAGCATCTCTCCATATTTAGAGTGATTTTCAATACCTGAGCCAACACAACACCACATGCCTTCAGATGGAGCCGAATACACTCTATAGTGATTTGGACGCATAGGGGTGAAGTAAACCAACCCACCGTGCACCGGATGCTGCGACGAAAGGATGTGATTAAATAACGCACGCTCATAGTAGTCGAGATACTTAAGGTCTCCTTTAGCCTGATAAAGTAGGCTGGAGAGTTTCAGCATATTGTATGTATTGCAGGTTTCAGGCCCTTCAACGTCTTTAATCATACTAGAGAAATCGTTGCTGGGATGAAAATGCTCCCGAACACTGTTGCCACCAATACTTACTGTACGAGCGCCTGTCACCTGATGCCAAAAGTAGTCAGCGCTGTTCAACCAGTCCTGATCACCATTCATATTTGCAATACGAGCTACGCCCACTATTTTGGGGATTTGGGTATTGGCATGTAGCCCATTTAACTCGTCTCTTTGTGCCAATAGTGGATCGAGCAATTTGATTTCTGTGTATCTCTTGGCAAGTTCAAGATACTTATTATCACCTGTGATTGCGTAAACGTCGGCTAACGTTTCATTCAGGCCACCGTATTCGGTGCGCAACATCAGTTGCAATTGACTGTCACTCAACTTATTACTCAAAGTGAGCATCCAATCACTGAAAGCAACCATCATCTGTTTTGCTTGCTGATTATCTGCATATAGGTATGCATCTCGCAGCCCGGAAAACACTTTATGCAAATTGTACCAAGGCACCCAGCTGTTGTTCAGCGTAAATAGATCCGCTTCTACCTGACCATTGGCTATCTCACGCCACACTCTGGCGCCGCCAGGTACTCCACCTAAATAGCCATTACCATGCTGTTGTTGGCATTTCGCCAATTCACCAATCATGTAGTTCAAGCGCTCAAGTAGCGCTTGATTACCAGTAGATGCATACATTAATGCTAATGCCGACAAATAGTGACCACCAATGTGACCGTCAAGGCCCGTATTTTCCCAGTTAGGGTAGCTTTCCACCTTGACCGACAGATTAGCCTCACGTTGATATGGGGCTAGCAACCGATCTGGGTCCATCAATAACAAGTAGTTTAAATTGGTCTGTTGAGCGTCATAAAAAGGCCCTGCGGTTAATCGTACATCCTTGATTGAAACTGGCTTAATAAACTGAGTCGCGTAAACCGAAGAGGAAAGTAGCAGCAATGGTATTAGCAAAACACGCAGCTTTTTCATGGGCAAGCCTTTTTATTGGTAAGTAAATAGAGGCAATTCCCCCGAGGTTGAAACACTGGGGGAAAAGCGCAGTAGGTTCGATCTATTCCTGTATTGACGGTTTTCCGAATACAGGTAGACCAGCATCATCCCAGCGGATTTCTTTCACGTAAGTGTGACGATTTGGGTCCCATAGCGGATCACCCTCAATTTCTGTATAGGTTCTAGCGTGGTAAACTAGAATATCAGTTTCATCGTCCTCACCTTTGGTAAAGCTGTTGTGACCAGCGCCATATACCCCGTGCTCGTAACAACTAGAAAACACTGGCTTCTGTGATTTTTCCCAACTAGCAGGATCCATTAAGTCAGCTTGGTCATCGGCCACTAGCAATCCCATGCAATAGTTTTCGTCTGTTGCACTTGCCGAGTAACTGATAAAAATCTTGCCATTTTTCTTTAGAACTGCGGGCCCTTCATTCACCCAAAAACCAATAATTTCCCACGGCAGTTCTGGCTTAGTTAGCATTACAGGTTTTGAACTAATCTTGTCTGGCGTATCCATAGTGGCAATATACAGATTGCTGTTGCCCTCTATGCCATTTTCTTTTTGTGCCCACAAGTAATAAAGCTGTCCGTTATGAGTAAAGGTTGTGGCATCAAGACAGAAAGTATCTATCCCTGTATCCAATTGACCTAAAAACTGCCATTCACCCGTCAATGGGTTGTCGTCTTCGCAGCGCAACACATACATACGGTGTTGGAAGAGGTTGTCTTTAATTTCACGGCTTGGAGCAATAGCTACATACACGTACCACGCTCCCTGATTGAAATGAATTTCCGGTGCCCAAACCAAATCAGAATATGGTCCCTCGTCAGGTTTGTGCCAAATGTCATGGGTTTCAGCATTGGCCAAACCTTCTATAGTTTTCGACCGACGCAATTCGATGCGGTCATAGGCCGGAACCGACGCAGTGAAATAATAATATCCGTCGCTATGTTTATAGATAAAAGGATCGGCGCGTTGTTCAATGAGTGGGGTTAGTTGTGTCACGTAGAACTCCTGACTGTTTAAAAGAATGACCTCTTCCCCAAGGTTAAGGCCATTTCATTGAAAGGATAACCGGCTTGTTGTTAAGACGGATTACCTGCAAGTTGAGTCTTAATCTGCTCGAACTTGTCGTTGTTAATCTTGTATTTGAACATAAGGGTTCCCATCAGCATGTGAAAAACACCGGGAATGATGGACAGCATGAGGGCTATGCCTGTGAGGGTGAACGCGCTTTGTTCCTGATCTGGTTGGTAGTTAAAATATGCCAACAGCATTCCAACGATATATCCCGCAATACCCATACCGGCCTTTTGAGCAAATGATATACCTCCGTATGCCAAGCCAGAAACACGTTCTCCTGTTTTTACGGTGCCATAATCGATGGCCTCAGAAATGATTGACCAGAAGATTGGCGCGTGTAAATCCACAACAAAAGACAAGGCAAAATAAAGTACGAATGCCATTACCACGTCACCTGGGTCGACCATGAAATAAATCATTGCACTTAACAGGCCAACCAAAAGTTGGCTGTATCGAAATAGCTTAATTTTGCAATAGTGTTTAGTGATCCAAGTTGAAGCTACCATAGCCAAAATGGCAGCAATCACACCGGAAGAAATGAAGGCTGAAGACAACTGTGCGTCGCCGCCTAAATAGTACTTTGCGTAATAAAGCGCAACAGAACCACGTACTACATATCCAATGGTGCCGATGACACAGATAGCGACCAAAATTAACCACTGGTCATTCTTAACCAATAATTTTAGCTGTGAAAAAAAGGGCTTGGTTTCTACTTTGTGCTCTATACGCTCTTTGGTAGTAAAAAAGCAGAAGATAAACAACACTGCTGACATTATCGCCATTAATCCCATGGCGTACTGATACCCCACGGCAATATCATCTCCCCCCCATTTATCGGCAATAATAGGTACCATACTCGTCACTAGCAACGCTGCCACTTTGGCAAAAAACAGACGATATCCATTGGCAGATAACTTTTCTTTAGGGTTGTCAGTCATCACTCCAATGATGGAGATATAAGGTATGGTTACCACGGTAAACATGATAGTGACAAAAATATAAGTAGAGTATGCCCACACCAATTTACTGTTGTATTCCCAGTCTGGAGTGCTAAAGGTTAGAAAAACGGAAATGGCAAATGGAATAGCCATTACTAGGAAATAGGGGCGATAGCGTCCCCATCGAGTGGTGTACTTGTCGGTAATAATACCCATAATTGGATCTGTGACGGCATCAATTAAGCGCACTGCTAAAAACAGGAATGCCAAATCTTCTGGTTTCAATCCAAATACATCGGTGTAAAAAAAGGTGATTATCAACATCATTGATGAAATCACCACGTTTACAGCCATATCTCCAGAGCCATAGCCCACTTTTTCTAATACAGATAGTTTGTTTGCACTCATTACAAGCCTTTTCTCATTTTAGGGTGACTTCGCGATATGAAGTTTCTTTATTTTTCATATACCCTTTTTTAACAATAATATAATATGCTAGGATTATTAATCATACAATAGTACATATACGAATATTTACGTGTTGCATTGGGAGTTAATTTTGTTTTCGTTAGGTTCAGTCAGGAAAGTTTTACTATGTGCTGCCGGATTATTTTTAACCTTCGGTTGTCAGACAGCGGAGTATCCTCAATTAGATATTCATGATCCGGTCATGATTAAAGAAGGAGACAAATACTACCTGTTCAGCACCGGACCTGGTATCACCATTTACCAATCTGAAGATATGGTGACTTGGGATTATGCCGATAGGGCCTTTAAAACCGAGCCAGATTGGGCCCGAGATGTCGCTCCAAGTTTTAATGGCCATTTGTGGGCGCCGGATATTATCCATCACAATGGCTTATATTATCTTTATTACTCAGTGTCTGCATTTGGTAAAAATACATCTGCTATGGGTGTAGCGGTGAATAAAACCCTAGATCCTCAATCACCGGAGTATCAATGGCAAGACAAAGGTATCGTGCTGCAATCTATTCCTCATCGGGATAGTTTTAATGCAATCGACCCCAACATCATCTTTGACGACAACGGTACACCT
>JALUXV010000157.1 GCA_027013165.1 Alteromonadaceae bacterium
AGGGGATGATCATGGCCGAAGCTGTTCTTGATAAGGTAGCCCGAGCCACAAAACAAGATCCCCTTACCGTAAGAAAGCTCAATTTATATGGCGAAGATAATGGAGTCACTACGCCTTACGGGATGGAAGTTGAACACAACATTTTGCCAGATCTTATCGAAAAACTCGAAGCGAGTTCCGATTACTGGAAACGCCGTGAAGCCATAACTGCGTTTAACCAACAAAACCCCATCCTCAAAAAAGGATTGGCGCTTACCCCAGTAAAATTTGGTATTTCATTTACCGCAAAGCACCTCAACCAAGCCGGTGCGCTGGTTCATATATACACCGACGGCAGTATTCAAGTGAATCATGGCGGTACCGAAATGGGTCAGGGGCTGCATACTAAAATAGGGCAAATTGCCGCTAATGAGTTTGGCTTGCCCATCGATATGATAGATGTAACGTCAACCCGCACCGACAAAGTACCTAACACATCTCCTACTGCAGCATCGAGCGGTACCGACCTCAATGGTAAGGCGGTACAAAATGCATGTATTACCATAAAGCAGCGACTGGCTGACTTTTTTGCACAGCAATGCGGTGTTGAAAGTAGTGATAGCGTGAAATTTGTCGATGGAGAGGTAGTACTTGATGAAAACAAAAAAGCCTTTACTACACTGATTCAAGAGGCATATTTCGAGCGAATTTCTTTGTCGTCTACGGGGTTTTATAAAACCCCTAAAATTCACTACAACCGCGATACAGGCCAAGGCCGTCCATTTTTCTATTTTGCCTATGGTGCTTCGGTGAGCGAGGTCACCATAGATACGCTGACTGGCGAGTATCATGTAGATCGAGTCGATATACTTCACGACGTGGGTAAGAGCTTGAATCCAGCGATTGATAAAGGGCAAATCGAAGGGGCTTTTATTCAAGGTATGGGCTGGCTAACCACCGAAGATCTTGTATGGGATGACAGCGGTAAACTCATCAGCAACAACATGGCCACCTATAAAATTCCTGCGATTGGCGATACGCCAGCCCACTTTAATGTGGATCTGTATGGTGTTGAGAACGCCGAAGACAGTATCTATCGCTCAAAGGCGGTGGGCGAGCCACCATTTATGCTAGCGAACTCGGTGTGGTGCGCGTTAAAAGACGCCATTTCTAGCCTGTCCGATTACACCATTGATCCACAGTTAGACACACCTGCAACACCAGAGCGTGTGTTAAACGCGGTAAATGCAATAAATACTGAAGGCGAGGCGTAATAATGAAACCTCAATATTGGTACGATGCCATTCAGCAACACCAGCAGACCGGACAAAGCTATGTGCTAGTTACCGTGATCAGTGCAGCTGGCTCTACTCCGCGTGAAACGGGGAGTAAAATGGTGGTCAGTGATACGAGCCATATTGATACCATAGGTGGTGGCCATCTTGAATATGCGTGTATCGAAAAAGCCCGAGAACTCTTGGCACAAGGTGAAAACCAAACACATATCGAATCTTATCCATTAAGCAGCAAGCTAGGCCAGTGTTGCGGTGGTGCGGTAAAAGTACTCTTTGATGTGTGCAATGTTAACGTGCAAACCCTCGCTATCTTTGGCGCAGGACACGTTGCTAAAGCGCTAGTGCCCATTCTGGCTCAACTTCCGGTAAAAATACGCTGGATAGACAACCGCGAAAGCTTGTTTCCTAATGAAGTGGCAAACAACGTTGAAATCGTCGTTGAAGAAGAACCAGAAACCGAAGTTCGCCACCTTACAGAGGGCACGCTAGTACTCATTTTGACTCACGATCATCAACTTGATTACCGTATTACCGAACAAGCCTTAAAATACCCAGCGTTAGCATTTGTTGGCGTTATTGGCTCAGATACCAAGGCCAAGCGATTCAGAACCAAACTCACTCATCGCGGATATGATGCCGCGGCGTTATCTCGATTTATCTCTCCTGTTGGAGAACTTTCGGTGCCGGGTAAACTGCCCATTGAAGTTGCTGTGTCAATCTCTGCACAAGTCATACAAAAGCTACATCAAGAAGAAAAACAACTCGGGGTAACCACCGTTTCAAAGGAAGCTGTACTATGAATGTAAAGGCATTAAACCAACTAGATGAAGCTCAAGCTGCGGATTGGTTTCAGCAAACTTGCGCGGCAAAAACTTGGATTCATCAAATGGTGGAAAATCGCCCCTATGAAAGCCTAGCCCAGGTAAAAGAAACCGCGCAGCACGTATGGTCAAAGTGCGATAGTGACGACTTTCTCGAAGCGTTTACCGCTCACCCAATGATTGGTGATGTTGATTCGCTACGTAAAAAATTCGCGAACACCAAAGCAATTGCAGCGGGCGAACAGTCAGGCACTGCGGTAGCGTCAGAAGCAACACTATTGTCTCTCAAAGAAAATAACCAAGCCTACCTAGAAAAGCATGGCTTTATTTTCATTATATGTGCCACCGGGTTGTCGGCAGACGCCATGCTGAAAGCATTGGAAGCTCGTTTGCCCAATGATACTGCTCAAGAAATTGCCACTGCCGCTCAAGAACAAATTAAGATTACACTACTGCGCTTAGACAAAGCGCTGAACGATGGGGAACACTAGTCAATGAACACCTTATCAAGCCACGTATTAGATACGACCTCAGGCAAACCTGTTGAAGGTATGGCACTGACCCTGACGTGCCCAGATGGGCAAATACATACGGGCATTACCGACGCCGATGGTCGCTTTAAGCAATGGCCACAATCAAGCTTTGAGGCGGGCACCTACCACCTGCGTTTTCATTGCCGAGACTACCTTATTGGCACCCATGGCAAAAGCTTTTACCCCCATATTGATATTGCATTTGAGCTAGAGGAAAACGGTGGGCATTACCACGTTCCTTTGCTTATCTCGCCATTTGGTTTCAGTAGCTACAGAGGCAGCTAATTAATGCTATTGTTTCGAGCAAACATTGCTCATTTTCCTCACGCCACAGTAAATTTTGGCGATGATATTCAAGTGATCCAAGACGGCGGTTTAGTTGTCGAGGGCGGAAAAATTGTCGCCATAGGTGACTATGCACAAATGCGCAGAACCTATCCAGACGCCGAACTGAATGATCACTCAGGGTGCTGGATACTTCCAGGGTTAATAGACAGTCACCTGCATTATCCACAAACCCAGAGTATTGCTAGCTATGGCGACCAACTCCTCAGTTGGCTCGAAAACTATACCTTTCCTACTGAAATGCAGTTTAGTGACTTGTCTCATGCGCAAAAAGTAGCGAGTGTGTTTATACAGCAATTAGTTAAAAACGGCACCACTACTGGACTGGTGTTTTCCACCGTACACAAAGAGGCGTGCGATGCCCTGTTTACTGCCGCAAGCCAACTCGATATGGCGCTGATTGCGGGTAAAGTATGTATGGACAGAAACTGCCCAGAAGAGTTACGAGACTGCCCTACAAGTGCACAAAAAGACTCGGCCGCATTGATCGACCGCTGGCATAATCAAGGGCGAAATCGCTACGCCATTACTCCAAGATTCGCGCCCACCAGCACTGAAGCACAAATGGCCAGCCTTGGCGAGCTCGCCCAGCAATATCAAGATGTATACATACAAACCCATTTGTCGGAAAACGTGGACGAAATCAATTGGGTTAAATCGCTCTACCCCAACGCCACTGGCTATTTGGACGTATACGACCAGTACCACATGGTGCGAGAGCGAGCGGTTTTCGGCCACTGCGTACACCTTACTAATGATGAATGGCAACGCATGGCCGATACGGGCGCAACCGTGGCTTTTTGCCCGTCGTCTAACCTATTTTTGGGCAGCGGCCTATTTGATAACGCCATAGCAAAACAATACAAAGTGCCCGTAGCCCTCGCCACCGATGTAGGCGCTGGTACTAGTTTTAGCATGTTTAGTACCTATGGCGAGGCTTACAAAATAAGCCAGCTCAATAAACAGCCTATTTGCCCACTCGAAGGTTTTTACATGATGACCCAAGGTGCAGCTATTGCGCATCAGTGGGACGATCACATTGGTAACCTAAACTCAGGTACCGACGCAGACTTTATTATAGTGAGCCCTCGTTACTGTGAACTCACTTCATTACGCATTGAAGAACACGCTAGTTTCAGTGATATGTTCTTTGCGCTCAGTATTTTAGGGGCGCAGCGCGCCGTAAAACAAACTTGGATAAGCGGCCGTTGCTGCTACGAAAATAAGGAAAATAACCATGCCATGGCTTGATTGGATTAGCTTATTTGTTCGCTGGTTTCACGTTATTGCAGGTGTGGCCTGGATAGGTGCCTCATTTTACTTTATTTGGCTAGACAACAACCTACGTACGCCTCCTAAGTGGAAGCAAGACAAGGGAATAAAAGGTGACTTGTGGGCCATTCACGGTGGTGGTTTTTACGAAGTAGCTAAGTATTCTTATGGCCCCGAAAAAATGCCCGAAACCCTGCATTGGTTTAAGTGGGAAGCCTATACCACTTGGATGTCTGGCTTTGCCCTACTCGTTCTAGTGTACTACTTTGGCGCGTCGGCCTTCTTAATTGACCCAAGCGTAAATGCCTTAACCCCCACCCAAGCCATTTCAATGGGCCTAGGCCTGATATTTGGCGGTTTAGCCTTGTATGAACTGGCGTGCAGAAGTCCCTTAGCCAAATTCCCCGTAGTATTTGGATTATGCCTTGTTGCACTAGTTTGCACGGTAACCTACTTATCGACTCAATGGTTTAGTGGTCGTGGTGCATTTATTCATGTGGGCGCGCTCATCGGTACTATTATGGCGGGCAATGTGTTTTTCAACATTATGCCAAATCAGCGAAAAATGGTTGCGGCCGTGGCTAACAAGCAAGACATTGATCCACAATGGGGTGCAAGTGCAAAGCTGCGTTCAGTGCATAACAACTACTTTACCCTGCCCTTGCTGTTCATCATGATTTCAAACCATTACCCAATGACCTACCAGCATGAACTTAACTGGTTAGTGCTAATTGCGTTAATGGCCGCAGCGGCGTGGATAAGACACTACTTCAACCTTAAACATGTAGGTGTGAAAAAGCCGAGTATTTTAGTTTCTGGTGCAGTAGCCATGCTTGCCATTGCACTATGGGTTTCATGGCCATCACAACCGGTAATATCGCAAGCACCAGCGCATTCTGAAGATGGCACAGTTGAAGCAGTAGCCTACCCACTCGTAACACAAGAGCGTGTTATCGCCTTAGTCAACAAGCACTGTGTAGGCTGCCATTCAACTGAACCAACCGACGACATTTTTAAAGTGGCGCCACTGGGTGTTGTACTAGATACATGGGCAGACATCGAACGCTTTGCCCCGCAAATTGTTCGTCGTACTAGTATGACCAAAGACATGCCCTTTATGAACAAAACCGGCATGACTGAAGAAGAGCGCGCTGAGCTTCTGCGATGGTATGAGGCGAGGCAGGAGTAGATATAGGCAAATAATATTTTTTTTCCAAGATAGGAAAAGGCCATTTGCTTTCGTCTTATAAATTGGTGCTGAGCATCAACAAGTGAGTTTAGTGACAAAGCAAGTGGCATCTATTAATTAAGTAAGAACCTATAGCAACGAAGCGATGAACTTTGTAAAAGGGATGATATTTTGTTCTACACTGGCAGCTTCTAGTGCCAGCATATACTCATCTCTTTGCTCTACGGGTATAACAGTCCAAGAGTAGCCACCTGCTGCCATCATCAAATTCATTATGAATCGTCCCATACGGCCTGCGCTCGCAACATGCCCCCCTCAAGTAATACGGTCAGAACATCAGAAGCATCTATCACCATTGAAAGTAGCGTTCTCATTTCAATCGGCTTTTGTGCAAAAGTAGCTTTTAATGTCGTTCTCTAGTTCGTCTTTTAACGCTACAGCCTTTGAACAATGATGCCTCACATCAATCTAACAAGTGATAAAGCAAAACAACTTTTATATAATATTAGATAGAACCCAAGTTCCAGTACTAACTGAATTTTTTACAAACCTCTTTTATCTCAAATTCTTTATGATTAAGATGCGATAAAAGAAAAGGACTTTAGATGGCAACAGCATACGCACAAGTTAATCCAAGTTTGATAAGGTGGGCTCGAGAACGTGCCGACCTGTCTTTGGGTATGCTTGCCACAAAACTCCAAACTACGGAAGAAAAGGTAAGTGCTTGGGAAAACGGTGAAAAACCTATTACCATGCGCAAAGCTATGGAACTAGCCGAAAAAACATATGTCCCCTTTGGTTATTTATTTCTTCGAGAGCAGCCTGAAGATAAGCTTCCAATTCCAGATTTGCGAACCGTTGATGGTGAACCTCTAAGAAAGCCAAGCGCTGAGTTATACAAGGTTGTGCAAAATACAGTCTCTAAACAAGCTTGGTATAAAGAATATTTGACCGAACAAGGAACTGAACCATTGAGTTTTGTCGGTCGCTTTAATATCAACTCTAATGCACTTGATATTGTCAATGATATGAGAAATGAGCTTGGGGTTCCGCCTCATCCTACAAGGGGCAATTGGGAAGATTACCACAAAGATCTTATCAAAAAGATTGAAGGTATTGGTGTCCTTGTAATGCGTCAGAGTAATTTGGGACATCACACAAAGCCTTTATTTGTTAATGAGTTTAGAGGTTTTGCCATTGCTGATGAAATCGCACCAGTGATCTTTATCAACTTAGCAGATGCTCCTGTTGCACGATTGTTCACTTTAATTCATGAATTAGCTCACATATGGATTGGACAAAGTGGCGTTTCTGACGGTTCTGATTCTACACACCGTAAAGAAGAGGTTCTCTGCAATGCAGTAGCGGCAGAGTTTCTAGTCCCCGGAGAAGAGTTCAAGAGTCATTGGCAACAACTAGAAGACTGGAAAGATAATTTAGCGGGCTTAGAATCTCACTTCCATGTAAGTCAATGGGTTTTAGCGCGAAGAGCTTTAACGTTCGGATTCATTTCTCAAAATGAATATCATCGCTTTATTCGATTTCTCAAAAAGCAATATGACGAAAGAGAACGAAAAGGAACAGGCCCTAGCTATTATGTAACTCTAAAAAGTCAAACAAGCGAAAGGTTAGCTAGAGCAGTTTTGTCTGAAACACTAAGTGGTAAAGTTTTACTTAGGGATGCTGGGCAGCTACTTGGGATCAAGCCGGATAAAATTAATAAGTTTGCTAAGGGATATGATTTTTGAATTATTTAATGGACTCTAATACCTATATACAAGCAAAAAACCTTTATTACGACATGAATTTTTGTCCTGCGTTTTGGGATTGGTTAGAAAAGCAATTTCAGGTTGGAAAAGTTATGAGCATAGACAATGTTTATCTCGAACTCACTGATTCTAATGATGAATTATCGAAGTGGGCTAAAGCCCACAAACCTCATTTCTTACCTGTGGCTGACAAAACCACTCAAGATATGTTTACTGAAATAGCTAATCATGTAGTTTCTCTTGCAGATAAATCTCAAGCAGATATCGCAAACTTTTTAAGCAAAGCCGATCCTTGGATAATCGCAAAAGCTTCTACAACGGGTGCGACAATAGTGACCCATGAAGCATTAGTCCCCCAAAACAGTAAAAAGGTAAAAATCCCTAATATTTGCAAGCAATTTGGAGTTAGCTATATCAATACGTATGAATTGCTTAGAAAATTGAATGCTCAGTTTGTTATGGCAAACTAAAACAATCCACTACCACCTTCAGCCGAAGGATGAGTTGCTTCGTAAGCTTCAGATAACTTCTTAAGACTTACATGCGTGTAGAGTTTGACCTCACACCTGAGCAGCTTTATGGAAAACTAATTCGTCCCCCATTCATCCTAGGTTCAGATTTCCATCGCTAATGTAATCACAGAGTGAAACACACTTTGGCCCCAACAACAGCAAACTAAAATCCATATTAATGCTGTATTAAGGTCTGCACACAGAGATGATGGCCCCTGCGCAGTTTGCACCAATGGTTGTATTGCAGCGGGCCATGCACTCTTATCTTGTTCTGTGCCAAAGGTTAAACCATTGCTAAATACGTTTGCATGGCAGGTTTTTAATTGAACCAATTATCCTTTAGCGCGTCTCACCCAGCAAATGAGTTTTAAGTTCCTGCCGTATCATCACCCAAAAAGGACGATATTGATGTACAAAAATTTTGGTCGCAAAGCTGTTGCTCTGGTTGTTTCTCTTGGTATTTTCTCTCATTTACATGCAGCAGAAACGGAAGACGAAAACCTTATTGCACTTCAGCAACAATGGGAATCCCTGTCAGAGAGCAAAGGCAATGAAGCACTTGCAACAGCACTGAACACCGAAACCGTTAATCAACCACTGATTGAGTGGTTACTCACCCAAGACGCGGATCGGGTTGAAGAACTGGCCAACGACGGTGTTGAAGACTTTCCTCAATCTGCACAATTGTGGTACTTGCGAGGTCGAATTCATGCTAACCAAGCCATGAATAGTGTTTTTTCAGCACTGTCCCATGCTAAGAAATCCCTTAAGTCATTTGAGCAAGCCGCGCAACTTCAACCACAAGAACTCACCTACCTTCGAGGTGTATTTTCCTTCTATCAAGGTGCACCAAGTATGGCGGGGGGCAGCACCGAGAAAGCCATTGACGTTGCCAAAAGTATGATAGCAATTGATGCTCGCAAGGGTTATCAGTCATTGGTATCACTTGGCTTTAACAAGTCGCTCCCTGAAGTACAAACTTGGATTGATGAAGCACAAGCGCAACTCGGCGAGCTTCCAGAATACCCTTATATGCAAGGCATGATGTTGCAACAAGAAGAAAGATTCGCCGAAGCAGCAGTTTTGCTTAGCCAAGCGGTTGCCAACGAACAAACCGATGAAGATAGCCAAAGCTTTAAGCTAAAAGCTTTGTATCAAATTGGCAGAACGTCTGTTTTAGCAGAACAATACTCACTAGCAGCACAGCAATCTCTTGAACAATACATTGAAGCAGAGCCTGCTGGACAAGACATGCCATCAATGTCGTGGGCCACACTGCGTTTAGCGCAGTTGCATGCCTATAACAACCAATCAGAGCAAGCTGTATCGCTTTTAGCCAGCATTGATACCCAAGACGATGAAAGGCTCGAAGACGAAATCAAAAAGTTAAAGCGCAAGCTTTAGTTTGTCTATGCACTACCCTGCAAGACAATCAGAGTTGCCTTGCAGGGCGAGCGAATATCCCGCAGCTATCCTTTATTCACTACTTGAAGTAATGCGATCAATCATGCTTTTAATGGCTGTCATTTGAATTGACGTTTTTTTATAGAAATTAAACGGTGGCAGGCTGTTGTCTGTGTATCCCCAAAAATCCCAACAACCTTGCGGGTTGTATGGCACTACAGATGATTTTATCGCTTGTGGGTACAACACAATAATGCCGTTTGAATCGGCCACTTCGTTATATCCAGCGTCGGTTACAAACTCAGTACCTATTTCCTCTACTCCTTGAGCGCAACCGTGAACAGCAACATGAACCTTACATTGCTCACTACTGCACGAAGATGGAACGTACGCAAACGCGACCTTATCCATACTTGCTAAAGATGAATCAAAAAACTCGGTTTGATCGAACACGAGTAATTCCCCGGACAACTCTGAGGCCGGCGGCTCTAGTTCACCATATATTTGCTCTAATATGCGCTGGGCTTGATAAATATCACAGTCGTTCAAGTAAGGCGATTGAGTAAGATCACATTCAGAGTCTGATGGATTAGCCGTGACAAACGCATGCCCCGCATCTACGCTGGCGTTGTAATACATTTGCTGAGTATTCATACCAAGGGCGGTGTAAAAGCTGACAAGGGAATCAACTACGCCTTTTTTTACGGTTTCATCAGCCTGACCAGAGAATATATACAATTTGTCATCAAGAATGTTGCTGAGCGTATCTATATCGCCATCAGCCTCGTGTTCTCTGGCTAGCTGCGCTAAATAATTGCCATCGGGAAAGCCCGCACAAGGCGCATTCCCCTGACACGGATTCATGCAACTGGTGGTGGCATTAACTAATGGAGCAAGTAAAGGGTTAGTAAATGCGCAAGACCACGGCCCACCAGCAACTATACCCGCGCCTACTAAGTTTTCTGAATACGCAATGTGAAACTGGGCGGTCATAAATGCACCCGATGACAACCCAGATATTGATGTTTGATTGGTTAATGCATTAAGTGCGGGTAGATGTGAACGTGATTCCATATCTACCTCTGTACCTAATGCCCCATTAACGTAAAAAAGTGAAACACAGCAAATAACAATCCGTAAAGCCCTATTCATAATGCCTCCTGGCCTAATGATTAAGAAATAAGATGAAAATATGCTGCACCACAGCATAAGGTGCAATTGTGACTATAGTCCACATTTGCTTATGAGCTAGTGTTTACTGTGGATAACTTAAAGGTATTTTTTTAAATACCTTCGTATCGCACTGTAGATTTTTTGATAATGTTAATTTTTGTTTAATAGATATCGAAAAGACAACACAACTTCTAAACAAAAAATTGAGGAATTAACCATGTTGAAAATTGTTAAAGCTTCTTTATTTATCGCAGCGACTTTTGGCATTTCTGGTATGGCACAGGCAAACGTGAATGAAGCGTTAGCCAATATTTGTACTATCGTTCAAGCAGACGACAAAGGTGAGCTTCGTAAAAAAATGCGTGTAGTAGAATCTGACTACCGTTTAAAATTGAAAGATTACTATTCAGGTATTACCTGTAACGGCAACAGCCTTATTCGCACAGCTATGCTAAGTGGCGCAGTAGAGTCTGGCTCGCTGTTAGTTAAGAAAATGCCTAAAAGTGAACTAAGTACACCAGAGGCAGACGGCAAAACCCTACTGGCCTGGATAGAAGAAAACGGCTTAACTAGCAGCCCAATTGCTGAGGTCGTCAACAACCGAATTTAATTCATAAACCAGTTCAACATGGTGTAGATGCAAAACATCTACAACGGAAAGGCGGCCTTGGCCGCCTTTTTTACTATACCTTGTGCGACTGTCGGTAAACATCAAAGTTAATGTCTTCCAACTTTACCCCTCTTAACGTTGTAGTAATGCTGCCGTAGGCAATGATCTGACAATAAAAGGTCATTAGCACAGGTTGTAGATATTGCGCCTCGGTAACATCAAGCACTCTAGTAACCGCCATAAATACGCTCACCGCAATACTCAAAAACATCAGGCTTTTTGTTACTGCTTTACTGTAGCGCAGTTTATCTTCAGGATCTTGATAGGGGTCTAAACGCTTACCTGACAAAAGCCAACGTAAATATAAATACCCTAAAATATTCATAATGACGACTATGAGTACTGTGCTATACGCATCGCCTAAAAACGCAAATTCAAAATTGTCGGTCCATGCTACTACTAAGATGGCGCCCAAAAAGCTCGTTATCCATCCAATAAATAAACTAGGAGCAACGAGCTCTTTTAACCCACGAGATTGCATACCAGCCACTCTAATCGAGCTTTTGTTTTGCTCTCTTAGTGCTTTTAGATGATTGAACTCTGACGCCTCAACAATCATTATTGGCACCATTTGAACCATGAACATGCCCCAAGGAAGCATCATCCAATGCTCTTGCATCACGTTAACGCCCAACAGCATCAAACCTACAACCACCACCATACCAGCGACAAACGCAACGCGATTCATTAGCAAAAACTTTGCATGAAAAGCGTGATATTCGTGTTCTTCTTTTGGATAAAGTAGCGGAAAGTCGCTCGGTGGGTATTCGGTAATCACACGACGCATACGTTTGTGTAGCAGTGCTGGTAAATACCAAGACAATAACGCACATTGTATCAGTAGAAGTAAATACATTGTCTGACTCCACATCATCATATATTCCCTATTTATTCATCGCATTAGTAAATGCAATTCGAATCTCTGAATCGGTTGCGCCACCCTCTCGTAACACACCCACTAACTTTTGAACTTCAGCTGAAATCCAATCATTAATATCCTGCCCGCAATTTTGTTTAGCATCGGGGTGAACAAAGGTTCCTCGATACCCTTTTGATTGAATCACAGTATCTCGTTCCAACAATCGATAAGCTTTCGCTACTGTTTTGTTGTTTAGATCTAAATCATTTGCCAACTGCCTTATCGACGGAAGCTTTGTTCCCGGCAATAAGGCATCTGACGCAATGGCGCTTTTTATTTGGTCGGTCAGCTGTGTAAACAACGGCACATCGCTGTCTATATCAACCATAATTTGCAGCATAGTCCCTCCTCTAACTCAAACACCAAAACCACATGTACCACAACATCAAATGGTACATATGGTACATAAAAAGATCAATCGTCAGATCACAAAAAGCTTATTTGAATCTGACTACCCCTTAAAATTGAAAGATTGGTATTCAGGTATTGCATGCAACGGCACAGTGTTACTCGAAGTAATCGCTATTTTGCATAGTAAAACTAACCTAACTTTGATAATAATTACCTACACGGCGAACGAATTACACTGACAATCAAGGAGAAGTAAATGTCAGAATCACAACAAGTAACATCATCACATTACGTGTTAACGCCACAAGATGAGTCTGCGAAAACCAATGCCATTATCGCCTACGTCCTCATGGCTCTGGGTATTTTCACGGGGTTCTTTTGGCTCATTGGTGCGATATGGGCCATGGTGAAGCGAAGCGACGCACAAGGGTCGATTTTTGTTGATCACTACGACAATATGATTAAAACCTTCTGGTGGGGTCTGCTGTTCTGGGTAATTGGTTTAGTGCTCGCTTTCATACTGATTGGCTATTTAGTTTTTCTCGCCGTATGGATTTGGTCTGTGTATAGAATTGTTAAAGGCCTTGCTCAAATTACCTCAAATAAACCTTTTAATGGTTAATATATTTACCACATGGCCGCTTCATCCAGCCATGTGGTCACCCTCATCAAACAATTCAACTTACAACGCTTATCCTGCAATGCCCTTATTTCGAAAGAAAGCCCACGCACTCAACATGGGTAAAATGTAGAGTGGAGCAATAATCATATACGCGAGTATTGGACCAATTTGCTTTGGATCGAGGTTTTGCGTATTGATCACAGTGTACCCAACAAGATAAGGCACCGCAGACAATGCCATACCAACAACGGAGAACAATCTCGGACTCATGGTGTATCGCTTAGATAACAAGAGCATAGCGACTGCCCATGCCATTGCCCAGACCACCGACGGCACATTCATGAACATAAATATGTCCACTGGTGTGTTATTCACAGCAAACCTTGCTTGCTGCCAAAAGTCGGGAGAAAACACAATGTAGTGAATTTGCCCGTTTAGTATTTGCTCCCAAAGTAAAGGCGTCGTTGAATCCATATTCGATAACCACACTACAAAACCAACAATCACAAACAACAACATCGCAGTAAAAACTCCAGTAATAACATTCACAAATAAAGGGGTTTGCCACAGGGACTTTTGGCCTTCCCACGAGGCTAATAGAGTTTGACGCCACATCCAGCGAGAAGCAGTTTTTGGATTTTTCATCATCAGCTCTCCGTATTCTTCTTGCATATCGCCAATCAGTTCATCACTGTAACTAGGCATACCGAGTTTGCGGATGAGTAACTCGGCTAACTTTGGTAACGCTTGTTGTGTATTAGCAATATGGTTAGCCATGATGACCTCCAAGCTCCGCCATTGAGATACCTTGCCATAGCGTATCCATGGCTTGTTTCGCACTAATTAACGCCTGCTTCCCCTTCCCTGTGACAGCAAAGAATCGCTTGGGTCTGCCCCCACGTTGCGCCGTTGACTCACCGAGTTCAGAACTCACTAGCCCCTTTTTTTCCATACGCTCTAGCGTTGCGTACAACGCACCTAAGGCTACATCACGACTGATAGACTCATGCAAAAAAGCGCGAATGGCTGCCCCATAAGCGTTGTCGCCGAGCTTTACCAAAGCAAGCATAACCACTTGCTCAAACTCACCTAACGATTTTTGACTCATTTTTCGTATCCCTTTTTATTTTCCTACAATGTAGTTATTTGATTAAAAGGATTCAATCTAATTTCATACATTGTAGTAATTTGAACGCATACATAGGTATATGGATTTATACTAAAAATAATTCACCCCTTTTTTAAATCTGATTCGTTGATTAAAAAAAGAGGAGAAAGTCTATGTACTTACATCAAACTGCTACACCCAACTTTCACATTAATCTTCGCGCCCTTGGTAGTATTGCTCTAGGCGTAATTATGACTTTCGGATTGTTTGTACTAATGGCAAAGCTAGTAGAACAAGACAAAGTGTATGTTGCGCCAGAGCCAATAGATACCATTGGTCCAATCACACTGCAGCTTGAGGAGGAGACTACGGTTGAGCGGCCAAAACTAAAACCTATCGAACCACCAACAACATTACCCCCTTCTCCACCTATGATTGAAGAGAGCACACCTAACGAAACATTCAGTACCGTAGAAGTACCATCTATTGGTATAGGTACAGAGTTCATAATAGATACAAGTATGGGGAACGGTATGACCGACCAGCAAGCGTCGCCAGCTTTTCGCGTAGACCCTACCTACCCCACTGATGCTGCAAGAGATGGTATTGAAGGATGGGTAAAACTTTCATATACGGTAGCGGCCAATGGTTCAGTGACTGACATTCAAGTGTTAGATGCTCAACCCAAACGCATATTTGACCGCGCCGCTAGACGTGCGTTGGGCAAGTGGAAGTACAAGCCAAAAATGGAAGACGGTAAACCTATCAGTCAGGGAAATATGCAGGTAGTATTGGAGTTCAAGCTCGATCAATAAGGAGATGTTTGATGAGCTATACCAGCATAGGAATATTTAATTCAGTAAAAGATTGGTTCTCGGGCGCATCAAGCCCCGAGAGCTTAATGAGTCGATTTGTCAAAAAGGGCGACTCGCGCGCGCTGTCTGCACTTTTTTATCAGCACAACAACGCCTTGTACTATTATTTGTTGGTAATGTCTGATGCCGACCTTGCCGCAGACATTGCCCAAAAAACCTGGCTAAAAGTCATCGAAAAGAAGCATATGTATAACAACGCCGGTAAATTCGAAGCATGGCTTTTTACCATGGCGCGAAATGCGTTATTGGATGAATTACGTCGCAAAAGCCGCTTTGAGCACGACCATGATGCAGTTGATGCACTCACTATTGAGCGCGTACAGTTGGCTAAGAATTCCCGCTAAAAATAGACGAGTAAGTGAGCAACCATTCTGCCGCATGGGTTGCTGGCGTCTAACACCAGAAAAATCACCCAGCCCAACCCGCTGTCTATTTTTTAAGGTGGGCATTCATCTACATGTCTAATTTTTTACCAATTTGATCGCTAAGATGTACTAATTTGATTACCGAGGGAGACTGACGGACTAATTACTTAGGGGCTTAATCGTACAATCTCCACTCGACACCACACAACTCACTTCTGGACATTTCTGAGTTGCATTTTAGCTAATTTAGAAAAACATGAATTAGATAAAGTATGGAAATTTCAAATCAATATGAGGCGGACATGAAGAAATTGAAAAAAGTAGCTTAACTGGGTTGGTCAATTTTGGTTGACCACGTCATGTTCCGGTGAGTACGCAAGTCATTGGCGCTAACGAATATGAAGGTCACTTTGCTTTTGACTTACTCTATAACAACTCTTCAGATATACAGCCTAATACCTTATCGACCGATACGCATGGTACCAATAATGTTAACTTCGCTATATTAGATTTCTTTGGTTACACATTCGCCCCTCGATACGCGAAAATGAAAAAGGTGTTTTTTGAGCTATTTGAAGTGACTGAAGAGAACGGAGGCCGTATTCAATTAAAGAAAGATATTAATCATAAGCTAATTGCTGAAGAATGGGACAATATTCAGCATATTGTTTGTTCATTGAGTCGTAAAACCACCACTCAAAGCACAATCATTAGAAAGTTGAGTAACGGCAAGAGCCGAAGATTGTCAGCATTGCATGAGTACGACCGTTTAATTAAATCTATTTATGTTTTGGAGTATGTTGATAATTCAACGTTGCGTCATTACGTCCAGCAAGCCTTGAACAGAGGTGAAGCATACCATCAGTTAAAACGTGCTATTACTTCAGTTAATGGCAATAAATTTCGTGGGGGGAATGATTACCAAGTATCACAATGGGGTTCTAGGGATTTTCCCCTCTAAAAAGACATAATCCTCTGTAGACCACACCAATAAATGGCTGCGGAGGTGGTTTACTACTTATAAGTGTGGCAAATTAGGTAAATATCGTACATTTAATACGGAACAACCCTGATATGGCCATCAAAAACGAAATTACTATTCTCACGAGAGCAGAACAGGCAGATCTTTATTCCCCA
>JALUXV010000158.1 GCA_027013165.1 Alteromonadaceae bacterium
TGGATATGAGGTGAGGCCAAATGTCTTTGTCTGTAGTGTAATTTTAGTGACGAACGGGCTAGGGTTTCTCGTTGTTGGGCTGTTTTTTCGTCCCACGGGTTTTGTTGAGCATAAGAGATATCAAGCAGTGGAAATGGCGTTTGCGCAACAAGAGATGGCAAGGCTTGATTGATGCTGTAATGTGGCCAGTAGGGGAAAATACTCACCATAGTGTCTGGTGCAGCAATTCTCGCGTTAGCGCCTAAATCAATGAGCTGGGCGGCAGTCATACCACTGGCTATGACTAGTCTGAAACCTGCGGTACTGTCGCTAAATTGATAGAGCTGATTCATGATCAGCATTAGCTGTTGCTGTATATCAGTATAGTCAGCAATCATTTTGCGACTGTCTTCACGAGCGTTAATCTGCGTTTCCGGATCTGATATCTCGGCAGTTTCTGCGCTAATCTGGTCCGCCACCGAAGCGTTCAAAAATAAGGGGAATATTACCGTACGCCAGCCTTTTTCGTTGAGTGATGATGATAGGTGTTGTGCATCGAACAAGGAAAACCCAGATGCGCTGTCATCGGCAAATATGAAGGCTACACCTAAGGTAAGTGGCAATGACGAGGGTGTATCAAACACGGGAAAAGACGACTCACCTACTATGATTTCTTGGTATTCGTCTGGCATGAGTGCATGTTGTACATCATTCATGATCTCGGCTTCTGCCATAGGCAGCAGCGAGCATAAGAATGCAATAAGGATCACACGCATAACCGGTCTCGAATAATAGGAATCTACATTATTATCGGCCAAAGCACTAAAAGCTAAATGGAAAAATTAAAATGGGCTTGGCGTATATTCACTAAAGGGGATAGGTGTTTCAAACGTCATCCAGTTGTATGATTCTGGGTGATTGAAACTGATAGCTTGGGCGTGAAGTTGAAGTCTAGACGCTTTTTCTAGTGCCGCTGGATGAGCGTAGAGTCTATCTCCAAGTATGGGATGCCCCAAAGAGAGCATATGTACTCTGAGCTGGTGCGAACGCCCAGTAACAGGGTAGAGTGCCATCAGTGCTTCGTCTTCTTTTTGTTCTACTACTTCATAACGAGTAAGAGAAGGCTTTCCGTAGTCGTGATCGACTTTTTGCTTCGGGCGGTTCGGCCAGTCTACAATTAACGGCAAGTCCACTTCTCCCGAGGTTTCGTTCACCACGCCGTTCACGCGGGCAAAGTAACGCTTATGGGTTATCCTTTGCTGAAACTGACTCGACAAATTGCGATGACTTTCCTTGTTCATGGCCATAATCATGATGCCAGACGTGGCCATATCAAGACGGTGCACTACGGTTGCAGTGGGAAAGACTTTATTCACACGACTAATAAGACAGTCTTGATGTTCAGGGGCTCTGCCCGGCACGCTCAAAAGGCCACTGGGTTTGTTGGCCACCACAATGTCGTCGTCGTAATACAAAATCGACAAATAGGGATCATGAGGTGGCGCGTAAACAAAGTTCGGGTTGGGCATTAGGGATTATTTACCACAATTCGCAGAGCGTCTAACTGAACATCGGCTTGTTGAATCACTTCATCTAAGGCGTGAACTTGCTTTTCGATAAAGGTAATTTCACTATCGCGTACAGCTGGATTGCGTTGCTGCAAATCCTTTAAACGCTGAATTTCACTATTAAGTGTACTATGCATGTTTTCTAAGGCGTCATGCAAGCATTGGTTAGCCTGTTGGTGGGCAATTTTTCGCGCTGCTTCAATAGACAGTTGTAGTGGTTTTTGCAGTGCACCAAGAAGCTGTTGAGAAATCTTCTTACCCGCAGGGCGTCGAACTTCAACATCTAAATCCACTTGTTTACCTTGTGCGTCTAGGCATATTTTGATTGGAGTTTGCGGCAAGAATCGACCTAATTGAAGCGCCTTAGGTGCTTTGGCATCTAAGGTAAATAAAGCTTCAAGCCAGTAGGCGCCTTTGGGGAGCGTTTTCTCAGCGCTAAAACCAATACTGCTTTTGCCGTGAACATCGGTAAGGATAACGTCAATGGCCGTGTGAACCAAAGGGTGGTCCCAACTCAGGAATTGCACGTTTTCAAGAGTAGTCGCTACGCGGCGCTTGTAGGTTACTGTCATGCCTTCCGGATCTAATCCCGGTAGTTGACTCACCATAGATTCAGTGGGCATCAAGATAAAGCAATCGTTACCCTTTTCATCTTGCTGCACGCCAATGGCGTCAAATACGCGCCCCATAAAACGAGACAAGTCTTGTGTGCTGTCCAGTTCAATAATATCTTCCAGTAGCTGTTCTATACGCCCTTCTCCAGAGGCATTAAGCTCTAGAAGTCGGTCTCGGCCTTCCTCTAATTGGGCCATGAGCTGCTTGTTTAGGATTCGGCTTGTTTCAATCAGCTCATTGCGGGCATCGCTATTGTGTGGTTGAAGACAAGCACCGAGTAATAGTGGTTTTACGTCTTCAAATACGCCAGCGCCGGTAGGGCAGGTGTTTTCAAAGGCATTAAGACCTTGGTGATACCACTGAGCTAACACGTGTTGCGCACTACTGTCGATGTAAGGCACATGAATTTGCACGGTTTGGGTTTGTCCGATGCGGTCTAAGCGACCAATACGCTGCTCAAGTAAATCTGGCGTCAGCGGCAAATCGAATAAAACAAGATGGTGGGCAAACTGGAAGTTTCGTCCCTCACTGCCAATTTCGCTACATAGAAGAATTTGTGCACCTTCTTCTTCATCGGCAAAGTAATGAGCAGCTTTGTCTCGTTCAACAATACTCATACCTTCATGGAATACGCTGTGGCGGGTGCCCGTTTGTGTACGGATAACTTCACCCAACTCTTGCGCCGTTCTGGCACTAGCACATATCAAAAGGATCTTCGCCGGTTTTATCGACGCCATAAAGTCGAGTAGCCAATCTACTCTGGGATCAATATTTGTCCACGAATTGACTAACTTAGGCTGACGTTCAGGATACAAAGCAAGAGAGAGGTCGCCA
>JALUXV010000159.1 GCA_027013165.1 Alteromonadaceae bacterium
AAGCTTTGCCTTGTTGTTTATCGATCTAGACAAATTTAAACAAGTTAACGACTTATATTCTCACAAAACTGGCGATTTGCTGTTAGTGCATGTAGCCGACACTCTTACAAAACTGCTTGGGCATAGAGGCGTCGTCGCTAGGCAAAGTGGAGATGAGTTTCTAGCACAAATTTATGAGTATCACTCTGTTGAAAATGTGAGTCGTATCGCACAAGAAATCATCACTGCGCTAGCGCAAGTCGTAGTGATAAACAATCAGAACATTAATATATCTTCCAGCATTGGTGTGGCTATTTACCCCAATGATGCTGGGACCACTGATGCTCTGATTCAGAAAGCTGATTTGGCCATGATATACGCTAAAAATCACGGTAAAAATCAATTCCAATTCTACACCCATGATATGAATGATCGCGCGCATAGAAGGTTAGTGTTGGAGAACCGGTTAGAAGTGGCTACGTTAGAAAATACCTTGGTTAATTTCTACCAGCCTATTGTTGATATTCAAGATATTCCTGAAATAGTGGGTTGTGAGTTACTGTTGCGATGGTATGACGGTGAAGAGTCGATTATGCCTTCAGAGTTTATCCCAGTGGCGGAAGAGACGGGCTTGATTAAGGCTATTACCATCAACGCGATAGAGCGTGCAGCCCAAGACTACGTAAAGTATTTTTCTCATTTAGACTCTTTTTATATCTCCATCAATCTCTCTCCTATTCATTTACTTCAAGATGGTCTGGTTGAATCCTTGTTGTTGATTCTTAAAACACACAGTATTCCAACGTCGGTGTTTAGGTTAGAAATCACCGAAAGTGCGGTACTTTCAGACTTAGAAGTAGCACTGGAGCGTTTGCGTAAGCTTCGCGAAAACGGGTTCAAGTTGCTTTTGGACGATTTTGGCACAGGCTACTCTTCCATGACATATTTGAGTCGTTTCCCGATTCAGTATATAAAAATTGATAAAAGTTTTATCTTCAATATTCACGAAAAAGCCAATCGCTCTATTGTGCAATCGATTATATTTTTGGCGAGCAACATGGGGTTGAAGTGCATTGCAGAGGGCGTTGAAGAAAAGTCGCAATTAGAAGTGTTAAAACAGATGGGATGTCACTTGGTTCAAGGTTTTTATTACTCAAAACCTCAACCGCCCGAAAATATCTTAGCAATCAATTTTGAGGGTAAAAGTGCTTCGCACTAACTTTATTCTCGCATAAACAAATCAGCCGCACAGTCACACATGTCGTCAATGTGGCTGCGGTCGGCATATATTCCATCTATCAGCAATCTTGCAATGCCGTGAAGTGTTCCCCAGGTAACTTGCGCCATTCTCAATGCTTCTTGATTGCTGGGCAATAAGCCTTGTTCTTGCCAGTAACGGGTCATAGTGACTTGAAATTGAAAGCAAGGGTAGGCCACGGATTTCAAATCGTCAGTCGCAGCTTCTTGTTGCCAAATAGTTCGACCAAACATAAGTTCGTACATTTCTGGGTTGTCCGCAGCATAGCCGATGTACTCATGAACAAACTGTCTGAAGCGATCTTTTGCTGGTATGTGGGTTTGTTCGAATATGCGTTTAGCATTGCCGTGCCATTGGCAAAACCCTTGAGCAGCAATGGCGCTAAGCAAAGCGCTTTTATCTTTAAAGTGATGGTAGGGCGCGGTACGTGACACTCCCGCATCTTCTGCTAACTTTCTTAATGACAAACTATCAATACCGTGCTCAACAATACGGTCGGTGGCTGCTTTTAGCAGAGCGGAGCGTAAATCGCCGTGATGATAGTTTTGAGCGGTGTTTGTCATAAGAGTCGTGAATAACGTATTACTACTTTGCCTAATAGATTACGTTTTATCTTGACAGTGTCAACATTGCCTTTTATCTTGACGCTGTCTAGTTTGCAAAATTGTTAATAGAGGTCGATATGGACGCACAAAGGATCTTAGAAGAAAAGCAGTACACCACCCTTGAGGTTTCCAAGCGAGGTCACATTGCACATATTGTGCTTAACCGCCCTGAGGCCATGAATAGCATGGTTCCTGCCTTCTGGACTGAACTGCCCGATGCGGTGCGAACTATCGACGATGAAGGTGTCGCAAGAGTGATTGTTATCTCTTCGACCGGAAAGCATTTTTCCGCGGGTATGGATTTGTCGGTATTTACCAATATGGCAAAGGACTTTACGGGTGACCCCGCCCGGCGAGCAGAACGCATGCGCCGGTTGGTTATGCTACTGCAAGACACCTTCACCGCTATTGAACAAGCTCGCATGCCAGTGATTGGGGCGGTGCAAGGGGGCGCGATTGGTGGTGCAGTGGATTTACTGTGTGCCTGTGATATGCGTTACAGCACAGAAGATGCATTTTTTACCATTAAAGAAACCCAAATCGGCATGACCGCAGATGTGGGTACTTTGCAACGTTTACCCAAACTTATTCCTATTGGCATTGCAAAAGAACTGGCTTATACCGGACGCAATTTTGGGGCACAAGAAGCCCAATCTTTTGGCTTTATCAATCAAATATTCTC
>JALUXV010000160.1 GCA_027013165.1 Alteromonadaceae bacterium
CACGCATTTACACAAATTTAACATAGTGCTACAAGTTAGCCATTGCTTCCCCAACAATCAAAATAATGATACGCATGAAAAAGTTAATAACTCTTTTACTTCTTATTGGGTTGAATGTAAGTGCTTTAGCGCAACAAACACCTAACAAACCAAAAGAAATAGACGTGGTATATTCACGATTGTCTAATATGCTTCCTGTCGAAGGGCAACTCATGGCAATGCCATATGCAGAATCCATAGGGCATTACGGCGCAAAGGCTATTGGCGCCTTGAACACCAATAGTGACGCATTTGGAGGCTCAGCATACGAAGTGACCATTCAAGAAAAAGGGCAAAACCCTTACGATGCTGGCGCTTTTCTCCCCATTATGACTGAAATTAAAAAAGGAGATACCATCTATGTTTTCTTTTTTGCTAAGTCACTCACATTAGACAATGCGCGCTTTGATCAAGTGAGTCTTCAACTTAGTAGCGCACCTTACACGCCAAGTTTCAGCCAAAAATTCACAATAACTCCCGAATGGCAACCCTATGCACTTGCAGGTATTGCAAAACAAGACGTTGAACAGGGCGGATCTCAAGTCAGCATACAGTTGGCTGGAGCAAAACAACAAATCGCATTGGGGTCAGTGTTTGTTCTTAACCTTGGGCAAGATGTTGCTTTGAGCTCGCTTCCTTTCCTAGACAACTAAACAAGGTTGAACATTTTGGCTTAGTGCATAGACTTGCTTAGTCGTGGCTCTGATATACGTGTATCAGAAAGTGGAGGAAGTGCTCTTGCTTCCTCTACCATCACAGCCATTGCATCTAAAATGTCTAAAAATCCGGTGAGTTGTTCAGGCGTGAGATCTTTAGACAAGGTTTCTATTTTTGAAATAAGTGTTTTTGTAGGTAGCATAATAAGCGTCAAATTTTTGAATTATCGAACGGTTTCCTTAACAGCTATCAAAAATCTTGCCACTGCCGCAATACACTCATTTTTAAACGTTGCTCAAGAAAATGCTAGTGCATCAAATAGCATTAGGTAATTGAGTCTTGTTGATGCAAGGTTCCTAATGCTTCTTGCAAATCATCCAATAAACGCCCATATTTTTTCCAGCGTCCAATCGAACCAGAATATAAGGGCTGACGCACTTGCACCGAACTTGCTGTAGAGACTGGCGCATCATTCTCATGAAAGCGCATGCAGGCCTCGTCCCAGTCTAGGTCACAAAACGCCAGCAACTCTCGGGTTTTTTCTTCTTGGTGATACACAATGTCTTCGTAATTGACTTCTAAAAACCTATTCGCGGGTAATGTCTTCCCCCAATGCTCCATCAAATCATCAAACATGGTGTAGAAAGCTGCGGTACTCTCAAGTCCGTAGGTGTAGTCGTAGTATGCGTGCTGGGTGGTAAGTAATTGTCGATAATTACTTAAGCAGCTGTCCATCGCACCACGGCGCAGTACTATAATTCGCGCATTGGGTAGAGCCTTATGAATTAACCCTGCGTAAAAAAAGTTAAGTGGCATTTTATCAGTGCAGCGCTTTGAGCTTCTATACAGTGCTTGGGTTGCTGCAATGTAATCTTGCCCAACCTTAGCTAAATTCATGTCATTGGCTTGCAGTAGCGTGGCTTCGTCTAACACATATTTAGACGTTGACAATGTCACTCTTTTCACAAGTTCAGCAAAGGTATTTAGCTCTCCGCCAGATGCTACGTCTCTGTGGCTAGAGATGATTCTATCCACCAGCGTAGTTCCGGTTCTAGGTAAACCCACAACAAAAATTGGTGACGCTGTGCTAGGTTCTTCGTTCGTATTAGGGTGGACTATTTGCGACTTAGCAGCGGCAAAGATCTTGCTGTAGTCCACACTAGTCGGCTTAGCTTTTTTAGCGGCTTTTGCCTTTTGTAACCAATGAAAACTTTCTTCGTGATTTCCCATGTCTTCATACGTTTTAGCCAAGGCGTGTCCAAGGTATAAAGCGGCGTCTTCATCTGCTTGCAATTTATCGAACACTCGCAAAAGCTCACTTAGTCGATTGTCATCTTTTCGTTGCTTCTTCAAGCTAACCAACGAAGATAAGGCTCGATAATCATCAGGCGAACGTTTTAAAGACGCTGCGTAACTTTCCTGAGCAGCGTCGAAATTACCCAAGAACTGCTGCGATGCAGCAAGGTTGTAATGGTAGTTTGCAACCTCACTGTTTAATGCAACAGCTTTCTCAAACCAATGTATCGCTTTTTCGTGAAAGCCCAATTTACTGTAAATTACCCCAAGCGTATCGAGTAGATATGCTTCTTCGGGATTTAACTTAGCCGCTTTATCAGCAAAGTTTTTAGCATTAACGTGCTTGCCTAAGAAAGTAAGACACTGTGCATAAAACGTTAAAACGTAGACATTCTCTGGGCCCAATGCCACCGCTTTAGAAAACAGCTCATCAGATTTTTTAAAGTTATCGTGGTCAAAACAAAGCTTAGCAAGTAGGAGATACGGCAAGGGATCGTTGACATTTTTTTGAATCATAGACAGCGCCGCTGCGTGCACTTCTTGATATTTCCCCTTAGCCATTAGAGAAAAATTTCTTTCTATGATTGTGCTGACAAGATTAGACATACTACCTGCTAGTTGTGATGTGGCGTAAAAAGGCTATCAAATCATTAGTAATTTTCAACACAAAAGGTTACACACACTAATTTGACAGAGGAACCATTCCAAGGGCAAACTAAAACGGTACAAATCGTCCAGTTTGTTTTAGATGAGTCTGATCATCAGCACTTCACAATAAGAAACCACACTTGAACGCAATAAACACATACACACAACTAATTCGTTCAATAAAATCGAAAGAGACGACACATGAAGACCGTAAAATTTAAACACAGCCTTATTGCTCGCGCAGTAGCAATAGCGGCGGTAAGTAGTTCAGTTGCAGTGCCTGCTATAGCGCAAGAAGAGCAAGGCCTAGCGGCAATTGAAAAGATTGAGGTAACAGCAACCCGTCGTGCTGGTTCTATCCAAGATGTACCCATTAACATTGCCGCCCTTGACGGTGCAGCACTAGAAGAAAAGGGCATCGGTGATATTTCTGAAGTACTAAGGTTTGTTCCTGGTATTGTTGCCATCGACCAAGGCGGTCGTAACGGTAACCCTATCATTGTTCGCGGTATTAACGCCGATCCTTTGGGTCAAGGAAGCGGAAACACACAAGGTGGAACCGTAGCCACCTACCTAGGTGAGATTCCACTAGCTATTGACCTTCGTATTACAGACTTAGAGCGTGTAGAGGTACTTCTTGGGCCACAGGGTACACTTTACGGCGCTGGCACCTTAAGTGGTGCTATTCGTTACATTCCAACCAAACCCAAGTTTGATGGTCAACAGGTAGATATTCGTGGCGACCTTTTCCAAACTAATGAAAGTGATAACCTTGGTACGGATCTAGGTTTCACCTTTAACATGCCACTTTCAGACACTTTTGCAGTACGTGCATCACTTGACCGCTTTGAAGACCCCGGCTTTATCGACCAGCCGTTTATCGTCCGTGAAATCGGTGTTTCTGAGCCAGATTCTCCACGTGGCAGCGATGAACTTGCACCTCAAGAAGATATCAATGGACAGATTTCACTAACGGGTAAATTAGCCGTGCGTTGGCAACCAAACGACATGGTAGACGCAACGCTAACGTATTACTTCCAAGACGAAGAAAACGAAGGCCGTACCATTTCTAGTCATATGGGTGCACTACCTACAGGTAAATACGAGAATGCTCAACGGGTTGAAGAGCCTAATGAAGAAAGCACCAGTTTACTGGCACTAGAAGTTATCGCAGACCTAGGTTTTGCTGAACTTACCTCGGCAACGGGTGTATCTAAGTACGAAGAAATTGGTCAGCGTGACCAAACTGACCTACTTGTTAGCCTAGAGTACTCTTACGAAACTTTCCCTACGTTTACGGCGTTCACTGAAGAAAACGAGCGTACAGAAACCTTTAACCAAGAGGTTCGACTGGTATCAACGACTGATTCATCGCTAAACTGGATTGTAGGCGCTTTCTACAATAAGAGCGAAGACGTTGGTTACTCGGCGGAATATACGCCGGGTTATGCGTAGTTTGCAGGGTTCGATCGCCCAGATAATCTTGAGTATTTCTCTGCGTCGTCAACTGATATCACTGAAAAAGCCATTTATGGCGAGCTTGGATATGAAATTACCGATAAGTGGCAAGTGACGCTTGGCGCGCGCTACTACGAGTATAAGATCGAAAGTCAATCAGCAGTTGACTTCCCATTGTTTGACCGAGGTTTTGTCGCTGCAAGTCTAGACGAAATTCAAGCGCGCTCATTCGATCCTAGCTTGGGTCAAGAGGATGACGGCAACCTATTTAAATTCAACACTTCATATGCCTTTAATAGCGACCTTAATGTTTACCTCACAGTAAGTGAAGGTTTTCGAATTGGTGGTGTTAATGGTGGCGGTGAATGTGACGAGTACGATCCTAATGCCTCACAAGGAAACTGTTTGTTGGCACCAGGGCAGCAATACGGTCCAGCTCCAGATGATTTCGCCCAGTTTGACGAGCGTGCATATGGCCCAGATACTACTCGCAACCACGAGTTAGGTGTTAAGAGCCGTTGGTTAGATGGAACACTTACCTTAAACAGTGCAATTTACTACATTGAATGGGAAGATAACCAGTTATCCTCTGCCACAGTAAATGCATCTGTACCTATTACTATCAATGCGAATGGTGCAGAGTCTCGTGGTTTTGAAGGGACCTTCGATTGGTTAGCTACAGATAACTTACGTATTACAGGTTCATTCAGTAAGACGAAAAGTGAGCTGTCTGCCGACGTACCGTCACTGGTTCGTACTATCACACCTCCAGGTTTTACAACAGCATTTGAAGACGGTAGCAAAGGTGACAGACTTCCTGGTTCACCAGAAACGCAATTTGCTATTTCTGCAACCTACTATCAAGAACTTTCTGATGGTGCTGAGTTAACATATAGTGCAGATTATGCGTACCAAGGCGATATTCTTTCTCGCACTGGGGCACTGGGCGGCGGTTACACCTTACCTAGCTTCGGTGTTGCCAATGCACGGGTAATGTACGAAACAGACAACTGGACAGTTACAGGTTATATCAACAACTTGTTTGATAAATTTGCAGAGACGGGTGTTCAGTCGACACCACGCATCAGTCAAACTGTTGAAGACACTACAGTAAGAAGCTTTGTAGTAAACGTGCTAAGACCAAGAACCGTTGGTGTTCGCTTTACTTATAGTTTTGACGAGTTTTAACGCTTAACTCGTAGCTATTGTTAAAAAAACGGTGGTTATCGCTTTTCGATACCACCGTTTTTTTACCTTTGTATTTAATGTTAGTAAAGGCTAATTCACAGCGAAGTTATGTGACAACAACTGATTGCCAAACAGGTCGTTGATCAGCAATGTCCATTGTCCTTTTTCGTCTTCATCGCCATTAAATTTGTAGGTAACGGCCCAATCTTTCTGCGTTCTGCCAAACAGAATTTTTTGGTACATAGTATCTTCCCCTTCAGCACCTTGACGCTTCCAAGACACCACTATTGCCGCAGGCAATTCGCCTTCATCGTCTTTGAGTCTCGACACTTCAAATTCCACACCGTACATAGCGCCATTTTCACCGCTAATCGCAGTCAATGTCTCGTCATGGAAGATCTGATTACCTCGCTTAACAAAAGCGCCGTTATCGATAAAGTTTAGTGCCAGCGGGTAGTTCACGTCATATTGCAGTTCTGTATTAACGGCTTGATGGATACCAAAGAGCTCATCATCCGTAAACTGACCTTCTAGTAAGATTTCAGCAACGTTTTCTTTAAAGGCATGGTAAAGCCGCATTGTATCTGTATCTTCATTTTTATTGTGGTTTCGGTGGTCTAGATGAAACAAACACTGCTCTATGTTACGTTCCACACCTGTGCCTAAGCAGTAGTATGATGCTAGCTTTAGTTCCGTTAACCCACTGGCGTCATTCTCGTAAGCGTGTTGAAGATACTGAAAAGCCTTTTGCGTGTCGTAATACTCAAAATCTTCATCGCCATACAAGCCACCCAGCCGAAGACTTGCGCCCACGTACCCTGCTTCTGACGCGGCCGTATACCATTCAAGCGCTGTCTCTAGGTTCTCTTCGACAATACTTCCCCGGTGATAGTGAGCACCTACATTGAACATAGCTAGCGGATGCCCGAGTTCAGCGGCAATACTGTAATATTTATACGCTCGCGCCTCATCACCGCTCACATAGCTGTCATCGACAAAGCTGTCACCAAGTAGTGCAGCATTATCTCGAACAAATGCCTTTTCTTCTTCGCTAGCATCACTCGATAAGTGATGAGAAATGGCTAACGTCTCGTAAAGAAACTCAGAAATAAGTAATATCTCGTGCTTATTTCCGTACCATGTATCATGACCATGTCCAGCTTTTGGATACACGATACTGTCGAAGGGTTTATTGTAGAAATTCAACATATAAGCAAGGCGATTGGTATGCTCGAGTGAAGCAATCTCATCCTTGGCACCTGCGGTGAGTAATATGGGCTGGGTTAAATTGTGAACCTTGTATACCGGTGAGTAATCAAACAGTTCTTCCCTCTCTTCACCTAACACTTTTTCGATGGCTTCAAGAAACCGCTTAGAACGCTTGATGTTACTGTTGTTAAACAGCATGGGTAAGTCGTACACCCCAAATCTGGCGACTACACAATCGATTTTGTCTGGCATATCCACAGCCAACATGAAGGCTGAATAAGCTCCGTAACTCGCACCAATGGTGCAAATATTCTGATACGTATTGGTTTCTAATACCAAGGCCATAGCTCGAGTAATATCATCCTCAATGGCTTTACCAAATTGCCCTACGCCCTTTTCTTGAAATGACTTTCCAAAACCACTCGAACCTCTAAAGTTAACTCTTAACACACTAAACCCGCGACTAGCGAGATACTGCACATCTCTATCGAAATAATTTCTGTCACGAATACCTATAGGGCCACCATGGGGCATAATCAGTAAAGTATTGTGATCAATCCCAGAAGGCGTAGTTAAATAGGCTTCGATAGTGTCATTGTCGTCGTTAAGAAATTCAAAAGCGGCGGTAGGTGAGAACGTAATTTCGCTTAACGCTGGAAATTGATAGTTCAGTAAGTGATAGTTTTCCATTGCTTCATCGGCGAGGTAGTAAACCCCTGGATTAGCATCGCTATACGCCAACACAATTGTTTGCTGAGTTGACTCATGAAAATCAGCAATATGAAGAGTGTGATCCGGAAGTAAACTTGATAATTTTGTTTGTGTTTCAGCCTCATTTTGCGTGAAAAACTGCTTTATTAGTTGCCCTTGTTCAAAGAACTCAATTGAACTTAGTGTTCCATACTGATCGAGCTCCGCAGCGACAATATCGTATTTTTCATGCTCATACAGCACGTCAGTCAGTCGATTCTGTTCAACATCAAAAATCTGTACAGCAGCACGGTCAGTTTCTCTGTTCGTGATCACTGCCATCTGGCCGCTAGCAACAAAACCCAAGGGTTCAAATCGATTCTCAAAATCGCCAATAGTAAATAGGTGTTTCCATCGTGAAGCCCCCATTCTCGGGTAAAAACTTCAACTTCTTCGTTCTCTCTGTCAACGCGAACACCAATCAATTGGTCAATTCGTTGGTCGTAGGTAAACGAAACACCGCCTAACAGCGCAGAAGCGACTTTTGTTGCGCCCTCGAGTGTGTCACTTCGCAATGCATCGTAATCAGCAATATACAGCTCGAATTTGCTGCTGCTTTCACCAACGTTATGAGCAAAGAGTATTTTATTGCCAAACTTTGGCATGACATCTACTACGTGGCCTTCAACTGCAATAGTTCTGTAAACACCGTAAAGTTCGCCCTCCTTTTCAATAATTTCTATGAAACCATCCCAGCGCTTATTGTCTTTTTTAACATAAGAATGCACTAGAATAAGATTGTCAGCTATCCATTCATAATTGAGAATATGGCGACTTGCTTTAGGACGAAACAATAACGTCTCGTCACCTGTTCCAGGAGAAATGATAACGAGATTTTGTCTTTCATCGGCATACGTGATCCCAGTGAGGTAACTACCATCGAATGAAAACTTTACCTGGCTCAGATAAGGTGAACGATAAAGCTCGTCAACAGATAAATAGGTTTGCGTATTGGCGTTACAGAAGTATGGTGATAAGCACAACAAAGCTATAAATAGATATTTCATGCTAGTTTACCTCCGGTCGAGGTAATTGCTTTAAATAGTCGAAAAAGGGGTCGTTTCCAGGCCCTTGGTAACTAATCCATCGGTTGTTGAGAATGGTGGGAAAGTTTTCCTCCATAAAGACCAGTGCGTCTGATGAGCGGTTTTCAAGTTCAAGATGGGACCGTTAGTTAGAGAAATACAGCCAAGTGAAACCTTGGGTTTCAACATCAAGATGTCCGACATAACTGACAACGCCTGGCGCAACATTAAACTTCCAGTGATAGTCGCTACTACTTAACTCAACTCAACCCTAGTACGGCGGCTAAACCTTACCCGTTCTAGTTGATATTCACCGGCAGGAACATTGATCAGAATATAGTTAGTCCCCTTCTTCAAATCTTGAGAAGAAAGCAACAAGCTTTTTTCGCCAGAAATATATATCTCACGAAGTATACGATTGGTATCCACACCAATAAGTAGATACCCATCACCTTCTTCCATCTTCACGTCTACATCGGTGGAAATAGAAGTCACCTGTTGAGCACACGAAAATAAGCCGGCGAGCAAGAAAAGCAGCAATACGCTTTTTATACGCATGAAGTAAAGTCCTTTTTAACATCTTGCCATATAGGTTAGCTTAATTTATGTATAAAAAACAGACCATTAAAATTACTTAAATTGGCTCTCCGGCTTCATCCTCTTCCACTATATCCGTTTCTTCACTCGCCTGTACTAACCACGTGGATATCTCTTGGCTGGCTAACACACGGTCTTTGTATTGATTTGCTAAGTCAGACAGGGGCAAATTGTAAGTTTTAGCGCGCAAGACCACAGGTGCAAACATAGCATCAGCAATCGACCATTCACCAAACAACCACCCATTAGGAAATTCTCTCATTTGCTCAGACCATATTTCGTCTATTCGTTTCCACTCTTTAGCCGCATCTGTGCTCAACGTGATTTTACGCAGCGCTCTACAATTCATTGGTAGTTCATTACGAACATTCATGAACCCAGAGTGCATTTCACAAGAAATGGCTCGTGCTTTCGCTTTTAGTGCTTTGTCAGTGGGCCAAGCCACTCCACTAAGATAGTTGTCATTAACATATTCTAGAATAGCCAGCGAATCCCAAACCTTGATATCACCATCGACCACAGCGGGTACTTTTGCCGCAGGATTTATCGCCGATAAAGTTTGGTAAAATTCAGGGGTAAATAAAGACAGTTTGATGACTTCGGCATTCAGCTTAAAGCGTTCAAATATCACCCAAGCGCGTAGCGACCACGTAGAATAGTTTTGGTTTGCTATGTATAGCTTCATCATGTTCCCTTAGTTATGTGAATGTATTTCAAGGCTAAGGGATTGCAGTAGAAAGCACTAACGTATAGTTTTTATATGACCTATTAATTTTTTCGATGGATTAGCTGAACAATGGATATTGACGCGCTTCGTAGCTTTCTGGCATTCACTGAAACCGGCAGCTTTACCCGTGCCGCCAAACAGATTAATCGAACACAGTCTGCTTTTAGCGCACAAATGAAAAAGCTGGAAGATGAGTTATCCGTCAAACTATTTGAAAAACACGGGCGCAACCTCATTCTCACCGAGGCTGGAAGTTCGCTTAGAGTCGAAGCTGAAAAAATTATCACTCTTCACGGTGATACGGTTACCAAAATAAAGCGCTATCAACACAAGCAGCCTTTGCGATTGGGCTGCCCCGAAGACTACAATGACAACCTACTACCTTTAATCATAGAGCGTCTCTATGCCGCAGAGCCCACTTGCTCTATTCAAGTTTTTAGCCGTCCAAGCGTGACGTTACGTGAATGGTTAGATGAAGGTAAGATCGATGCTGCGATTGTAACTCGTTCACCAAATAGTGAAGAAGGGTATTGGTTGTGTGCCGACCAAGGCGTATGGATTAGCAGCCCAGACTACGATATTCACCATCAATCATCTATTCCCTTAGCCCTATTCCAAAAAGATTGTAAATACCACGCAGCGGCAATTGAAACTTTGAGCAAGAAAAAGGTGCCATATCACCTGCTAGCTTGTTGTGACACCTCATCGGCACAACGTGCACTTGTCGCCGCAGGTTTAGCTGTTGGTGCTATCGGGCGAATCAGCGTAAGTGGCAAAGTAAAAATTGTTGAGAACCTTCCTCCTTTGCCCAATGTGGATATTGTGTTGTTGAGTGCTATCGACAAGCACCCTTTATTGGAGAAGGTGGATTTGGATAATATTGCTGCAATGGCTTTCAGCAACTAGCACAAACAAAAAGGCCGCTGAAATCAGCGGCCTTTCTTATTTAACGTGAAAAAACTTATACAGAAGCTTTTTCTACAACGTCAACTAGGATCCAAGTCTTAGACTTAGAGTAAGGACGACACTCGCGAATAGTCACTGTATCGCCTTCGTTGCACACGTTGCTTTCGTCGTGGGCGTGAAGCTTAGTAGAACGCTTGATGAACTTCCCATAGATAGGGTGCTTAACGAAACGCTCAACTACAACAGTAATGGTTTTATCCATTTTGTTGCTAACCACACGACCTTGAACTGTACGAATTTTTTGTTCAGTCATTACGCATCAGCCTTTTGAGTCAGAATGGTTTTAACACGCGCGATGTTACGACGCACTTTTCTCAACTGATCAGTTTTTTCAAGCTGGCCAGTTGTGTGCTGCATGCGCAAGTTGAACTGTTCGCGTAGCAGGTTTAACAACTCTGCGTTCAGCTCTTCTACGCTTTTTTCTTTCAGTTCAGTCGCTTTCATTACATCACCGTCCGAGTTACAAAGGTTGTTTTAAATGGCAGTTTCGCAGCTGCCAGTTCAAACGCTTCACGTGCTAGTTCTTCTGGAACACCTTCCATTTCGTAAAGAACACGACCAGGTTGAATTTGGCAAACCCAGTACTCAACGTTACCTTTACCTTTACCTTGACGAACCTCAAGAGGCTTCTCAGTAATTGGCTTGTCAGGGAAAACTCGAATCCAAATTTTACCTTGACGCTTAACGTGACGAGTCATTGCACGACGCGCTGCTTCGATTTGACGCGCAGTCATACGACCACGGCCAACCGCTTTAAGCCCGAAAGTACCAAAGGCTACAGTGCTACCCGCAGCATAACCGCGGTTACGACCTTTGTGCATTTTACGGAACTTCATGCGTTTTGGTTGTAACATGATTAGCCCTCTCGCTTAGCGTTGCGGCCTTTCTTCTTAGGTTGAGCAGCTGGTGCTTGCTCTTGAGTTGTAGGTAAACCACCTAGAACTTCACCTTTGAAGATCCAAACTTTAACGCCGATGATACCGTAAGTTGTTGACGCTTCTGAGGTCGCGTAATCGATGTCCGCACGGAATGTGTGCAATGGAACACGACCTTCACGATACCATTCTGAACGTGCGATTTCCGCGCCGCCCAAACGACCGCTAACTTCAACCTTGATACCTTTAGCACCAAGACGCATTGCATTTTGTACCGCACGCTTCATAGCACGACGGAACATAACACGACGCTCTAGCTGGCTAGAGATGCTATCAGCTACTAGCTGACCATCTAGCTCTGGCTTACGTACTTCAGCGATGTTGATCTGAGCTGGCACACCGGCTAGCTTAGATACGTAGTTGCGCAACTTTTCTACGTCTTCACCTTTCTTACCGATAACTACGCCTGGACGAGCAGTGTGAATAGTCACACGGATGCTCTTAGCAGGACGCTCGATCACGATTTTAGAAAGTGATGCGTTCTTAAGTTGCTTCGTCAAGTACTGACGTACTTGATGATCGTTGTACAGATTATCCGCATAGTCTGCAGTATTAGCGTACCAGGTAGAAGTCCATGGTTTGCTGATACCCAGGCGTATACCTGTAGGATGTACCTTCTGTCCCATTATCTACTCCTAGTTATCCGCTACAACCACAGTGATGTGACTGCTGCGCTTAAAGATACGATCAGCACGGCCTTTGGCACGTGGCTTGATACGTTTCATCGTTGGACCTTCGTCAACAAAGATCTTCGCTACAACAAGCTCGTCGATGTCTGCGCCTTCGTTGTGTTCTGCGTTTGCAATTGCAGACTCCAACACTTTCTTAACTAGCGCAGCGCTTTTCTTCGGGCTGTAAGCAAGCACTTCTAGTGCTTTCTCAACGTGTAGACCGCGAATCTGATCTGCAACCAAGCGTGCTTTTTGAGCCGACGTGCGGGCAAAACGGTGTTTAGCTAATGCTTCCATTTATTCTACCCCTTAACGTTTAGCTTTCTTATCCGCGACATGACCGCGGTAAGTACGCGTTGGCGCAAATTCGCCCAACTTATGGCCTACCATTTCGTCACTGATGATTACAGGAACGTGTTGGCGACCGTTATGGACCGCAATGGTCAACCCAATCATATCTGGGATGATCATAGAACGACGAGACCAAGTTTTGATTGGTTTACGTTCGTTCTTTTCCACTGCAGCCTCTACCTTCTTCAGCAAGTGAAGGTCAATAAAAGGACCTTTCTTGAGAGAACGTGGCATGGTGAATCCTCGCTATTACTTGTTACGACGACGTACGATAAGCTTATCAGTACGCTTGTTGCTTCGGGTTTTCTTACCTTTAGTAGGAACACCCCAAGGAGTTACTGGATGACGGCCACCAGAAGTACGACCTTCACCACCACCGTGTGGGTGATCAACCGGGTTCATGGCAACACCACGAACTGTCGGACGAACACCGCGCCAGCGGTTAGCACCTGCTTTACCTAGTGAACGAAGCATGTGCTCTGCATTGCCTACTTCACCAATGGTGGCACGGCAATCAGATAGTACTTTACGCATTTCGCCAGAACGTAGACGCAATGTAACGTAGTTTCCGTCACGCGCTAGGATCTGTGCGTAAGCACCGGCTGAACGTGCAATTTGTGCACCCTTACCAGGCTTCATTTCAATTGCGTGAACAACAGTACCCACTGGGATGTTGCGCATTGGCAATGTGTTACCAGCTTTGATCGGTGAGTCTGAACCAGACTGAACCGCATCACCAGCTTGAATACCTTTAGGAGCTAGGATGTAGCGACGCTCACCGTCTGCGTACAATACTAGTGCAATGTTTGCAGAACGGTTTGGATCGTATTCTAAACGCTCAACTTTAGCAGGAATGCCGTCTTTGTTACGTTTAAAGTCGATTACACGATAGTGATGCTTGTGACCACCACCGATGTGACGAACTGTAATACGACCGTTGTTGTTACGACCACCAGACTTGCTGCTCTTTTCCAACAATGGCGCGTACGGTGCACCTTTGTGCAGGTCAGGGTTAACGACCTGAACAACGTGACGACGACCGGCAGAAGTTGGCTTAGCTTTCAATAATGGCATTTCTAATCCCCTTCTTACTCAGCACCACCGACAAAGTCGATGTCCTGACCTTCTTTAAGCACTACATATGCTTTTTTCCAGTCGCTGCGCTTACCGAAAGACATACCGTGACGCTTAGTTTTACCTTTAACGTTTACAGTACGAACACCGTCAACTTCAACTTCAAACAATTTTTCAACTGCTGCTTTGATTTCGGCTTTGTTCGCGTCTTTAGCTACTTTAAATACAACTGTGTTGCTCGCTTCAGCAGCCATAGTAGACTTTTCTGAAACGTGAGGTGCTAATAGCACCTTCAGTAGACGTTCTTCATTCATGCTAACGCCTCCTCAAGTTGTTTAACTGCATCAGCAGTGATTAGCACTTTTTCAAATGCAATCAAGCTCACTGGGTCGATGCCTGCTACGTCGCGTACGTCAACTTTGTACAAGTTGCGTGCCGCTAGGAACAAGTTCTCATCAACTTCAGGAGTAACGATTAGAACGTCAGTTAGTTCATATTCGTTAAGTGCAGAAAGAAGAGCTTTAGTCTTAGGTGCTTCAACACCGAACTTCTCTACAACAACCAAACGGTCTTGGCGGATTAGTTCTGACAAGATGCTCTTGATCGCACCGCGATACATTTTCTTGTTAACTTTTTGGTCAAAGTCACGAGGCTTAGCAGCGAATGCACGGCCACCGCCAACCCAAATTGGGCTACGGATAGTACCAGCACGTGCACGGCCAGTACCTTTTTGACGCCATGGCTTCTTACCGCCACCACGAACTTCAGCGCGAGTTTTCTGCGCTTTAGTGCCTTGACGAGCACCTGCACCGTAAGCGACAACTACCTGGTGTACCAGGGCTTCGTTGAAATCACGTCCAAAAGTCGCTTCGGATACTTCAAGAGCGCTTTGCGCGTCTTTCAATGTTAATTCCATCAGTTCACTCTCCGACGTTACGCTTTAACAGCTGGCTTAACGATCACGTCGCCGCCAGTTGCGCCAGGTACGGCACCTTTAACTAGGATAAGGTTGTTTTCTGCGTCTACGCGTACAACTTCCAAAGACTGAGTAGTCACTTGCTTGTTACCAAGCTGACCAGCCATTTTCTTGCCTTTGAATACTTTACCTGGAGATTGGTTTTGACCAATTGAACCAGGAGCACGGTGAGACAAAGAGTTACCGTGAGTCATACGCTGTGAACTGAAGTTCCAACGCTTGATTGCACCAGCAAAACCTTTACCTTTTGATGTACCAGTTACATCAATTTTCTTAGTGTCGTTAAAGATTTCAACAGTGATTTCACTGCCTACTTCAATATCGGCACCTTCGTTATCTTCTAGGCGGAATTCTACTAGAGAAGAACCTGCTTCAACGCCAGCTTTAGCAAAGTGACCTGCTTCAGCTTTGTTGATGCGGTTTGCTTTCTTAGTTCCAGCAGTAACCTGAAGAGCGCGATAACCGTCAGTTTCCTCAGTACGTAACTGAGTTACACGGTTTGGGGTCGCTTCGATAACAGTCACAGGGATCGACGTACCATCTTCAGTGAAGATGCGCGTCATGCCCACTTTACGACCGACTAGACCAATCGCCATTGTTATAACCCTCTCTTGTTAGCCCAGGCTGATTTGAACATCAACACCGGCAGCCAAGTCCAAACGCATCAACGCGTCAACTGTTTTATCAGTTGGCTCGATGATGTCTACCAAACGCTTGTGAGTACGGATTTCGTATTGATCACGCGCGTCTTTATTAACGTGCGGAGAAATCAGAACTGTGTAGCGTTCTTTGCGAGTAGGCAGAGGAATTGGACCGCTGACCTGAGCACCAGTACGTTTCGCTGTTTCGACGATTTCAGCCGTAGACTGATCGATCAACTTGTGATCGAACGCTTTCAAGCGAATACGAATTCTTTGATTTGGCATCGATTAAGCTCCAATCGAAAGAACAAAAAAATTCACCTTTTCACTCCCTTTCTAATTTGGGACGAAAAGATGCGCGTTAACCGTTGGTTCCCAATCGGAACCCTGTTTCTCTTCTCTAGCACGCCCACCGCAGAGGTTAATCTTTGGTTTTGGCAACAACCCTAAAAACAGTGAAGTCGCGGCTGAAAAAATATGCCCTTCATGGGCAGTGGGCGCGAATTATACATGGGTTGGTGATTAATGCAACAAAAGGTTTGAACAAAGTAACATTTCCCTTCACTTCTTTTTTTACGCGGTCCATCTTGATAAAGCGAGGTTTCCCATAAGACGGCTAAATGGTAGTGAGGCCACTGCTCCGCAACGCTAAATAATAACTTTTCCTATTTGCAATTGGCACTACACTTGGATAGGCGTATAGTGTTCGGTTCTAAAGCTCTTTTCTGTAAGAGCGAGTTAAAGCCACCTGTGTTGAAGTTTTGGTGCTCAATTTGTTTACTAAAAGCCGTTCTCTGCTTCATTTTAGTTTGTTACTACTACTGCTTTTATGCAGTATGTTTTCGCACGCACAACACAACGATTGGAATAAGCTTTCCCAACCCATCATTTACTCACCCCTGGGTTCGTCACCTTTACTTGAAGGCCCGATAGATTCCATCGTAGAAGACCCCCGTGGGCTAATGTGGCTTTCGTCGGCAAACGGCTTATGGCGTTGGGACTCCCATTTTCTAACAAAAGTCCAATTTAGCCTTACCAACGAGAATGCGCTTCATCCCCAAATCC
>JALUXV010000161.1 GCA_027013165.1 Alteromonadaceae bacterium
CGATTGCTTAGCAATATTCGACGGCTCAATAGATTTAACCCTGTCTATGACGTGGGTCAATTTGAAACGAAGATCATCCAATTGGTTCTGCTGAGAAGATAAAGCATTATTTAATGCTTCGATAGTGTGCTCTTGGAACGCTACTTTGGTTTGCAACTCTTCTATAAATTCGTTGGCTTGTGCCAAGCTTTCGGTGAGATCTTTAATCTGCTGTGCATCGCTCATGGAATGTCTTACTCGTCTTTTTGCCAGACCTCAGCGAGGCCACTACTGCTTTCAGTCACAATATTACCATCGGAGTTAAACCCAACGCCATAGACCACTGCCGTTGGTGGTGTAGAAGATTCTCGAGCAGCCACTTGCCACGATTGTTGTTGTATGCCCGTTTGGATATCCCATAAGTAAACTTTTCGCGCTGGCGAACCAGTAAGTAAATACTTACCATCTTCAGAAAATACGGCATCGGTGAACATTTTTTGACGAGAAATGTATTTCAACGAACTGACCGGCTCTCCGGTTTGCACATCCCAAATTTGAGATTTCCGTTGGCTATCAGCGGTAAACGCAAAGCGACCTAGATCGTCTAATACCACCTTGGTAACACGAGTTGGGTGGGTAAAGGTGTGAATAATTTGTCCAGTGTCGGTGCTCCATAAGTACGCGATATAGTCATTACCGCCAGTAAGCGCAAACTTACCGTTAGGAGACAAATCGATACTGTTCACTTTTTCCTGATGCCCCAAAAACTCTAGGCGTCGCTCGGTTCTCGGCTCAAAATACATCACATGACCGTTTGATCGGGCTACCAGCACACCATTACCATTGTTCGACACTGCCACGTCGCGAATACTGGCTTCGTCAATGCGCCAAAAGCCCTCGGGTTCACCTGTCTCCAGGCTCCATAGTGCAAAGGCTTCTCTATCTGCGGTGATCACATATTGGTTATCGGCAGAAATATGTATAGAGCCCACTGTGTTGTCCGAGCCACCCTGATGGCTCCAATTGAAAAGAGGCTCGGCTTCACCAATACGCCACACTTTGATGCCATTACTCACACCGGAAACAACTGCCAGAGTACCGTCAGTGGATATATCAGCCGCGTATGCACCATCGTCAACATGCCGCCATTGGGCAATTGGCGTGGTTTCTGGGTAGGTACACCCTGCCAACGAAATAATAAATACGACGAAAAGTATAAATCGAGGGAACAAATTGAGCCTAAACATAATCAAACGGGTTTCGCTTTGTGAACGCTAGGTTTACCATAGCACGTATTAGGGCGTGGTGATCTTTGCGGAGCATCTTTTGTTCGGCAAAGATCAACGCGCGCTATACATTTTATAACTATCGTGCATATTGTCTTGGATACGGCAATTTAAAGTAATGGCACACAAAATAATTAATGGAGAATTTTATGCAGAAGTCGCTCATAGCCCTGTCTACCTTTGCAGCACTGGGCTTGATGGCTTGTAAGCCAAGCACTAATGAAGAAGCATCTACGGAAGCCGCAGCAACCCCAGCGGCTGTTGAAACGGTAGAAATGACCGAATCTCAAAAGCACGCCTACGCTATGGGTGCTAGCATGGGTTTGTTCGCCAATGATCGCGCCGAACAACAAGCGCAACTAGACATGCCTCTTGACCTAGAAGCACTTAAGCAAGGCTTTAACGATGGTCTGGCAGATCAGCTTAAATTCACTCCAGCTCAAATTCAGCAAATTGCACAAGAAGCTCAGCAGGTAATGATGGTTAAGCAGCAAGAAATGGCTGCAATGGCTGCTGAGAAAAACATTGAAGCTGGTATTGCTTACTTAGAAGAGAACGGCAAGCGCGAAGGGGTTGTTACTACCGAGTCGGGACTTCAATATGAAATTCTAGAAGCGGGTGAAGGCGCAAGCCCACTGGCAACTGACACAGTAAAAGTACACTACCGTGGTACCTTGCTAGACGGTACTGAGTTTGATTCATCATACTCTCGTGGCGAGCCTATTGAATTCCCACTAAACCGAGTTATTTCTGGTTGGACTGAAGGTGTACAGTTGATGAAAGAAGGTGGCAAATTCCGCTTCCATATTCCTTCAGAGCTTGCTTATGGTGAACGTGCTACCGGTTCTATCACACCTAATTCAACACTGATTTTCGACGTTGAGCTACTAGAAGTTATCAAACCAGCTACTGAAGAAAGCGCAGAGTAATTTAGCATCACTAAAACAGAAAAAAGCCGACGTTACCGTCGGCTTTTTGTTAAAGATCACGTCCGTGACTACCTTATTCCTCAGGTGCTAATTGCGTCATTTCGCGGCGCACCAACCCGGCTAGTAAGTAGGGTTTTTCGCTAATAAAGGTATTCCGAATCCTCACTATAACTATAGCTAAAACTTTCGTTTTCGCTTGCTTAAAAAACGCTTTTCTTAAACGGATTTTATCTAATAGCAACCCAGTTATAACAAGAAGTTTTAACGCTGTGGTGCTCTTCTCCGCTCTGGGTGCACTTTAAAAACAGCATAGTGATTCAATAGTGCATGGCCGATCTTGTAACAGGTAACGCCTACAACCAAGTAACCTGCTGTTTTTAAACTATCTATTCATACGACGATATCTAACAAACCGTACAACACTAAAATTGCCCCGCTAATAAACAACAAAAAACCAATAATAGTGCCGCCTGCCGTTAACGAATTTTCGTTCCTATCCGGTGTTTCGTTATCGTGCATTCAGCTCTCCGAAGAAGCGAGACACAAATCACCGTCTCGCGATACTAAAGGTAAGATTGATACTGCGATATGAGCCAAATAGCTCATTATCAATGTAGCGCGCAATTACCCCACTGTCATGCACAATTTATAAGCTGTTTATTGGTTTTTAGAATATCCAACCCCATTAACTAAATCATAGGTAATCAACCATTATCAATATTTTGAAAACCCCATTAATTACACGCAAAGGCTATTTGAAGTTAAAACAAGAACTTGACTACCTTTGGCGGGAAGAGCGTCCCGAAATTACCAAAAAAGTTACTTGGGCAGCCAGTTTAGGCGACCGCAGTGAAAACGCCGATTATCAATACAATAAGAAAAAACTCAGAGAAATAGACAGGCGGGTTAGGTATTTAAGCAAATGTCTAGAGCGACTCAAAATAGTGGATTACAACCCTCAACAAGAAGGAAAAGTATTCTTTGGCGCTTGGGTTGAAATTGAAAACCACGAAGGCAAGGTACTGACATTACGCCTAGTGGGATACGACGAAATTTTTGACCAGAAGAATGTTATTTCTATAGATTCTCCTATGGCTCGAGCCCTTGTAGGAAAGCAAGAAGACGACGAATTTGAAGTAAAAACAGAAATGGGCACTAAAGAGTGGTGGATCAATCGAATTTGGTATGACACCACAGACAAACTCTAGCACTCACGGCTTTTGGTTTTTTTTCCAGTATCTTTATTGCAACGCCAATGACATTAACATCGCTTAATCCCATTGGCGCGATGGTTAGTTAACTCAACAGTCCATCAAAAATACTGCTCAGCTAAAGTATTGTGTATATCCGCAAAGTCTATTTGCAGCTCATCAATAAAGTTGGCCAACGACACTGTTACTATCTCTTTCACGTCGGATTCATCAATTTCACTGATGCTGTGCTCCACTCTTAACATCAAGTTTTCTGAGCGAGGTAGTTTAACAAGGTTGCGTTTGATCTCATTGAGGCACCAATATATTGAGCGAGGGAAGCGTTCGTCATAAATAACGAAATCTAATACATCGTTAGGTCTAACCCTTACCCCCATGCGTTGGCGGTACATTTGATAGGCAGACAGTGAGTGTAAGACGCTAGTCCATTGGATATTTTTAAACGGCAACAAGTAGTCATCATCTTTCTCAATAGCACTTCGCACATCAATTATTCTAGATGTCATATCTGCGCGCTCTATTAATGAACCAATACGCCAAAAGTAAAAGCCATCGTCATGGCTCATCGTAGCCTCCATCGCCCCTAAAGTAAGTAGACAATGCTTTACCACTTTTTCCAAACTTTTAGACTGGCCACGCTTGGTTAGAAAATCGTTAGATGTTGCATCTATTTCTAAATCTAACTTGTTTACTATCTCCCAAACTTCTTTTGGAACCACATCTCGCACAGTTCGCATATTACTACGCGCAGCCGAAATACAGTTGCGGATAGATGAAGGGTTACGCTTTTCAACGGTTAAGAATTTAATAACATTTTTTTCTGATGCGACTTGGTAGATTTCAAAAAACGCATCTCTTGCACCAATAATATCGAGTAAAGGTTCCCAACCTGGCGAGGCCTCTTTGGGTACATCCATGAGAAACAGGCTGTTGACATTAACCAATCGAGCAATGTTTTCTGCCCTTTCAACATACCGTGCAGTCCAATATAGTGTTTCAGCAACTCGTGACAACATACTCTTTTCTCCTACTCGACGATCCAAGTGTCTTTGCTTCCGCCCCCTTGGGAAGAATTCACAACGAGTGACCCCTTTACCATTGCAACGCGAGTTAGTCCACCCGTAGTCACATAGGTTGAATCTCCAGATGAAAGCACAAAAGGTCTAAGATCAACATGACGAGGCGCAATACCCTCTTCTGTGAGCGTAGGTACAGTGGATAGTGATAGTGTAGGTTGTGCTATCCAATTTCTTGGATCCGCTTTCACTTGAGCTAGGGTTTCTTGTTGTTGCGCTTTCGTCGATTTGGGACCTATTAATAACCCATATCCACCGGATTCATTTGCCGGTTTGATCACTAAATCTGCGACATTTTTACAGACATAATCTAATTCACTTTTGTTATCGCAGCGAAAGGTAGGCACATTGGGTAGTTTGGTTTCCTCCCCAAGATAATATTTAATCATATCAGGTACATAAGTATAAACCACCTTGTCATCGGCTACCCCTGCACCTGGGGCATTAACTAAAGCCACCTTGCCTTTTTTCCACGCGCGTATCAACCCAGGCACGCCTAACATGGAGTCGGGATTAAACGCTTCAGGATCAATAAACAAATCGTCAATCCTACGGTAGATTACGTCAACTCGTTTTGGCCCGTAAATGGTTTTCATGTAGACACAATCGTCAGATTCGACGCTTAAATCACTCCCTTCTACCAATTCACAACCCATTTCTTGTGCAAGATAAGCATGCTCAAAATACGCGGAGTTATAAATACCAGGCGTTAAAACCACAACTTCAGGTTTATCCATTGGGCGAGGAGTCATCGCTGTTAACATATCAAATAACTGAGACGGATAATCACTAACAGGAAGCACATTTATTTGGCCAAACAACTCTGGAAAAACTCGCTTAATAATTGAACGGTTTTCCAGCATGTAAGACACACCCGATGGTACTCTTAGATTATCTTCCAATACATACATCACACCATCGCCACCGCGCACTAAATCAGAACCACAAATATGTGCCCATATGTTTTTGGGTGGTGTAATTCCTATACACTGCTTTCGAAAGTTAACGGATTTACTTAGCAGCTCTGCTGGGAAGACTTTGTCTTTGACAATTTTTTGATCGTGGTAAATATCGTGAATAAAACAATTAAGCGCTTCAACTCTTTGTATCAAGCCTTGCTCTACTTGCTCCCACTCTTTCTTGTGAATAACTCTCGGGATAATATCTTGCGGCCATGCTCTATCAATGGTGCTTCCCTCACCGTAAACGGTAAAAGTAATTCCCATCTCTTTAATCAATAGTTCCGCTGCATGTTGTGATGCATCAAGCTCAGCCTTCGATAAACTCGACAAATAATTCATCAAGTTTTTGGTTATCGGCCTCCCAGTTCTATCTGCATTAATATACTCATCATACAAGTTGTCATGTTGATAGTTTTCCCAATGAAGATCATGCGTTTGGGCCTGTGACTGATTTTTCATTTTAATATCCTTTTTATATTCTGGTCATATCAACAGAGACGGCCAATGTTTGAGCTCCCCCACCAAACAACAACCCTTTGAGTGGCGTTACGTCATAAAAGTCTCTTCCTACCGCTAACACAACGTGTTGTTCTTCCGGCTTGAGGTCGTTAGTAGGGTCGAAGTCCACCCAACCGAGAGTAGGCACAAATACAGAAATCCAAGCATGGCTCGCATCTGCTCCTACAAGTTTTTGTTGACCGGGCGGAGGCAAAGTCTCGATATATCCGCTAACATAACGGGCGGATAACCCAATGCTTCTCAAGCACGCTAAAGCTACATGTGCAAAGTCTTGGCAAACGCCTTTTCTATGCTCAAAAACACGCTCAAGAGGCGTATCAATAGTGCTAAACTGCGGGTCAAACGTAAAATCTGTAAAGATTCGATGTATCAATTCTTCGCAAGCATCTAAGATCGAGCGATTTTTGGTAAACGACACCAGCGCATATTGCCGCATGTCGTTATTAAATGGAGTCAAACCAGTTGCTATAGCATATGGCATTGCATCTAAGTGCTCTTGGTCAGGAGGAAAACGCAATCCTTCTCTAATCGACTCCCAAGTAATCTGCTGTACTAAAAAATCCATTGTTGCAGGTTTCAGCACTTCCACTTCGCTTATGGCTTTCACTTCCATTACGGTGTGCTGTGTTGGCACTTCGAAAATTGTCACTAGATTATTAAAGCGATCTCTAATTTGCGTAGAGTAATCAGGCGCAGGCGAAATCACTAACCTTGATGAATGACAAATTTGCCTTGCGAAATTCACCGGCAAAAGCCGTGCGTGATTTTGTGTAAGCGATACCTCTTCACTGTACTCATAACGAGTTACATGCTCAATTTTATACTTCAAGTCACGTCACCTTCTTTGTGATTACTAGCAACAAATGACCTGTTCTGCTTAATCGCAGACTTGGTATGGGTAAAAAATTTAATATTCAATAAATCAGTATACGACTTGAGGCTTTGCCTCAGTCTGCTTACTAACTCAAGCAATTGGGTTCGTTGTTTCCCATTCGATGTACCACTATCACTCACTTCATTTAATTCTGTCAAATCAATAATATGACAATCAGACTTTAGCTTTAGCAATGCTCTTTCTAGTGCATCCATACCATAGCCATTAAAGGCGCGAGGCAGGCAATAGGTTAACTGTTCAAGTTGGTCTATTTGATAAGCCAGCGATCTCGGGTAATCTTGAGTAGACACAAGAAGCTCTAATGCAGTACTTACACTTTGGTGCATTCTGTAACGACGTTTGTGCGTTACAGAGCTAACTTGACTTAACAGCAACATGTCTAAGTTTTCTCGTTGTGCTACTGAAGAAAGTTTGGGGCCGATAAGTAAACTAATGCCACCGAGTAAACTTTGTATGCGTTCAGTTCTAATACCCATCTCGAACATAAAGTCACCAGTATCCCGCGACAAAGAATCAGTCAGTGACCCCCTAAATGCCATTGCCAATGAAATAATGTTATCGATTAGCGACTGTAATATGTGAACACTACTGGCGTGATGAATATGAAAAATCTTGTCGTATTCACTCTCTAAATTTTCAAGAATTCGCTGGCTATCGTAAGACAGTAGCTCTCTGATATTTTTAGCGCTTGTACAGGTTGCCTTCACTGTACTTGCCAGACTACCGAGTAACTGACTATCTGTAATGGTTCTATATGCCAAGGCTTTAAAAGATTGATAATCGGTAATAGTATTACTGTCGAGCGGTAAGCTACTTTCCCATTGAATGGATTCAAAGGGTGCTATAAGTACTTGTTGCTCTAACCCCCAATTCATCAAATTCAAGGTCTGACTTACCTGCCCCTCAGGGTACATAGACCACTCGCTAAGCTTCTCCATGTATACCCGCAGCAATCGACACAAGTTTTCAGTTCGTTCTACACTGGTACCCAAACTGAATAGGTTTTCAGCGGTTCGGCTGGAAATGTATCCCTCCAACAGCGCCATATCTAAAGTTTTAAGTACGCTTTTAGGTGGCTTAAATTTTTTCTCGGGTGTACTCGCCGTCTTATCACTAGCGACCCACGCATCTTTTATATGGGTCACCTCTGTTTGTTTGGACAATTTATCTTGATTGACGGTAATACAAAGAGCCGATGGCAAAACGGTAACTTGATCTTCATGAACTAAGGCGAAAACCCTAAACACAACCGGCTTTAACACTAGCTTGTCATCTCGCCAAAAGGGTATTTCTTTAAGATTCACTTTTTCTCTAAAAAATACGTTAGCTTTTGGCTGTTCCTCTAGTATTTTCTCTATTTCTTCAGCGTGTTTAGCGCCATCCAATCGCAATGAAGGATCGATATAGCTGCGAAGCTCAAATCGCGCCAAGTCGTTCATATCAACATTTTCAGGAGCAAAACTTAATGGCTGCTTGATAATCAGTGCTTGTTGATTTAACTGCTGCGATATATGACCTAGTCGATTCTGAATGGCAGGTATTTGTAGGATACCAGCGCCATAGTTATTCAACATTTGAACATTGCCACTGCGAATGGCTTGAAGTAGCCCAGGCACACCCTGTTCTGAATATTCGGATTGCTCCAGTGAATCAAGATGCCTATCTTCAATCCATCGCAAAATAATATCGACTTTTTTCAGGCCATTGAGAGCCTTAATCCATACAAATCCCTGTCTGACGGTAAGGTCTGCACTTCGCACCAAGGTATATCCAAGGTATGTGGCCAAATAGACTTGTTCAGAATAATAAGGGTCTGAAGGGCCCTCGCTAAAAATAACCACCCGAGCGTCTGCATGTGGTGCGTGTTGCTCAACGGCATTACTCATATCTTGGAAAAAGCCAGCAATACGTTCTACATCACATTTAAAGAACTCATCGCTCATGACTCTTCTAGACATGATTCGGTTTTCTAGTAGTAACCCCAAACCTCTCGGGAACTGACAATGGTCTTGAAGTGCGTAGATTTCACCGTCCTTAGATAGGCCAATATCTAATGCGACTACAAAAAGTGATGCATCAAACTGTGAGTAATCACTTTCGCCGAGGAAAAAAGGATGACCAAACAAACTTAAGCCATCTATGGAGTGATTCAAAATCAATGACTTAGTAGTGGTAATGTCTTGCAATACTTGATTGAGAAGATGAACTCGTTGTTCCAACCCCCTCGAAATATTAGACCATGTAGATTTATCAATAAGATGGGGAATAGGGTCTATCATCCACTTATCCCTCAAACTACCATCGATAAAGCCGTTGCTGCGCATCAATCGTTGAATTTCACTACACCGAGCCAGTAAATCATCTTCGCTCAAACGACTCAGGTGACTGTACAACCTATGCTGCATTGGATTTTCGTCACTCATGTTTTGACGATTTAAATCACAAAATGTCTCAAACCAGCCTGGGTTAGGCTGGGTGTGCTTTTCATTCATAGTCGAGGCGGTCTTCTCATATCAAGCGTACATGGATATTCTTCATTAGGCTGCTCTTCGGCTGGGACTGTAAAATCTATTCCCTGCTTACGTCGCCATTCCTGCATTTGCTCCGGCGACATAGCGTCTGTCGGTAGTTTGAGTTCGGGAGGCGTGTGGCCGTGCTCCCAAAATCTTGCCACGCGTCTACCCTCTGCCTCAAATGCATTCACCGGATAAGTGGTAAAATTGCGCCCACCTGGATGAGATACGTGGTAGGTAAACCCGCCAATTGAACGTCCGCCCCATTTATCATAAACATCAAACACCAAAGGCGCGTGAACACCTATGGTTGGGTGCAGCGCAGAAGGGGGCTGCCATGCTCTAAAGCGAATACCAGAGACACCGTTGTCTCCAGTCGCATCATACTGAAGTGGCACTGCACGGCCGTTACAACTAATAACATATCGCTCTTTATTGGTATTCTTTACCGTCAATTGAACCCGTTCTAACGAGGAGTCGACAAATCGAGCCGTACCAGATGAAGACATTTCTTCACCAAGTACATGCCAAGGCTCAATAGCCGTATGCAGTTCAAGTGCGATGTCTCCCACTCGATGCATACCCGCCAAAGGAAAGCGAAACTCAAAGAAAGGAGCAAACCAATCAAATTGAATCGCAAACCCAGCCCCTTGAAGTTGGCTTACCACATCTTTGATATCTTGTTTTACGTAATAGGGAAGCAAGAACTTGTCGTGTAATGCGGTTCCCCAACGCTTTAATTTGCCTTGGTAGGGGGTCTTCCAAAACCATACGAGTAGCGTTCTTAGCAGCAGCATTTGCATTAAGCTCATTTGTGCATGAGGAGGCATTTCAAAACCTCTAAACTCTACTAAGCCTAATCTTCCAGTCGCCGAATCTGGGCTATAAAGTTTATCAATACAAAACTCCGCTCTATGTGTGTTACCAGTAAGATCAGTGAGTAAGTGCCGAAGCAAGCGATCTGCAATCCAGGGCTGATTTACCTCACCACTGGGAATTTGCGAAAACGCGATCTCTAGTTCATATAACCTTTCATCTCTGGCTTCATCGACACGGGGTGCCTGACTTGTTGGACCGATAAACATACTTGAAAACAGATAAGACAAACCTGGGTGATGCTGCCAAAACGTCACAAAACTTCTGAGCAAATCAGGTCGTCTGATAAAGGGGCTTTCGAGTACATGTGCTCCGCCCATGGTCACATGGTTCCCGCCACCTGTGCCGGTATGCTTACCATCATGCAAGAATTTTTCGGTGCTAAGACGTGATTCTCTCGCCAAGTCATAAAGGACGGAAATATTATTCACCAAGCTTCGCCAAGAGCTCATTGGATGAATATTCACTTCGATAACTCCGGGATCAGGAGTAACAGCAAACTTATTCACCCGGGAATCTGTAGGCGGGGTATAGCCTTCCAAAATCACTGAAAGACCTGTGGCTTCCGCAACTTGTTCAATAGCGTTAAGCAAAAAGCCATAGTATTCAAAATTCTGTAGCGGTGGCATAAATACATAAAGATTACCCTGCCGCACCTCGACGCACATTGCTGTCAATAATAGTGCGTCCCCAACATAGCCTTTTTGCGTTGAGGGAGTCTCTGGATAATCTTTGGGTATGTCAGTTGGGTCTCTATCTGGCTTAAACTCTCCATTACCGATACTTTTCAATGGTAGTCGATATCCCATTGGAGAATCACCAGGCACTAAGAAGCAGTGCTTTCGTCGAAACGACCATCGACAACTCTGCCAACCACCATAAACTTCGTCAAAAGTGATGGGCAAAACAAATCCAACCGGCTTATCTAACCCTCGCTCAAGCTTAGCCAAGAACTCCTGCCTAGACATGGCTTCCAACAGCTCTTCACTGTCGGGAGACGGATCGAGTTGCTCAGGTAAGTTACCTTCTTGCCATAAATGATAAAGAGCATCTTCATACGCCGTCACAACTGCCGACGAATCTATTCCGAGGCATTGCGAAAGCTTGCGAGAAAAAACCTCAGCATCAGAAGTGTTCACCTGACCAACTTGTGTAGGATCCGCTAACAGTGCTGCATTTGTCCATAGCGGCTGGTTATCCTTTCGCCAGTAGTGTGCATATTGCCAACGAGGTAGCGGCTCGCCAGGATACCATTTGCCTTGCCCAAAATGACTAAATCCACCATGAGTATAAGTTTTGGTCATGCGCAGAAACAATGAATGTGCAAGCTTGCGCTTTTCTTCCCCATCGGCAGCAGTGTTCCATTGCTCGCTCTCCATGTCATCGATAGAGATAAATGTTGGCTCGCCGCCCATGGTGAGCTTGATTCCCTGAGCAGCCAGCTCAAGATCCACAGCATCTCCAAGCTGCTGAATACTAGACCACTGGGCATCTGAATACGGTTTTGTAACTCTTGGTGGCTCGTGAAGTCGCCTAACCTCATTGCTATAAACTAGCTCGGATTCACAGGGATCTATGCCGCCACTGACAGGAGCTGCGCTAGAGGGTTCTGGAGTACAAGCAAGAGGAATGTGCCCCTCTCCAGCAAATAGTCCTGATGTTGGATCTAATCCTATCCACCCTGCGCCAGGCACATAAACTTCGCACCACGCATGCAGATCAGTAAAGTCTTTCTCTGGGCCACTGGGGCCATCAAGGTCTTTAACATCAGGTGCAAGTTGAACTAAATACCCCGAAACAAAACGTGCCGCCAAGCCAAGGTATCGAAAAAGTTGTACCAATAACCAAGATGAGTCTCGACAGGACCCGGACTTTAATTTGAGTGTTTCATCTGGTGTCTGAACACCAGGGTCTAATCGTATGTTGTAATTAATTAAGTCGTATACTTTTTGATTGACTGACACTAAAAAGTCTACGGTAGAGGTGGGCTTTTCTGGTTTACATGCTTCTACTAATGAGAGTACATCCTGACCCACCTCATTGGTTTCCAAATATGGAATCAAATCGTGTGAGGTTCTATCGTCGTAGTTGAACGGGAACTTTTCTGCGCTTTCATCCAAAAAGAAGTCAAAAGGATTAATCACTGTTAAATCAGCAACGACATCAACAGTAAAACTAAACTCTCTTGTGGGTTCAGGAAAAACCACTCGCGCCAAGAAATTCCCAAAAGGATCTTGCTGCCAATTAATAAAGTGATTTTCTGGTTTAATTTTCAGCGAGTGGCTGACAATAGGAGTTCTGGAGTGCGCCGCCGGACGCAACCTAAAAATATGGGGTCCCATATTGATTAGGCGATCATATTTGTATTCGGTTTTGTGAGTAATCCCTACCCTAATTGTCATGACGTTACACTCGAAGAATATATTTTCTATGGAGATTCAGAATAATGTTCATTTGTCATCGGCGCAATCAGTATTGATCATCAAAAAAAACTTGAGTTATAGATTCCATTGCCAACCTATTCATATTGAATTTCTACTCTAAAATTTATCGCGACACCACAGACAAACTCTAGCACTCACGGCTCGCGGTGCTATACTGCGCCCACAAATGAGATCGCCATGCCATACTCAGCAGAATTCGCACAACGACGTGGCATATTTACTTTTTTCACTGGCCCAGAGCGGACTATGATCAACAACAAAATTGCAGAAGAACTCGCCGTCAGCGCATCACAAGTTGACGCGGCTATTTCACTACTAGACGGCGGCGCTACAGTTCCATTTATTGCGCGATACAGAAAGGAAGTTACTCAAGGACTAGACGACACTCAGTTGCGTCACCTAGAACAGCGTCTTACTTATCTGCGAGAGCTTGAAGACCGCCGTGGCGTTATCCTTAAGTCAATTGACGAGCAAGGCAAACTGTCTGATGCATTAAAGCAAAGCATTTTGAATGCAGACAATAAAACGTCTTTAGAAGACCTTTATCTTCCGTATAAACCACGTAGAAGAACGAAAGGACAAATCGCTATTGAAGCTGGCTTAGCGCCTTTGGCTGATGCGCTATTTGCCGACCCTGATTTAGATCCACAACTCGAAGCTGAAAAATTCATTGATACAGAGAAAGGTGTAAACGACACCAAAGCAGCACTAGATGGCGCACGCTATATTTTGATGGAACGCTTTGCCGAAGATGCAGGGCTACTGGGCAAGATTCGTAACTATTTAACCAATAATGCCGATTTAGTCGCTACCGTGGTGCAAGGTAAAGAGCAGGAAGCCGTTAAGTTTAAAGATTATTTTGCTCACACCGAGCCATACAAAAAAGTGCCTTCTCACCGTGCACTTGCCATGTTTAGAGGCCGTAACGAAGGTGTGCTGCATATCCAGTTAGACGCTGATCCGAACAACGAAGACAACACAGCGCCATCCCATTGTGAGCATTTAATTGCGGAGCATTATGATATTAAGCATCGCAATCGCGCCGCTGATAATTTTCTGAAGCAAGTGGTGCAGTGGACATGGAAAATCAAAATTGCGCTGCATATGGAAACTGAGTTGTTCAGTGCCCTTCGCGAACGCGCAGAACAAGAAGCCATTGACGTATTTGCCAAAAACTTGAGTGATTTGTTGATGGCAGCCCCCGCCGGTGCAAAGACAACCATGGGTTTAGACCCGGGTTTACGTACTGGTGTGAAGGTTGCCGTAGTTGATAAAACCGGTAAAACCGTGGCGACGAATACGATTTTCCCTCATGCACCGCAAAATCAGTGGGAAAAGTCGAAGCGAACGCTTGCCACACTTTGCAAACAATACAAAGTGGAGCTTATCAGTATTGGCAATGGCACTGGCTCTCGTGAAACCGACAAGCTGGTTGCCGAGCTATTAAAGGCGGAAGATGGCGTTAACGCTCAAAAAATCATGGTTAGCGAAGCTGGCGCCTCGGTATATTCTGCTTCAGAGCTAGCTTCTAAAGAGCTTCCAGACCTTGATGTATCGCTACGTGGCGCTGTATCAATTGCCCGTAGACTACAAGATCCCCTTGCCGAGCTTGTTAAAATTGAGCCAAAGGCCATTGGCGTTGGCCAATATCAACACGATGTGAGCCAAAGTTTACTTGGCAAATCACTCGATAGTGTCATCGAAGACTGTGTAAACGCGGTGGGTGTAGATTTAAATACCGCATCGCCCGCATTGTTAAGCTATGTATCAGGCCTAAACAAAACCCTAGCCCAAAACATTGTTCACCACCGCGACACAAATGGTGCATTTAGCGATCGTAAAAAGTTACTTAAAGTAGAGCGCTTGGGGCCAAAAGCCTTTGAACAAGCGGCGGGCTTCCTTCGCATTGTGGGTGGCACCAACCCGCTAGATGCCTCTGCTGTTCACCCAGAAGCTTACCCAGTGGTAGACAAAATCGTGGATACCACTGCAGTTGCAGTAAACGACTTAGTAGGTAACTCGGCGTTATTGAAATCCTTATCGCCAGACACCTTCGCCAACGACGAGTTTGGTGTGCCTACGGTAAAAGATATCTTAAGCGAGCTGGACAAACCGGGACGCGACCCACGCCCAGAGTTCAAAACTGCGGCGTTTAAAGATGGCGTAGAAACCATCAGCGATATTAAGCCAGGAATGATCCTAGAGGGCGTGGTGAGTAACGTTGCCAATTTTGGTGCGTTTGTGGATGTAGGCGTACATCAGGACGGACTGGTTCACATTTCTGCCCTTACCAACAAGTTTATTTCAGACCCTCGTGAAGTGGTTAAAGCCGGTGACATTGTAAAAGTGAAGGTGCTTGAAGTTGACGTTCAGCGCAAGCGTATTTCATTTACCATGCGTTTAGATGATACACCGCAAGCCAGCAAGCAACATAATGGTGGTAAAAAACCGGCTAATAGCGGCAAGCAGAGTGCGAAGAGCCATCAGGGTAAACGTGGTGGAAACCGTGCTTCAGAGCCACAAAACAGCGCTATGGGTAATGCATTTGCCGATGCTTTTGCCAAAGCAAAAACTAAATAACCTATTGCGTTAGGTAAACTATAGGTGTTACGCCTGAGCTGAAAAGCCTTCCGCTAGGGGGGTATAAGCTTGGGTGTAAGCCGATTGAATACGACCTTTACGCGCTTGCATTAACGCGTTTACTGCGGGGTCAAGCTCAGCCTCAACATCAAGGGAGCGGGTACCCACATCACCGCCATCACTGCCGCCAATATCGGCCTCGGCAATAATGTCTTCAAAGGATTGGGCAAAAGACGATGCAACTGAGCCACTTTGCTCTTGGCTAGACTCAGACTCCCCGTTTTCCACATTATTTTCGGCAGGGCTCTCTAGAGAATCGCGCTTTTCCTCGCTAAGCTCAACACGCGCTTCAAAGGCTTTTTGGGCCGCTTCCGCAGCCACCTTCAAATCTTGAGCAGAAGGTTGTGCAGGTGCTAAGGCAGCAGCTCGTACTTGTTGCATCTTACGCACAGTTTGTTCGGGTGTTTGTTCTTCTGATATGTCGATAGACACCTCACCACCCGTCACATAACGCTTATTATCTGGACCAGTGGTGCACTCGTACTTTGGCGAACCCGCATATTGACCACCAGTAGCCGCATGGGCTTGCTCGTGGGCACGAACCTCTTGGTCACGAGCCTTTAACGATTCAATCTGCTTTTGTTCGGCTTGCTGGCGCTGTTGCTCCTGTGCATCTTCTTTACCAGCACTTTGATCACTGCCGTTGTCACGATCTTGAGTAGCGTTTTCTGCACCCTGTGGCGCTGATTGAATCTGAGGCCTTTCGTAAGTCACCGGAGCTGGTGCTTGACCGGGCGTTTTCGCTCTGTCGCTTTCAGAACCTAAGCCTTTCTGCGAAGCGCCTTTTTCAGCATCGCTAGTTTGTGGAATGGTTTCACGAAGAATATTGTCACGTCTTGCAGCCTCGGTGCTAATGTTAGCCGTGGGTATAGTTGCTGCGGTGGGGATGGGAGTGACGATATTCATTAGCTGTTATCCGTTACGCTAACGTATCTATGATAGTGCCTACGGCATCGTAAGCTGTGTCTAATACCTTAGCCGATGCTTGGGCATTCACACTATTAATCTGCAATGAGAGTAGGTCAGACATAAATGAGTCTGAACTACTGGGTAACGTTTGTTTTAGGGTAGACAAACCATTTACAGACGCATTTGCCAATACAGCACCAACGCCGTCAGATTCTAACGTTAACTGCGCGCTTTTTTGTGCAATATTCACCGATGCGTTTGTAATACCATTACTAGCCCGCTGTAAACCAAGCTGGCCAGACACAATGGCAGAATTGATATTGTTGTCAATCATACCTAAAAACACTACCTCTACTCTCTCATGGTTAATTATTAACCAAAAAAGACAAAATAGAAAGTATGAATTGCTTTTAGCTACGTTCGCCTGTTAGGCAATGTTGACGCTTTTCACCTTATTTAGGCTGGCGGCAAAACGCATCAATATATCAGCGCATTGCTGTGGATGAGAAATGAACGGCGCATGGGCAGCGTGAGGTAGTACAACAGTATCAGCTTGAGGCTGTAACTCACAAATGCGATCAATGCCTGATGTGGGCACTAAACTATCTAGCCTACCGTACAAACGCAGAGTAGGCGCTTCTATTCGCGAGATTTTATCGCGGATGTCTTCGCTGGAAAGAAGCTTCAACCCTTCTTGTAGTGCAACCTGTGATGGTTCGGGGAATGCGGTAATTTGTGCTTTGATCTGTTTGATATCTTGCCGCGCCGTTTTGCTTCCCATCGCTTGAATCGCTAAAAAACGCTCTAAGGTTTTTCGGTAGTCATGTTCTAACTGATCTTCAAACATGGTCAGTAAATCAGGCGCAATACCTGGCCAGCAATTACCTGCAACAAATCTGGGTGTAGACGCTATGGTCACTAAACCATCCAACTCACGCTGCTGAGATAGCGCTAAATATTGAGCTACAAGCCCTCCCAATGACCATCCAACTACAATGCTATTTTTAGGAAGGTGAGGCGACAAGCAATCCGCCAATGCAGATGCAGTATAAGGCGTGGGTACCACACCTTTGTTTTCGCCAAAGCCAGGTAAGTCGATAGTGGTAACGCGGAAATATTCACTAAGATAAGGTACAAACGACGAAAAAGCACCGCTGTTCATCCCCCAACCATGCAGTAAAACCAGATCTTTTCCTGCACCCTGAGTACAGCTAACAATCGTTGAAGAGGTGTGTGACGCTTCCACAGTAAATACCCTTTAAAATAAAGCAACAATGAACATGCAACACCATAATACATGGCGCAAGCGGTTACAGCACTTATTACAACGCGCTTTCAACTTTTCCTGTTTACTATGCTATCAGCCAAGTGCCACCACAGTATGTCATTGGTGTGAAAACGATCTATTTTTTTTCGACAACACCACTTACGGCGAAAATCTACTGTCTTGTGGGTTAGTTTCTCGACATGTTAAACATTGCCACTATGACGCTCTATCGGTACTGGGTATATACACTGGGAGCCTTGCACACCTAGTACAAAAACTTAAATTTAGTCACTCTCTTGCCGCAGGGCGTATACTCGCCAACTGGTTTTATACCAAGCGAATTCAGTCGACAAAACAACTACCTCAGATATTACTACCCGTGCCCATTCATCCAACGCGATTATTCTCTCGGCATTACAACCAAGCCACGGTGCTGGCTGATGATATTGGAACACTCGCAAACATTTCCGTAGAGCAATATTGGGCAATAAGAATAGGAAGAAAAACTCAACACCATCTTAACCGGTCAGATCGGGCAACAAATGCCAAATCGGCGTTTTCACTGTCGACCCGCGGCTTAGATAAGCGGATAGCTAGCTCGAACATCACCTGCGTAGCCATCGTCGATGACATTATTACCACCGGCGTTACGGTAAATCACCTCGCTCAAAAACTTAAAAAACGTTACCCCCAATTAACTATATACGTATGGGCAATGGCCTTTACCCCACCGCCCAAAAGTGCGTTGCTGAATGAGTAGTGTTTTTGTTTGGTTAATATAGTATTGCCAACCACAAACCGCTAAGCGTATGCTTTAACGATAAAAATGAAATAAAGGATACATGCGTGGCCACCGCTAATTTACTTGCTCTTCTTGATGATATCGCCACTTTGATGGATGACATTGCTACCCTAAGTAAAGTTGCTGCACAAAAAACCGCAGGTGTCTTAGGTGACGACCTTGCCGTGAATGCGGATCAGGTTCGGGGGGTAAAGGCGGACAGAGAACTCCCCGTTGTCTGGGCTGTCGCTAAGGGCTCTTTGCTCAACAAAGCTATTTTAGTACCCGCAGCTTTAGCCATCAGCGCCTTTGCTCCTTCGCTAATAACTGTGTTGTTGGTGTTAGGTGGATTGTATTTATGCTTTGAGGGCGCTGAAAAGTTATTGCATAAATATTTGCCCCACGAGGACGAAGTTGAATCAAGGGAAGCACGAATAGAAGCGTTAGCACAAGATGATGTGGATATGGTTACCTTTGAAAAAGATAAGATCAAAGGAGCTATTCGCACCGACTTTATTCTCTCTGCTGAAATTATCGTCATTGCATTAGGTACGGTTAGCGACGCTACTTTAACCACACAAATTGGTGTGTTAGTCGCCTTGAGTTTAGCCGTTACCTTGGGCGTTTACGGTCTTGTTGCGGCATTGGTAAAAATGGACGATGTGGGTTTGTACATGTTACGAAAATCATTAACTGGCACCATGAATGGTTTTCAAAGAGTGGTTGGCCGAAGCTTACTCGTAGCAGCACCCGCATTAATGAAAACGCTGGCGGTTGTTGGCACGGTTGCCATGTTTTTGGTCGGCGGTGGTATTTTAACTCATAGCATTGGCATGCTACACCATGTATCAGACTGGTTTGTTGCTATTGCACCAAGCTATTCACTCGTTATGTCAGTTGTGGCAGATGGTGTTGTTGGCATAGTTGCCGGAGCTATAATCGCAGTCATAGTGAGCGTCGGGTCAAAACTGAGAATGCGATAAAATTCTTTCTTGACGATAAAAATTTGTCATTTTCTTTTCTTGTGTAATGTGCGTAAAACAGCGCTTAGTTTTTACATCAACACTCGAAAATTAGGCGAATTTGGCAATGGCCAAAACACTTATAGTGGTAGATCAAGCGCACAGCTTACCTTCCATTGAAAATACAATTGAATTCTCTAGATATCTGGCAGAATTTCCGAAACTTCATGAGCCAAAAACTCGCATAATCAATCTATGCGATACCGACAAGTATCTCAGTCATGGATACTATTGCTCGTTGCTGGCCGAAGCCAGACAACACCCTGTGATGCCAAGTGTCAGTACCATCAATGATCTAGCTGAAGCCTCTAACCTAGAGGGGCAGGTGATTATTACACTTCCCATTGCTTTAACTAAATCGCTGAAAAGCACTTCGCATCGAATTAGCGTGTATTTCGGTTGGACCGCTATACCGGCCTACCAGAAGTTGGCGAAATATTTGTTTGCCCAATACCCAACTCCAATTCTTCAAGCGAATGTTTTTCAGCGTGAAAGTAACTGGTACGTCTCGTTGGAAACCCCATGCTATCAAGACTTGCAAAGCGAAGAGCTGACAATTTTTATAGAGCAGCTTAAGGTGTTCACGCAAAAAATTTGGCGAAGTCACAACCGTAAAGCCTTTCGCTGGGATATGGCAATTCTTGTGAACTCACAGGAAAAAACGCCACCAAGTGACCGCCTTGCACTCAATAAATTTGTCAAAGCGGCAGCTCAGGTAGGCATTAATGCCGAATTAGTCAGTGCTGAGCACATAGGCCAGCTTGACCGCTATGACGCATTGTTCCTGCGCGAAACAACAGCTATTAAAAGCCATACGTATAAGTTGGCCCGACAAGCTGAGCAAGAAGGCTTGGTGGTTATTGATGACCCCCAATCTATTTTGCGCTGCTGCAATAAGGTGTTCCTGCACGATGCTTTCAGTTATCACGGTGTACCGTCACCCAAAACAGAGTTTGTTTCTGCCGCTAATGACACTGTAATCAACACTATTGAAAAGCAGTTTGGCTACCCTGTAGTACTTAAACTGCCGGAAAGTTCTTTCTCACTCGGCGTGTACAAAGCCCAAGATAGAACAGAGCTTGTCAATAGGTTGACCCAATTGCTGGACGAGTCAGCTTTGGTGTTGGTACAGGAGTACCTGTATACAGAGTTTGACTGGAGAATTGGCGTGCTAAATGGTCGAGCCCTTTATGCGTGTCGCTATCACATGGCGCGTAATCACTGGCAAATATACAACCACGGTGCTAAACGAAACGTGTCGGGTGACTTTGACACCCTGCCAACATTTGAAGTACCAAGGGCGGTACTTAATGCAGCGACTAAGGCTTGTGAATTTATCGGCAACGGTTTGTACGGCGTAGATATCAAGCAACGAGGTGACGATGTGTTCGTTATCGAGGTGAATGATAATCCCAGTATTGAACATAAGGTTGAGGACAAGTATCTGGGTGACGAATTATACATGCAGATCATGCAAGTCTTTGTCGAACGATTGGAAGGTAGAGGGAAGTGAACCAAGCAAGCCCAAATGTTCCCATGGAGCCTTTGATGGAGTGTCGTGATGCGGATATTACTGACTTAGCAGCCTTGGTTTCGTTGGAAAATCGTGCTTTTAGCTCAGACAAACTCAGCAAGCGTCAGTTTCAATATTGGCTTAAAGCATCCAACAAAGTTTTTCTGGTAGCAGTTTCTCCGGACAAGCGCATTGTAGGCTATGGCTTGGTTATCATGCGTAAAGGCACGCGTCTGGCGAGACTTTACTCGATTGCCATAGATCCACAATGTCATGGGATAGGCTTAGGTTGTCGTCTGTTACAAGAGCTTGAGCAGCGTACTTTGGCCTTCGAGAAGCTATTTATGCGCCTAGAGGTATCAAAAACTAACGATGCCGCTATACGGCTATACAAACGTATGGGCTATCGGGTATTTGGCCATTACCCACACTATTATGAGGACGAGTCTGACGCTTTGCGAATGCAGAAAGCCATTCACAATAACGGTGGTGGTAGGGTTTTTCAACCGTATCCTTGGTATCAACAAACCACAGAGTTTACTTGCGGCCCCTCTGCGTTGATGATGGCCATGGCGAAACTGCAACCGGAAATGACATTTTCCCAGGAACTTGAATTAGATGTATGGCGAGAGGCTACCACAATATTTATGACCTCTGGCCATGGTGGTTGTCATCCTATCGGATTGGCATTAGCTGCTCAAAAGCGAGGATACAAAACAGCGGTGTACATGAATCAGTCGCCGCCACTATTTACCAACAGTGTGCGCAGCGAGCGTAAGAAGCAAATTTTAACCTTGGTAGAGCAGCAGTTTGTGCATCAAGCAGAACTCAAAGAAGTGAAACTACATTTCGACGAGATCAATCTGGAAATAATAGAAAAGGCAATATCTCAAGGTGCGACCATAATTAGTTTAATAAGTACCTATCAGTTTGATGGCAATAAAGTGCCCCACTGGGTCACGATAACAGCGGTAGATAAGCACTATTTATATCTACATGACCCAGATTTAGATACCGAAAAAGACCTTCCGGTTGATTGCCAGCATATACCTATTGCCAGAGAGGATTTTACCAGGCTGTCTAGCTATGGCAAAGCGCGTTTGCGAACCGCTGTATTTTTGTATAACTAAGCGAGTGATTTTATGAACAATACCCATCAAAACACAGTTGAAGTTACTGTATTGGCAGACAAAGTTCAACTTAAGCTTATTGAGAAAGCTTTGGACAAGCGCGTGTTTTCACAGCGCTACAAAGATGTTTTATTCATTGGCTACCCAAAATCATTTACGTACATATTTGACTATGGTGCCGTAGTATTTTGGTCTGTTACTGAAGAACGCAAAGCGTATCTGTTGGATATTCTGAAAACCAATTCGCAGCTGCACGACGAACTGCACACAGAAGTATTCCCATACCGAGTAGAAGCTAGTGCAACCGTAACCATGTTAGACGACGAAATTCTGATCAATGCAAAAGAACAGCGCGACCTTTTAGCCATTAGCCATGCATTAGCTCAGTCGGCAAAACTAGAGCAATTTGAAAGCCGAGCAGAGCGTACCATTAAAGATAATGCTTACTTATCTGCGAGCTTGGCTAAAACGGGTAAAATCCCACTTTCGCGTAAAGAACTGGCGAAACTCAGAGGAAATTTATTCAAAACAAAAAGCGATATCTTGCTTCACTACAGTTTACTCGATACGCCCGACTTTTTCTGGCAGAACCCTGACTTGGAATCAATTTATCAAGCCTTGGCCAAATACCTAGAATTGGTTCCACGGGTCGAATTGCTGACGTTGAAGCTCGAAACAATTCATGAACTATTGGAGATGCTAGCAGCTGAGCAAAACCATAAGCACTCGGCCTTTCTAGAGTGGATTATTATTATCTTGATAGCCGTAGACATCGCTGTTTACTTTGGCCATTAAACATGGGTGGAACCTGCCTTCAGTGCGGAGGCGGGTTCTACTGAGGCCGCGTTTTCCATTGGTGAATGGCATTGTTGAGTTGCTCAATGAAAAGCCTATTGGTGCTATTGTCATGGCACACAAATGCTTCGCGCGAGGTATGGATAGGTCTGTCTTTTCGGAACTGCGGAATAGGGAGTCGTAAACTCTGGGCAGCGCCATGAATATCAACAAGGTAACTAATTACAGCATCCACACGTCCAAGGGTTAAGAATTGTAAAACAGTAGCGTCATCGTCTAATTCTATGTAATTCGCCGGAAAGGATTGGCGAATGCCACCATAGCTAAATCCGCGACGGATACCTATTCTTGACGCTTCATTAAGCTCAGCTAAAGGTTGTTCCTCTACTGTGAAGATATAAGCATTGGTGACTGCGAGTGGATGACTTTCTAGCAAGGTATCTTTTTCCAGTATGGTTTCTGTACTGGCAGGGAAAATGCAGTTCAGATAGTCTTTGTAAAACTCAACTTCGACCCGACTTGGGGGCATAAACACCACATCTATGTTGTCTAACGTTGACAAAAAACGATTGTACAAACCTTCCGGTGCAGGAGGTTGTGTTAGGGTATTGGCTATTTCTGAAACCGCGATGGTGTAACGCTCGTCACTTTTCGCAGCCGAAGTCGTTGTAAGGGCAAATAGTAATATCCCAAGCACTGCTGATTGTATACTTTTCACTACTTGCCATTCTCCATAGAATCTAGCGCACTGACACTTAACGTATAAATGGCCACATATAAATAGCATTGGCCATCATTTTATTAGTGCCATGCCAGTAGCCTCTAAATTGGGTGTTATCAACAAATCCTATGACTAGCCCGTTACCTACTCGTGTTGTTACCACCGCCGGAGTGTCTGCAATGAGGTTGACCATGGCTTTATCACTGAAACCCGCAAGTAGTGGTGCACCAGAGTAAACGGCGGGGGTAGTGAACGGAGAGTAGTCATTACTGACAATCATATTGCTTGTTTTGAACAAGGGTAATGTTTCGGCGTTAAAACCGTAAAACAGCGGGTGCGAAACATCGATATTGGCTTGATAGACGGTGCCTGCAACGAGTTTACGGGCATACAAAGCATCCTTTTCGGCGAAAGAAAGATCACTAGTTTCAAATGCGGCATCTATCACACCATTATCGACCACCTCTGCGGCAAGCCATCCCTGCGCTGATAAAAATCGCAATGCAGACTTTTGACCAATCACCACACCACCTTGCTTAATCCAGTGTTCTAGTTTTTGGATGGCTTGTTCCGACAGTTGATAACGGCCATCGGCAAATACAATATGCGTATATGGCATCAAAGAAGTCGTGGTGAGTTTTGCTTGCTCTACAATGCTCGCAGCTAAGCCAATGCGAGTATCAAACAAGTGCCAAATTTCCCCCACATCGTACTCTCGCGTGCCTTCACCACCCACAATAAGCACATTTGGCGGCGTGGCGGGTACAATTGAACGGCTACCCAAATCGACACCTGATAGGGTTAATCCCGACTTCAAAGCATACACGGGTACTTCAAACTGCTTGGCTAGATAAACCAAATACTCAGCTAGCGGCTGCCCTTCATTACCACTTGAGGGTATTACCACACTACCCGGCGCAAATTGATGACGACTCCCGTCTACTAACGTCGCTGTGAATGACTTACTGGTAATACGCGCAGATACGTCATGCTCCAACAGGGCTTGCAGCAAGGCTGGAGCATAATACTCATCCCAGCCGAATCCATAAGCATAAGCGTCTTGAGGTAATGCATCTGGCAATGGCGGTTTGGCTAGCTCAACATTCGCGGCCGTTTTAACATTTCTGGCATCTCGTTTTGAAACGGGCTGATAAGCCAGGTTAAAAGCATAGGCAATATGCCAGCTCGACACATCGTAAAAGGTATTGTTTTCGAAACTTGTTTGCGTTGAAAACAGCGACTTAATCAAACGATATTGAGGCTGATCTAACGGGATATAAATCGCATTCCTTGCCTCAAAGGTTTTATCGCGCAAAGTAATGTCTCGATTCACTATGTCATAGCGAATATTGTGCTGAGTAAGTATAGAAAGGAATCGAGTAAACCTACCCGTATCCTTAGGCTGTTCAATCAGATACCCTGCATCAGTATCATTTTCGACCAATGTTTCAGTGCTTTTTACAAAGGTCACTTGATAGTCGAGTAACGCCGCTTTATTAGCTACAGCACCTTCAAAGGTACTGAGCGAGGTAGTCACTTGATTAGCAATGGTATCGGCAAAGGCTACGGGGCCATTGATTGATGATTGCAAATGCCCCCGTGAACTGGCTTGTTCGAACAAAATACCCACGCTGCCGTGAATATCTGGATAGGTTGATCCTTTACCGACATAAAAATCGTCAAAGGCCTCTTCGGTAAAATAAAGCTCTCCCGCAGCATCTAGCGCTTTAGCATGGTACTTAGCCAAAGCCTCAGTAAGCGTTACATTGCCATCTGGTGTTAATGGATTTTTACGAGAGCGTACGCCAGGTTGGAAAAAGTAAGTGCTATTGGTACCCATTTCGTGAAAGTCGGTGAGTACGTGTGGGCGCCACTGGTGAAATTTCCCAATACGGGCACGTGACTCGGGGTGAGTAAGTAGTAACCAGTCTCGATTTAAGTCGAACCAATAGTGATTCGTTCTGCCGGAAGGCCAGCCTTCGTCGTGCTCTCTGTGTTGCGGATCTGCAACCAACTGCTGGCCTTTATGCATGTTGGCCCACTGGGCAAACCGTGACAAACCATCGGGGTTGAATGACGGATCGAGCAATATCACATTCTCGCTTAGCATTTTCTCTACGCCTGCCGATTGCGCTGCTGCTAAGTAATACGCTACAACAAGAGATGCATTCGCGCCGGAGGGCTCGTTGCCATGTACGCTGTAGCCCATGTAAATCACAAGTGGAGCGTCGTCTTCTGGGCGGTTACCATTTACCACAGTGTCCACATGAGTTGACTGAATGGTGTCTATGTTTGAATGATTTTCCGGTGAAGTAATTGTGAGTAATAGTAAGGGACGATTCTCGTGGGTGCGTCCTGTTTCTTCAATAGTTACCCGAGGAGAAGCACTGGCGAGTTGATACATATAACTTACCAATTGATCGTGTCTTACATGCCACTCTCCAACATTTGCACCTAATACTGACTCAGGTGTGGGAATACTGGGGTCTAGCGCAGTGCCTTCCGGTAAAAAAGCTGCCGCAACTCGACCGCCTTTATCTACCGAAACCGCAGCATAAACACTGCCAACTACACCAGTAACTAGCACTAAAACATACAAGCTGGCGGTAAAGACTCGCCGAATCAACGTGGTAACCATGATATTCCTGTCTTTTATTTTTACTCTTTCACGGAATTTAACAATACTTGACTGTTTTAGTCAGGTAAATTTGTTATTATACGCCGTATTCATCATTATTGTAGGACTTGCTAATGATCACTATATCAGAAGACGCGCAAGCTCACTTTGTAAAATTGCTGGGCAATCAAGAGCCTGGCACAAACATTCGAGTTTTCGTTGTTAATCCGGGTACTTCTTCCGCAGAGTGCGGTGTTTCCTACTGTCCGCCAGACGCAGTAGAAGAGAGCGATACTCGCTTGCCGTTTAACGGTTTTGATGCTGTGGTGGACGAAGAAAGTGTACCTTATCTTGACGAAGCTGAAATCGATTATGTGACTGATCAGATGGGCTCTCAGTTAACGCTTAAAGCGCCAAACGCTAAAGCGAAAAAGGTTGCTGACGATGCACCTCTAGTTGAGCGCATCAACTACATGATTGAATCAGAAATAAACCCTCAGCTTGCCAACCACGGCGGACAGGTCATGCTTGTTGAAATTACCGACGATGGCATTGCTATTCTTCAATTTGGTGGTGGTTGTAACGGCTGTTCGATGGTAGATGTCACACTGAAAGATGGCATTGAAAAACAAATGCTAGAAAACTTTGCTGGTGAACTTAATGGCGTGCGTGATGCCACAGAGCACCAAGCAGGTGAGCACTCTTACTACTAATCCCTCCTATTATGGACATATTGAAAAGCTGGCAGCGCTTTAAGATTGGTTTAGGCCTTTTCGGTATTGGCGCTGCGCTTTTTATTTTTATCTCTTCGTTGCATATCGCTGCACACTATGCCTCCTTGGCACTGCTACTTTCTGGATTTGCGTACGCCATGTTTGGCTATGCGGGGATCTTTCTCAACCGCTTCCATTCGCTCAAGAGCAAAAAACCACCACCACCGTTTTAATAACCCATCTGCCATTGTATGATGCAATTCACTTTCGACATTCCAATGGAACATCCAGTGAAAACAATAGGTTTAATTGGTGGAATGAGCTGGGAATCCACGGTGAGTTACTATCAAGCCATTAATCGTGGCGTAAACCAGAAACTCGGCGGGTTACACTCAGCAAAACTTTGCCTTTACAGCGTAGACTTTGAAGAAATTCAGTTACTTCAACACCAAGACAAATGGGCAGACACTGCTGAAATTCTATCTAATGCCGCACAAAGCACTGTTGCTGGCGGGGCGGATGCTATCCTCATTTGTACCAATACCATGCATAAGGTTGCGGATGAAGTCGCAAGTTCTGTAGATGTGCCCTTGCTTCACATTGCTGATGCCACCGGAGCAGCCATTGCAAAAGCTGGATACAGCACCATTGGTTTGTTAGGTACACGCTTTACAATGGAGCAAGACTTTTACAAACAACGTTTGCAAGACAAGTATGGTCTTGAAGTATTAACGCCTTCACACGACGACCGTACCAAGGTACATGACATTATTTACAACAAGCTTTGCCAAGGCATAGTTGATCCAAGTGACAGACAAACCTATCTTGCCATTATGGATAAGATGAGCAAACAAGGTGCTCAAGGCATTATCTTAGGTTGTACCGAAATAGCGCTGCTCGTGAAACCAGAACATACCGCTCTTCCTTTGTTTGACACCGCAGCTATTCATGCTCAAGCTGCCGTCGATTTCGCGTTGAGTTAACCCTATGCATCCACTCAAAACTGGCGAAGCCTACGATACCATTACCGATCGCTGGACCTCATCAAGGTTCAATAGGAACAATGGGATCGAGCAACATAAGCGCGCACTGACTTTTTACGGCGAAGCCACAGAACATGCAGTGGCACTTGACGTTGGCTGCGGCTGTACTGGTCGATTTTTTGAGTTGCTAGGTGAAAAGGGTTTCACGTTAGAGGGAATAGACGCATCTAAGAAAATGCTTAAGCTACTTGAAGCACGTAACCAAGAGTGCACTCTGTATCACGGCGATATCTGTACATTTACTCTACCTCACAAGTACGATTTTATTACCGCTTGGGATAGTATCTGGCATGTTCCTTTATCCCAACAAGGTGCTTTAATTACCAAGCTATGTCATGCATTAAAACCCGGCGGTGTGCTGATATTCACATTCGGCGGCACTGAAAAGGCTGGAGAACATACCAACCGAACTATGGGGCCAGAGGTTTACTATGCGTCTATTGGGATTAATGGTTTTATACAAACCATTCTTGACGCAGACTGCTACTGTCGCCATGTTGAATACGATCAGCATCCGGAGTTACATACCTACATTATTGCTCAGCGACCGACACCAACTGATTGCGACGATTAAGCATAGCAAAGGCTATCGCTAGGGTAGCCCCTCTGGCCACAAGGAACGCCAATAGTGCATACCACAGTGCCACGTTCCCAAATGACTGAGTAACAAACCACACCGGAAAAAACACAATAAGTGCGCTGAATACCATAGAATTGCGCATTGATGACGCTCGTGTAAGTCCAACAAACACGCCGTCGTAAAGGAAACACCAGTGCGCCAATAAGGGTAAGATCACCATCAGAGGCAAGTAGGTGAGTGCTTCAGTTATTATTTCATTGTGCTGAGTTAGTAACTGAATGATATCGGTACCAAACATCCAAAATACCAAGGTATATGCAAGGGCAAAAAAGGAAGACCACACGAGCCCTTGATGAGTACGCTGCACAATAGCTCGCTGATTTTGCGCGCCAGACGCTTCACCAACTAAGGCTTCAACAGCGTGAGCAATGCCGTCCAGCCCCAAAGCAATAAGCACAAAAAACTGCATGAGTATGGCATTTACCGCAGCGTGTGTTTCACCAAGCCTAGCCCCTTGAAGCGTTAAAAATGCCAAACAGCCCTGTAGCGCTAGGTTTCTTATGAGCATGTCTGAATTAAGCTTCAACAATACTCGCCTTGCTGCGTCGTTAAACCAGGCAGTACTGGGCAATCGCCAGCCAATTTGGCAAAGCCCGCCGATAAGCGCCATCGTCGCCATAGTGTATTCGGCAAATACACTTGCTAATGCCACGCCTTCAACGCCCCAGCCCAAGCCATACACCAATCCAACATCCAATGCGCCATTGAGGAGGTTACCCGTTATTTGAATGATCATAACCAGGCGAGTTCGCTGTTGACCCACTAGCCAGCCAATCATGGCAATGTTAACCAGCGCCGCTGGTGCACCCCACACGCGCACTTGATAGTACTGTCCGAGCCATTGTTCCACCTGCGTTGAAGGGTCTGCTAAACCGATACCAATGCGTAAAATAGGTACTTGTAATATCAACAGCAACACACTGATGACAATGGCAATACCCACGGTTTGCCACAATACTCGCGCTGCTGCATCACGATCTTCTACTCGGCCACGGGCCTGTGCACTTAACCCAGTGGTAGACATACGCAAAAATCCACACACCCAGTAAATTTGGGTAAGTATCAATGCGCCAATAGACGCACCCGCTAGCATTGAAGGTGATTGCATGTGCCCCAACACAGCAGTATCCACCAACCCAAGCAAGGGTGTGGTAATGTTGGCTAAAATCATAGGTACTGCTAGCACAATCAGACGACTGTGGTCATGCCAAAGTGTATATTGGTTCGTCATGAGCGTATTAGGGGCTGTTGCTCTTAAGTTATTGTATAATCAGCGCAGAGCATATCACGCTACTGAGTTGTGTTGTCCCGTTTGTCCTTTTTCTTTTTTTAGGTCGATTGAATGATGAAGACGTTTTTTCACGTATTGTTTGCCAGCCTTTTCTTAGTGCTCAGCTTTCAAGGGCACGCAAATATTCATAGCGCTGACGCTTCAACACCGGCAACATCAAGTGCAACTGTGCTGCTTTATCATCATGTGGCTGACAATACACCGCCGAGTACAAGCATTTCTCCCGCTCAATTCAAACAACACATGGAGTACTTGTCACAACACCACACAGTAGTGCCTTTACAACAGGTTATAGAAGCCAGTAAAAACAACCTGCCGCTTCCAGAAAATGCGGTGGCAATTACCTTCGACGACGGTTATCAAAATATTTACGACAACGGCCACCCTATTTTAAAAAGCTACGGTTTTCCTTATACCGTATTTATTAACCCCCTAGAGATTGGCACGTCTCGAATTCAATTAACGTGGGAAACTATCAAAGCAATGCAAACCGAGGGCGCGAGCTTCGCCAACCATACGTTAGACCATATCCACATGCTGAACAAAGAGCCCGATGAGACGCCGAAAATGTGGTTAGAAAGAGTGTGGGAAAATGTGGTCCATGCTGAAACTTTGATCACACAAAATACAGGCGGATCCTTGCGTTACTTGGCTTACCCATTTGGCGAGTTTAATCGTTTACTGGCAGAAAAAGTGATATCTGAGGGATACATAGGCTTCGGGCAACACTCAGGTGCTATTGGAGCAGTAAGTGACTTTGGCCAGCTACCAAGATTTGCTGCTGCGGGTATTTACGCTAATTTGAATACATTAAAAGTCAAATTGAACAGCATAGCCATGCCGGTAGTCGCCAACTCACTGGAAGATCCTGAGCTTACCAACAGGCAATTCGCAAACGCTATTACCCTAACCATTGACGCGTCTGATGTTCGTATTTCTCAGGCGACGTGTTACTTCAACGGCACTTCTATTCCCACCCAAGTCAGTGACACTGAAATATCCTTCACTATTGAACAAATCCTGCCCATAGGAAGGTCACGGGTTAACTGTACCGCACCGTCAAAAACACAATCGGGCAGATACTATTGGTACTCACAACCATTCTTCGTTGCTGATGAACTAGGCCGTTACCCCGACTAGTTTGCTTTAATGCTGAATTACATGGCACTTGTTACGGCTTTTGAAAAGCGTATGAACTGTCCATTCACTTGCTGCTCTTTAAATCCAAGACGTTGATAGAAGCGTATTGCGGGAACATTTTGTACATGTACATCAAGTACAACCAACGACTTATCAAATTGCTTAGCCATTTGGTACATGGTTGATACCAACATTCTTCCAATACCTTTATCTCGATGGGCCGGCGCAACAGCAATGTGCCCAAGCATCCACTCATGTTCTTGAGGCGGTATGAGTTCAGCGCTTATCAGTTGATTCTTTACCAATACATCTAATGACTCATCTATGTCGAAAAATGCTGTAATACTGTCGAGAGTGGCGCGATCGAATGCGTGCCCTAAGTTGGTATGCCACGCGGTAATAACACCAACCACTTCACTTTGGTATTGCGCCACCCAATGGAACTCGTACCCGTATTGGCCGCGACCGTGATGCCATGCATGAACTAAAAACTTATTTGCTTTGGTTTTACATCCATCGCCAAACAAATCGGTGATAACTTCCTCAGCGGCGGAGTGAATGAGTTTAGCGGCGGCTTTTGCATCTTCTGGGCGCCCTCGGCGGATTTCGACCAACATAGTATCAATCCGACATCAGAATGGGCATGTCGTGCAGTATTTGCTGCGCGTCACTAATCGCTAACTGTCCTGGTTGGCGGTGAGGTTTAAAGCGTCCAACTACTTGTGCTTGTGGATTTACCACCACTACCGATGCACTGTGATCGACGAGGTAATTTGGGTTGTCAGTGCTATCTGACATGGAATACATCATTCCAAGGTTTCTTGCGAGGGGAAAAAGCTGTGCGTGCTCTCCAGTGACGGCAACAAAGCTGTCGTTAAAAAAGCCAATGTACTGCGCTAATCGCTCGGTGGTGTCTCGTTTGGGATCTACCGAAACAAATACCACTTGAGGTGAATGCTCGGTGTATATTTCCTGCAAGGAAGGAAAAATGCCATTAAGTTCAGCCATAGTCGTGGGGCAAATATCGGGGCAATAGGTGTACCCTAAAAATACAAGACTCCAGTGCCCCTTTAAGTTTTCTTGGGTAAACGCGCTGTCGGTGTGGCTAGTAAGAGAAAATGAATTAATGTCACGAGGCGTAGGATACGCTTGAAAGTAAGCTGGCTTTGACGTGCTAGGTGGGGCGATATACAAGGCCCCAACAATGCCCGCACACAAGGCAACTAACGCGATGACTCCGACAGTAATTCGTTGATTCATAGACTTAATGGTAAATAATGATCCAATAAAAGTACCACAAACAATAACATAAGATGCACAATTGAGTAGCGAAATGTTCTAATTGCGGTGTCTTCTTTTGCTAAAAACTTCAATTTGTAAGCATAGTACAAGAAACCAATATTTAGCAGGGTAGACCCGATTAAATAGATAAAGTCACTCATGCCAACTAAGTAAGGCAGCAAACAAACTAAGCTCAAAAGCACGGTATAAAGCAATACCGACGTTTTAGTATAGTTAACGCCATGAGTCACCGGAAGCATTGGGATCTTAGCTTTTGCGTAATCTTTTTCGCGATGTATAGCCAATGCCCAGAAATGAGGCGGCGTCCACGTAAAAATAATTAATACCAGTAATAATGCATGGGCGTGGACTTCTCCCGTTACCGCAGTCCAGCCTAATAAAGGAGGCGCTGCCCCCGCTAATCCACCAATAACAATATTTTGCGGCGTTGCTCGCTTTAAAAATAATGTATAAACGCCTGCGTAACCTACTAAACTCGCCAATGTTAACCATGCAGTAAGCATATTCACTAGTACAGCGAGCAAAGCAAAGCCAGCAACTCCCAGCACCAAAGCGAAGATAAGCGCATTATTAATCGACACCTTCCCTTTGGCGACAGGGCGATTGAAAGTACGTGCCATTTTGCTATCAATTTGATGATCGACAGCGTGATTAATCACCGCCGCAGAGGCTGATAAAAAACCAATGCCTATCATTCCCGCCGTCAGTGTTACAGCATCGACCCAGGTGGGTGTAGCCAAACACATTCCCACCAAGGCGGTAAGTAACAGCAGCATAACCACATTGGGCTTAGTGAGTTCATAGTAGTCACGCCACGATACTTGGGTGGGGCGGCGAGAAGTATTTGAAACATAAGCAGCAGATTTAGCCATGAGAAACTCCAGATTCCAAAGTAGTCGAAGACACACGAGTAGAGAAAATTGTCCAGCTTAGCCAAACAAGAGACAGTAGAAGTAAGGCGGCAACTGCATTGTGTGCCACTGCAACAGCCAATGGTAAACTAAAGAGGATATTGCTCACACCTAAACCCACTTGAGCGAATAATGCGATAAGCATCAACCCACTAATGCGCTTAATTCCAGACGATGCTGTCTTGCTGAATAACCCCATTGCCCCCAAGGCTAGTAAGTACGCAAAAGTAACAACAGCGCCAAATCGATGCACTATGTGCATTGTCATACGTTCGCCGTAATCATGAGCACCGTACTCGTAATTTTCTACATCAGGTACGCTGTAAGCGCCTGAAAAATCTAAACGCTCTTGCCATCCGGACTCACATACTGGCATTTCGGTACAGGCTAGCGCAGCATAGTTCGCGGATGTCCAACCGCCCAGAGCGATTTGACCCACAAGCACAGCCACTCCCACGATACATAGCTTGAACCCACGGGAAGTTAGTAAAGTACTTCGAGCATCCTCACTATTACTCCTAGATTCAGCAACCTGGTTTTGCGTTTTAGGCAATCGCAAATACAACAAGAATAAACAGGTAAGCACGGTAAAGCCGCCAAGTAAGTGCCCCATAACAACGATCGGTAAAAGGTTGAGTGTGACCGTCCACATGCCAAGCAAGGCTTGAAAGGTAACAAGTGCTAATAGAAATAAGGGCAGTTTGACTGGCGTTCCATTATGACGACCACGCACAGAAATAACCGCAATAGCTAAAATACACAGGCCGAGTGCGCCGGCGAAGTAGCGGTGAACCATCTCGTTCCATGCTTTAAATGCCTCTACCGGACGTTCAGGATAGGCTTCATTTGCTTGGGCAACGGTCTGTTCAGACGACGGTACGGTTAAAAATCCGTAGCACCCTGGCCAATCGGGGCACCCCAATCCTGCATCGGTTAGGCGAGTATATGCCCCCAAGATGATAACCACCACAGCCAAAAATAGGCTAAATACCACCAGCTTTCTCATAAAACTTCTCCTAACCAATACGAGATAACTTGAGCAACTTACGCATGTCGGCGAGCATATTTCTACTCTCCATTACTGCCACTGCTTTATCGGGTGTAATGGCATAAAACAGCATAGCGTTGTACTGAGTGTCCACCACATAAACCTTGTTGCTGCTTAACCCATCAATGGCTTCATCAACAGAAAGGGTACGTACATTTGGGTACTCGCCTAGCTGAGCAATGGCAGACTGGTCGCTCAATGATGTTGTGAGTACGAGAGCCTCGGCGCGGTCTGCGTTTTTCCCTAAAGCTAGCCACACTTGGTTAATACTAAACAGAGCGTTTTCACAGCTGGCATCACAGTTTTCAGGCATGACATACAAGAGCCGCCATTTGGGTGATACGCCCGTTAACTGATTACTTAGGTTTAAGGTTGGTGCGATTAATTGCCCTTTATTTGTCGCTCCCCGATTAAACCATTCGTTGTCTAGCGCGACTTTCGCAAGGATCACAGGCAAAACAAACACGGCTAACATGCCGATTAGGGTTTTCTTTGAAGAAGAGGATGTTTTATCAGGCGTCATGAGTACGTCCTTTTTTAATTATCGCTATTCCACCAATGAGAGCCGCAGCAATTGCTAACCCAAACCATTGAATGGCGTAGCCAAGATGTTTCTCGGGAGACATTACAACGGGGTTGTAGTGCCGTACGAAGAAGTGATCGGGCTGAGTAAGCACGACCACATAGGGTAAAAGGTCTCGATTCAGCAGAGGGGCAATCTGCTCGGGTAAGGCTTGTTGTATTACTTGGGGAAAGACGGCGTTAGCATCTATATAGTTATCCACCAGCGGGTTGTTACTTGGCAGCGACACCACGCCCTCGAATGTGTTCAGCGTGACATTAGCTATATCTAGAGTTGGTATCTGACGTGTCAGATCGGCGGCTGGTATCCAACCAAAGTTTACTAATAGCCAACCAAGGTTAGTGCTCACAGGGGCAAAAACATTATACCCAACCTGTTGTAGATACACCTGATTGTCCAGAAACATCAAATGCTCTGTGTCTACTTGCCCGTGAAAGTTGACCGATAGGTCTCTTGGGTCATTTTGTGCAAATGCCTCTATTAAGCTTAAACTTCCTTTAGCCTGCTTTTGCGTTATGCTTGAGAGACGTTGTTGCTTTTGTGCCATCCGTTCAAGTTGCCAAAACCCAAGACTGCACATAATCACTACGCTAAGGGCAGTAATGGTCAAAGCAGCGAGTGAAGACGGACGTAACAGCTTCATATCAAACAGTACACACTCCTGAGGACAGTAGAATGATAATAAAAATCTTGCTCGTAGCCCTGGTGATTTACATGCTGGTTAATTTGTTTCTTGCGATGCGCGTTATGATAAGAAACAACCCTGAAGACGGACCAATGAGCAAATATATAGGCCGTCGTGTACTTACGTCTGCCGTTATCGTCGTTATCATCTTACTGGCAATAAGTACGGGATTAATTACACCCAACCCCCGACCTTACTAGGATTGGGTGTATGTCTATCTAGAGTACGTAAACAAAGATGTAGAGCATGACCCACACTACATCGACAAAGTGCCAATACCAGCTACCTGCCTGAAACGCGAAATGATTTTCAGGGGTAAAATGCCCTTTCAACACACGGAAAAATAGAACGATGAGAATGATAGTTCCCAGCGTGACATGCATACCGTGGAAGCCCGTGAGCATAAAGAAGGTATTACCATACACGCCAGACTGAAGTGTTAGCCCCAAATCGCGATAGGCGTGAATGTATTCTTGTACTTGCAACGTAAGGAAAATTAAGCCCAGTAAAATGGTTACTCCCAGCATCCACGTCAGTTGCTTGCGCTTTTGCTGTTCTAATCCTGTATGAGCAAAGTGAAGTGTGACAGACGACACCAACAGAATGATGGTATTAATCGTTGGTAACCCTGCTGCACTCATCACCTGCGTAGTGGTGCCGTCAGGCGTGCTGATCAGCGGCCACATGGCCTCGAACGTTGGCCACAATACGGTATTTGTCATCTCATTATTTGATGCGCCACCGAGCCAAGGCACCGAGATAAAGCGTGCATAAAACAACGCGCCAAAAAACGCAGCAAAAAACATCACTTCTGAAAAAATGAACCAGCTCATGCCTTGACGATATGATCGACCTAACTGGTCGCTATAGAGTCCAGACATACTCTCGTCGATCTGATTCTTAAACCAACCAAAAAGCATAACCAACAACACAAGTATGCCGGCTGTTAACGTATGTGTGCCATAACCCGGCTCGCCTTTGGTAGTTTCCAGCACCACAGTGCCAGCACCAACGGCAATTAAAAATAGCGCCACCGCCCCAACAATGGGCCAAGGGCTTTGCGCGGGTACGTAATAGCGTTCATATTCTTGCTGCATTTTTTTCTCCTCTGACTAAGGGTGGCTACTCGCCACTCTCAGCGACCGAAACCATAAACGGATTGGTAGTTGACGTGTCATCTGTTCTCTCTGTCACGTCATATAGGGTGTACTGCACTGTAAAATAACTAATGTCCTCAGGAAGCTGAGGATCAACGTAAAACTGCATGGGCATATAGGCCTCAGCACCTGAATCTAGCGGTTGCTGGTTAAAGCAAAAACACTCGGTCTTGTTCAGATAAAGCGCGGCTTCTCCCGGTGATACCGAAGGAATTGCTTGCGCTACCATATTGCTGTTAGCTGGATTTCTGACGTAAAAACCAACGGTGCTCAGTTCTCCCGGATGCACTTCCATTCGGAAGGTTTCTGCACGGAATTCCCAAGGCATACCAGTCATGGTTTTGGTGATGAACTCCACCGTAATACTTCGGCTTTCATCAACTTCAACCATTTGATAGCTAGCTGCGGTATTGTCTGTTTTGCCATTAATACCCGTAAGGTCGCAGAACACGTCATAAAGCGGCACCAACGCAAAACCAAAGCCAAACATACCCAGAACAATCACTACCAAACGAATGACCATTTTGTTGTTTTGCTGCGTTTTGGTTTGCATAGGTGCTCTCCTAACGTTCACTACCTTGTGTTACTTCACTTCTGGGGGTGTTTCAAACGTGTGGTATGGCGCTGGTGACGGGATTTCCCATTCCAAACCTTCTGCACCTTCCCACACTTGGCTCGACACAGGTTCACCTTCTTTGCGGCATGCTTTAATAAGTAGCGCCAAGAAAATAAGCTGAGATAAACCAAACGCGAAACCACCAATACTTATCCACTTGTTAAAGTCAGCGAACTGAAGGGCGTAGTCAGGAATACGTCTGGGCATACCTGCTAAGCCAACAAAGTGCATAGGGAAGAAAAGTACGTTTACTGAAATTAACGAGCACCAGAAATGCCATTTTGCCAATGCGGTGTCGTACATTTTCCCCGTCCATTTAGGTAACCAGTAATACACCGCCGCCATAATCGAGAATACGGCACCAGTAACTAGCACGTAGTGGAAATGAGCGACCACGAAATAGGTATCGTGGTATTGGAAGTCCACTGGGGTTATTGCCAACATTAATCCTGATAAACCGCCAATGGTAAACAGAACGATGAAGGCTATCGCAAACATCATGGGCATTTCGAAAGTCAAAGATCCGCGCCACATAGTGGCAACCCAGTTAAATACCTTAACCCCAGTTGGCACCGAGATAAGCATAGTGGCGAACATGAAAAACATCTCCATGTAAACCGGCATCCCCGTGGTGAACATGTGGTGCGCCCACACCACGAAGGATAGCAGCGCTATCGATGCAGTGGCATAAACCATAGACGCGTAGCCAAACAACTTCTTGCGAGAAAAGGTTGGTACGATCTGAGAGATAATGCCAAAGGCAGGCAATATCATGATGTACACTTCTGGGTGACCAAAGAACCAGAAAATATGCTGGAACATTACAGGGTCACCACCACCTGCTGCATCAAAGAAGCTGGTACCAAAGAACTTATCAGTGAGTACCATGGTAACGGCCCCTGCCAGTACAGGCATTACCGCTATTAATAAGAAGGCTGTAATTAACCACGTCCAAACAAACAGCGGCATCTTCATCCACGTCATGCCAGGTGCACGCATGTTAAAGATAGTAACGATGACGTTAATGGCACCCATGATGGACGAGATACCCATGATATGTACAGAGAATACGAACAAGGCCGTAGAATCATTACTGTAAGTAGTTGATAGCGGCGCGTAGAAGGTCCAACCAAATGCCGGACCGCCACCTTCCATAAACAATGATCCTAGTAGGATTAAGAAGGCACCGGGTAAAATCCAAAAACTCCAGTTATTCATGCGCGGCAACGCCATATCTGGCGCGCCGATCATCATAGGAATTAACCAGTTGGCCAATCCAGTGAACGCAGGCATAACGGCACCGAATACCATTATTAGGCCGTGTACCGTAGTCATCTGGTTGAAGAAGTTGGGTTCGACGATCTGTAGCCCAGGTTGGAATAACTCTGCGCGAATGACCATAGCCATAGCACCGCCCACCAAGAACATGATGAAGGCGAACCACAAATACAAAGTACCAATATCTTTGTGGTTAGTAGTAAACAACCAGCGGGTTATCCCTTTAGGTATATGATCGTGATGGTCGTCATCGTGATGTGCCGTATCCGGCGTAAGAACATCTGTTGCTTTACTCATAACGGGCTCCTAGTTTCCATTCACGACAGCGTTAACATCTTTTGCCTGTACGGCGTCGCCAGTATTGTTGCCCCACGCATTTCGCTCGTAGGTCACAACAGCGGCTATTTCTTTCAAGCTAAGCATTTTTCCAAACGCCTGCATGGCCGTACCCGACTTACCATTGAGCACAATCTCGATATGTGCTTGCTGGTCTTCCAATACCATCTGGCTCCCTTTAAGGGCAGGGAACACACCGGGAAGACCTTCACCATTAGGCATATGACAAGCGGCACATGTGGCGTTGTAAACTCGCTCACCTTCCGTCATGAGTTCTTCCATAGACATGTTCATTGCCAATAAGCGTTGCTCTTCTTCTCTGGCCCTTTTCGCAATCGCTTCCTGCTCTTCGACCCAAGCGTTATACTCGGCAGGCTCTTTGGCAATAACTACCACAGGCATAAATCCGTGATCTTTTCCGCAAAGCTCGGCGCATTGACCGCGATAAATGCCGGGTTCATCTACCAGAGTCCAAGCTTCGTTAATGAACCCCGGGTTAGCGTCTTTCTTAACAGCAAAGTCTGGTACCCACCAAGAATGGATTACATCGTCTGAGGTAATGAGGAAACGGACCTTTTGACCGGTAGGAATAACCAAAGGCCGATCAACTTCCAGTAAGTAGTTTTCGCCCTTGTCGAAGCGATTTTCAATTTGCTCACGTTGAGTAGCCATTAAAGAATAAAACTCAACGTCACTATCCATGTACTTGTAATGCCACTTCCACTGAGAACCGGTAACCAAAACGGTCATATCAGGCTCACTGGTATCTTCCATGGCGATAAGCGTATTCGCTGCTGGCACTGCCATAAAAATCAAGATGAGAAACGGCACAACAGTCCACGCAATCTCAACCTTCACATTTTCATGAAAATTGGCAGGTTTAGCGCCTCGTGACTTCCGGTGTAAATACATAGACAAAAACATCACACCAAACACTGCAACCGCAATCGCCACGCAGATGTAAAACATCAGCATGTGTAGGTCGTAAACCTGGCCACTGATTTCAGTAGCACCCGGCCGAAGATTGATTGAAGAGATTGCTTCAGTATCTGAACTTGCGCCGATAGACAACGCAGAAAAACCCAATAAGGGTAAAGAATAAAGCCAAAGGGCCAGCTTGTTAGTTAGCCCCTTTACGGCAGAAACCGTAAGTCGTTTCACTCAGCACCTCCATTATGGCGGAACACCACCGCTAAGTATTAGCGCGTTGTTCTCACCAAGTGGTTTCCATGAACTCGACCCAGATCTGCCCACATGTAAATATAGATTTGAGTCGTTGTTATTATTTTGTTAAATGCTGTATAAGAATTGCCCAATAAATGGCGTACGTCTAGTCTTTTCTTTCAAAAATCTCATATTTGGTATGTTTTTTAACCAGCAATAAGAATGTAAACATCGACGCTAGATAGTGAGCCACGTGGATATATGAGGAACTAAGCAAATAATTAATGGTGCGCAATAATTGATAAAAATTATGTAAAATCAAAACATAAACACAGGCTCGTTTGCGTATATTTTGATGCAGGTTCATCTCGAAATGGTTTAGGTCGATAAATTTATCAGACCATTTGGTAGATTTATGACGTTTAACCAAACATGCCAAAAAGTTTGGTTAGTTGATCATATGCGGGTCAAAACTGAATAAAAAATCAACAAAAAACGGCCTTTCGGCCGCTTTTCTTAATTAAATAGGTTTGAGCGCTATATTCGCTACATCCAATCGGCGTTTCGAATGACGCCAACGGCGATACCTTCAATATTAAATGGCTCGTTGGCCAGATCTACCTTAATAGGTGCAAACTCTTCGTTTTCGGCGTGCAATAATACTTCGCGACCACGCTTTTCCAAGCGCTTGACAGTAACATCCTCGTCTACTCGAGCAACTACTACTTGGCCATTATGTACATCGGTAGTGCGATGAACAGCTAGTAAATCACCATCCATAATACCTATGTCTTTCATACTCATACCGTTAACACGAAGCAAAAAATCAGCACTAGGATGGAACAAGTTAGGATCAACCTTGTAATGCGTCTCAACATGTTCTTGCGCGAGTATTGGCTCACCCGCAGCAACACGACCAATCAATGGAAGGCCTTCTTCTTCTGATTCTACGTCTTCAACGGGTACATTGAGCTTAATGCCCCTTGACGTTCCAGGAAGGATTTCGATAACGCCTTTTCGCGCCAAGGCTTTTAAATGCTCTTCCGCTGCATTCGCAGAACGAAAGCCCAATTGACGTGCTATTTCTGCCCGCGTAGGCGGCATACCCGTCTCTTGCATTGTGGATTTAATGAGTTCGAGTACTTCGGTTTGTCGTGCAGTAAGTGGGCGCATAAAAGACCTGTTTTTCTATACAGTTCCTGTAAGTATATACACCCATGATTAAATGGCAAGCAATGATTAATTCAATAAATATACGTTAAGTTGGATTAAATACTTTAACTCGCGAGAGAATCCCTTTTAATGCTTACGTTTTGAGTGTATTAATTAACAGAAATTCACGAGAGTATAAACTTTGTAATCTATGCCTCTAAAACATGGTCAATCTGAAGTATTCCTCAACAACAATATCATTGTTTCAAAGATGAGTGGTGCGTTCAATCGAACAGGTATTGAACGATATAAGCGGAAAGTCGTTGATGCGCTCGAGTCCCTCGACGGTAAACCTTTTGCTATGCTGGTTGACAACACCTTGGTTGAAGGCGGTACCCCAGAAGCGTTCGAAGCCCTTGATCAATTTAATACCTGGATGGCTACACAACCCCTGATAGCCAAAGCATTCGTATACAACAGCTCAGTGTTAAAAGGTGTGATGGAACAAAGGCTTTCATCACTACACTCTGTTCCCACAGACTTTTTCTCAGACTATCAATCGGCGCTAAGTTGGTTAGAGCGGTTCTCATAACCGCTGTATTTTGTCCTTACATTCTGCTTTTTGCGAGTAATGATATGGAATTTCCTGCGAGAAAATTTGTCAAAACGCTCAATCGACCAATTAGGCGTATCTAATCAGCTACAATCATCGTATCTGACACCCATGTGAAATAATAAAAACGGGTTATCTGTGGTACACTTCGCGCGTAACTTTTTCATAGGATCACACAATTCATGACGTGGATGCGAAAAGCATTAGTATCGGTTTTCCAATATCCGGTTAAATGGCTTGTTAAAGCTCATAGTATTCCAGTAAACGTAGAGTCAGAGCTTGGTATTGATAGAACCAAACCTATCGTTTATTTATTAATGACAAACTCAATCACCGACCAACTTGCATTGAGAATGTCCACCCAATCTTTAGGACTTCCCAGTCCCACCGAGCCACTGACACTCGCAGGCAGAGAATATCCATCGACCTTGTTTTTGCGTAATTCAAAGCCTTTGATGCGTTCTAAAAAGAAAGATACGGGTATAGAAGAAGTATTTACTGAGCTTTTCCATCTTCATCGCGACAATTTAGACTTAGATTTACAAGTTGTACCTGTATTTATTAGCTGGGGTCGTGCACCAAGTACTGGCAAACCCGGTTTAAGCGATTTAATAACAGACAATGCTACGCCTAGCTGGTTGCGTAAATTGTTCATTGTGCTGTTTTTAGGAAGAGACAATTTCATTAACTACAGTAAAGCCGTTTCAGCTCGCGTTATGGCCAATCAACACGGTAGTGACCAGCGCATTGCTCATAAACTCGTTCGTGTAGCAAGTACTCACTTGCAACGCAAACGCAAAGGTATGACAGGGCCAACCTTGCTTGAACGACAAGAGCTCAACAATAGTTTACTCGGGTCTGACTCTGTTCGAAAAGCCATTAACGACGAATCTAAAAATAAGAAAATATCGCATGAAGAAGCCAAGCAACGGGCGCTTGGTTACATTACTGAGATTGCTGGCGATTATCGCGAAGGACTGATTCGCGTAGGTGATAGGGTATTAGGCCGCATTTGGAACAAAATTTACAACGGTATTAGTATTGGTCATGCGGATAGGATTCGGGAATTAGCAGCAAACGGCCACGAAATTGTTTATGTGCCGTGTCATCGTAGCCACATGGATTATTTGCTACTAACCTACGTTATTTATCACGAAGGTATGGTAACGCCGCACATTGCCGCAGGTATTAACCTTAACTTTTGGCCCTTTGGAAAGATATTCCGCCGAGCGGGAGCATTCTTCTTGCGCCGTAGCTTTGCTGGCAACAAACTCTATACTGCCGTTTTCAGAGAGTACCTTGAACTGCTATTTAACAAAGGCTATTCAGTAAAGTATTACCCAGAAGGTGGCCGCAGCCGCACAGGTAGGTTGATTCCACCAAAAACCGGCATGCTTGCCATGACAATTCAAGCTATGGTGAAAGGGGTTAATCGCCCCGTGAGTATAGTTCCAGTCTATATCGGCTACGAAAACGTCATGGAAGTGAAAAGCTACCTCAATGAATTGAAAGGCTCGAAAAAGCAAAAAGAGTCTAACTGGCAGATATTTTCAGCAATTAAAAAACTCAAAAATTACGGCCATGGTTACGTGAACTTTGGTGAGCCAATTCAGCTCAACCAGTTCTTAGAAAACAAAGTACCGGATTGGCGTGATTGTCGAGAAGACGACGCAGACAAAAAGCCCACTTGGTTAACTCCCGCAGTAAACGAGCTGGCCAATAATGTGATGACAAACATCAACAGAGCAGCCGCGCTAAACGGGATGGCCCTAACGTCACTTTGTTTGTTGTCTTCAAAAACTCAAACCATGAGTGAGCGCGAGTTAGAGCAAGCACTTCAAGATTTTATGCACCTATTCAATGAAGTGCCCTATAGTGCAGATGCCACTATTCCTGATGTGAGCGCCCGAACGTTGCTTGATCAAACCCTTCAGCTTAATCGCTTTGATGTGCAAGAGGACGACTTTGGTAAACTTATTAGCCCTCAACCAAAATCAGCAGTCTATCTAACCTACTACCGCAATAATATATTGCACTTGTTTGCCCTTCCGGGTTTGGTGATGGCCTCGGTATTTGCCAACAAAGGAACAACCAAAGACGCTTTACTTCGCCTAGTAGCAGCGCTTTATCCTTTGTTACAGCGCGAGCTTTTCTTACACATGACTCAAGACGAAGCTTTGGCTTATACCGACAAGCTAATTACTGCGATGCTTGATAAAGGTCTATTGCAAACTATGGATGGCAACGTATATCCACCACAAACTCAGAGCAAGCAGTTCCACTCAGCATGGTTGTTAAGCCGCTGTATGCAAGAAACTTTCCAGCGCTATGCCGTGGTGCTAACCATGCTAGACAGAGAAAAAGTAATCAGCCGCAGTAAGCTTGAAAAGGCTAGCCGCAAAGTGGCTGAGCGTTTATCGGCCTTGTATGGTTTAAGCTCACCAGAGTTTTATGACAAAAACGTATTGTCTAGCTTTATTACCGCCCTCAAAGAGAATCACTGGATCGACACCGCAGAAGACGGCAGTATGAAATACTCAGAGGAATGTGAAGCCCTTAGAGAAGACGTTATGGCACTGGTGTGGCCTGAAATGACACAGCACTTAGAAAATGTAGTGCTTAGCCACGAACACTAATGCTAAGGCTATAAACCTAGAAAACAAAAATGCCCGACAAGTGTTCGGGCATTTTTATTAGGGCGCTTCAGATCGCCCCACAGTAAACATTGTTCAATGTGAGGCGATGCGAAGCTAAAACTAATGGACTACTGGGTATGCGACAAAAAGAACTGATAAGCGGGATTATCTGTCACTTCCTCTGCGTCGTAACCTAACTCAGTAACATAGGCGTTAAAGGCATCACGCTGAGAAGGGTCAATATCGAAGCCAGCTAACACCAAACCGTCGGCAGCACCATGATTGCGATAATGGAATAAAGTGATGTTAAACCGCTCGCCTAGGGTATTGAGGAAATTAAGCAACGCCCCCGGACGCTCTGGAAAGGTGAAACTAAAGACATGCTCATTGAGTATGGAAGGTGGTCTTCCCCCCACCATATGACGAACGTGAAGTTTAGCAAGTTCGTTGTCTGACAGGTCAAAACAACCATAGTCTTTTTCAATCAAACTTTGCTGAAGCTCGGCTAATTCCTGTTTACCACCTTTGAGCTTAACGCCCACAAAAATGTGTGCTTCTTGGTCATTGGCGTAGCGATAGTTAAATTCTGTGATGGCCTTTGCACCAACACACTCGCAAAACTGCTTAAATGCACCTTTGCGCTCAGGAATTTTAACCGCAAAAACCGCTTCTTTTTGCTCGCCTAGCTCACAACGCTCAGACACATAGCGCAGGGTGTGGAAGTTAATATTCGCTCCACATAAAATTCCCCCAAGCTTTTTACCTTCTATGTTGTGCTGCTTCACATATTTGCGAATAGCAGCCACTGATAGGGCACCGGCAGGCTCGGCAATAACCCGAGTGTCGTCAAAGATATCTTTGATGGCTGCGCAAATTTCATCGTTGGTGACCGTCATCGTCTCGTCAACAAAGCGATTGCAAAGTCTAAAGGTTTCTTCGCCCATGATTTTCACGGCAACACCGTCGGCAAATATACCTACGGTATCCAAAGGCACCGGCTTTCCTGCCGCTACGGCGGCTTCAAAACAGGCCGACTCGCTGGACTCTACTCCAACAATTTTAATGCTTGGCTTTAGCTGTTTTAGATAAACGGCAATACCCGCTGCTAAGCCACCACCACCAATGGCGACAAACAAGATATCAAGGTTAGGGTTTTGCTCTAGCAGCTCTTTGGCAATGGTGCCCTGACCAGCAATTACATCTGGATCGTCAAAAGGCGGTACAAAGGTTAAGCCATGCTCTGCACCTAAGGCTTTGGCGTGATCGCTGGCTTGATCAAAACTAGTACCGTGCAGCACAACATTCACGTTTTCACCACCAAAACGACGTACGGCATCCACCTTAATATCAGGTGTAGTTTCAGGCATGACAATGGTCGCCTGAATACCTTGCTTACGTGCACCATATGCTAAGCCTTGCGCATGATTACCCGCCGAAGCACCAATCACACCCGCCGCTTTTTGCTCATCACTGAGTGCACTCATTCGGGTGTAAGCACCACGTAACTTAAACGACTTAACGGGTTGTTGGTCTTCTCGCTTTAAGAAAACCTCGTTGCCTATCTCGGCTGAAAAACGAGACAAGTAGGCTAAATCGCTGTTAACTGCTACGTCGTATACGGGTGCCAGTAAGACTTTTTTTAGGTAGTCGTGGTCGCTGACACTCATAAATTTTCCAGTTTGGTTACGTCGCGCACTGCACCTTTATCAGCACTTGTCGCTAATGCCGCAAAGGTTTTCAGTGATGTTGAAACTTCGCGCACACGATCTTTCGGGCGCCACGGCTTGTCACTCTTATTCATGGCGTCACGACGTGCGGCCAGTTCTTCGTCACTAATAACTATGTTGATACTGCGATTAGGAATGTCGATCTCAATCTTATCGCCATCTTCAACCAAACCAATGCCGCCGCCGCTTGCTGCCTCTGGCGAGCAGTGACCGATAGACAAACCACTAGTACCACCAGAGAAACGGCCGTCAGTAACCAGTGCACACGACTTACCTAAGCCTTTTGATTTCAAGTATGACGTTGGGTAAAGCATCTCTTGCATACCCGGTCCACCACGAGGGCCTTCATAGCGAATAAATACCACATCGCCGGCTTTTACTTCATCACCCAGAATACCTGCAACGGCGTCATCTTGGCTTTCATAAATACGGGCAGTACCGTTAAATTTTAAAATTGACTCGTCAACACCGGCGGTTTTAACAATACAACCATCTTCTGCAAGGTTGCCGAATAGTACGGCTAAGCCGCCTTCTTGACTGTACGCGTGTTCGACGGTTCTGATACAACCGTTTTCACGATCGCTATCGGCATCGTCCCAACGACAGCTTTGACTGAACGCTTGGGTAGTGCGAATGCCCGCTGGACCTGCGCGATAAAAAGTGATCGCATCGGTATTATCTGGGTTAGTGATATCCCAGTCTGCGATGACCTCAGCCATGGATTTGCCCAATACATGATTTGAATCACCGTGAAGCAAGCCCGCTTTATTGAGCTCGTTTAGGATACCCAGTACACCACCTGCACGGTGTACGTCTTCCATGTGATACTTTTGCGTAGATGGTGCCACTTTACACAAGTGAGGTACTTTACGAGAAAGGCGATCTATATCGGCCATAGTGAAAGGTACTTCGCCTTCCATTGCTGCGGCAAGCAAGTGAAGGATAGTGTTAGTTGAACCGCCCATGGCAATATCTAAGCTCATAGCATTTTCAAACGCATTAAAGTTAGCAATGTTGCGAGGTAGCACGCTTTCGTCGTTGTCACCGTAATAACGTTTACACAACTCTACAATTTGTGAACCTGCTTTCTTGAACAAACCTTCGCGGTCAGCGTGAGTTGCTAACATAGAACCATTCCCAGGCAAGGAAAGTCCAAGCGCTTCGGTAAGACAGTTCATCGAGTTAGCGGTGAACATACCTGAACATGAACCACAAGTCGGACAAGCCGAGCGTTCAATCTCTTCAGAATCTGAGTCTGATACTTTGTCGTCAGCAGCGGCAACCATAGCGTCAACCAAATCCAGCTTAATAAGCTGATCAGATAACTTAGTTTTACCCGCTTCCATGGGGCCACCAGACACAAAGATAACCGGCACGTTTAAGCGCATAGACGCCATTAACATTCCCGGTGTAATTTTGTCGCAGTTAGAAATACATACAATAGCATCGGCGCAATGTGCGTTAACCATGTACTCAACTGCATCTGCAATAATTTCTCGGGAAGGTAAGCTATACAGCATTCCGCTGTGGCCCATAGCAATACCATCGTCTACTGCAATGGTATTGAACTCTTTTGCCACACCGCCAGCGGCTTCTACGCTACGTGCCACTAATTGACCTAGGTCTTTTAAGTGAACGTGCCCAGGTACAAACTGCGTGAATGAGTTGGCAATGGCAATAATTGGCTTACCAAAATCCGAATCCTTCATTCCTGTGGCACGCCACAATGCGCGTGCACCAGCCATATTGCGACCTTGAGTCGTCGTTGCAGAACGTAACTTGGGCATAAATCCTTCCCGTTTTTTAAATAAAATTGCTAGATACCATACAGTTGCACTACTGGGGTGAAGGAAAATCAGCATGAGAAACGCCGTACATACGTCCTTGTAGTATCGGCGCTGGCATCCGTGCCAGCCACGTTCTCATGCTGATTTTTTCCTTCCCCTAAAATTGTTGTAATGCAGTCAACAATGGAATTTTTACTTATAAACCGGTGTTAACCAGTTCCATTTGTCTTCAGTGGTACCGTTGAAAAGACCGAAGAACATATCTTGTACTTCTTTAGTAATTGGGCCACGGCCACCCGCGCCAACTTCAATGCCATCTACGCTGCGCACTGGTGTTACTTCAGCAGCCGTGCCGCACATAAAGATTTCGTCGGCTAAGTACATAGCTTCACGAGGAATGTTTTCTTCGCGAATTTCATAACCCAACTCTTTAAGCAGAGTGATACAAGTGTCACGAGTAATACCCGGAAGAATTGCCGCCGTTTTTGGCGTTGTACTTACCACGCCGTCGCGAATAACAAAGATGTTTTCGCCAGCACCTTCACTGATAAAGCCATTCGTGTCTAAAGCAATACCTTCACCGTAACCATGGCGACGGGCTTCCATAGAGATAAGCTGAGAAGACAGGTAATTACCACCTGCTTTCGCGCCTGTTGGCATAGTGTTGGCAGCTAAGCGGTTCCAAGAAGAAATACCCGCATCAACACCGTTTTTAAGAGCTTCTTCACCTAGGTAAGCGCCCCATTCAAACGCGGCAATAGTCACTTCGGCTTCTGTGCCAAACGGTACGGCTAAGCCCATACCAATATCGCCGTAGTAAGCGATAGGGCGAATGTAAGCTGATTTCAGATCATTTTTAGCGATGATATCTAGGGTCGCTTGATTGATTTCTTCCAGCGTGTAGGGGATCGTCATGCGATAGATCTTCGCTGAATCAAATAAACGGCGGTTGTGATCATTTAAACGAAATACGCAGGTGCCTTTGTCCGGTGTGTTGTATGCACGAACGCCTTCAAATACAGATGAGCCATAGTGAATCGCATGTGTCATTACGTGAACAGTTGCTTCTTTCCACGGTTTAATTTCGCCGTTAAACCAAATGTAATCAGCAGGTTGCTTAGCCATGTAAAATCCTTCCAATTGTGGGTGAAAACCCCAAGCCGCCGTAGCGGAATATTAATACCGTGACAAATGATACATGACAGCCAGCAAGCGCCCAACTATCGAGCGTGACAGATAGTCAAAGCGGACATAAAAATTTACAGCTAAATTTTTTCTGACCAAGTATCAAAAACGCATTTTGTGACAACAATTTTGCTACTGAAATTAATCAGCACACTGCTATCACCATCGGCATAGAAAGAATAGGCAACTGCTTCGATGCAGTTCTAAAAATGACAAGCAGCACGTAATCCATTGATTTACTGCTATAAAATGTAATGATGTTCGATAAAGAGCGTTGCAACTAGGGCGTTGCTTAACCAACAGTTGGCCTGCTGTCGGTACTCTTGCGCAAAGAATTACACAAAACCATCTTCTGGATCAAGTGATTTACCTCCCAATTACGCCATCTAAAAAACTATTAATTGGTTCAGTAGTGGTCAATTCATCCCTATCGTAAAGTCCTTTTTATTTGGGGAACCTGCAATGGGAACTGCCGTTGTCAAAACCTTCGCGGGGCAGGGGGTAACAGCCTCTGAAATATTGGTAGAAGTACATTTGGCCAATGGACTTCCCGGGTTTCAACTTGTAGGAATGGCCGAAACCAGTGTCAAAGAAGCACGAGAACGGGTGCGAAGTGCGTTAGTTAACAGCGGATTTGAATTCCCAGCTAAGCGGATTACTGTCAACCTCGCCCCTGCTGACATTCCAAAGTACGGTGGACGATTTGATTTGCCAATTGCGGTGGGCATTATGGCGGCTGCCGGATACATTAATGACAGTTGCTTGCATAACCACAGCTTCATTGGTGAGCTGAGTTTAAACGGAGAAGTAAGACCTATCACAGGTATTGTGCCAGTACTCATGGCCGCCGCTCATCAAAATTCTACGTTGGTATTTCCGGGTCAAAATGATGTAGAGGCCAGTATTGTCTCAAACGCTAAGCGTTTACCTAGCTTTGACCTCATCAGCATTTATCATCATTTATCCGGCGAACAACCACTCAAAATTGGGCGCCCCATGCCGCAACATACTCATACTGAACCCCATCATCAATGGGACGACATTATAGGCCAGCATCAAGCTAAACGAGCCATGATTATTGCGGCGGCAGGTGCACACAACTTACTTATGGTTGGTCCACCGGGTACGGGTAAAAGCTTACTTGCTGGCCGCATGCTGTCGTTACTACCCAACATCTCGGAAAAAGAGGCCCTCGAAGTGGCGTCTTTGCATTCAATAAAAGGCCTACCAGTCCAGCATGATCTTTTTTTCAGGCCCCCATTTCGCTCCCCACATCACACTTCGTCTGCCGTTTCGCTAACAGGAGGCGGCTCTCACCCAACGCCGGGTGAAATATCCTTGGCTCATAATGGCGTTTTGTTTTTGGATGAACTTCCTGAGTTCGGGCGCAAAGCCCTTGATGTACTTCGCGAACCCTTAGAAACCGGTGACGTCAATATCGCTCGCGCAGCATCTCACGTATGCTACCCCGCGAAATTTCAGCTAATTGCAGCAATGAATCCCAGCCCTACCGGTGATATTAACGACAATAGAATGTCACCCCAACAACAACTCAATTATTTGAATAGATTATCAGGGCCATTTTTAGACAGAATTGATATTCAGGTAGAAGTACCGACACTCAAAGAATTTGAATTAAAACATGAAAACCCATCGTCAAAAGATTCCTTTGAATCGGCTCGGCAACAAGTGAACATTGCACGGCAAATTCAATTAAACCGTCAACACAAGGTGAATGCTAACCTTACCCCCAATGAACTCGCCCGTTATTGTAATCCTACTCCCAAAGATTTAGCGTTTTTACAATCCGCTGCAAAACACCTCAACTTGTCGATGCGAGTATTTCACCGCACACTCAAAGTCGCCAGAACCATAGCAGACATAGCGCAAGAGCCAAGAGTAACTCAAACCCATATTGCTGAAGCACTAGGCTACAGAGCCTTAGACAATTTAATCCGTCAACTCACAGCAAGCTGAAGAAAGGCGTCGATCAATGGTTCTTTTTGCTTGTTTTGCAAACAGCAAACACCCAACGCATAGGGCTCAATATCCTCAACTTGCACTTGAGTCACTAGCCCAGCCATACTGGAATGGTCGAGTACAACTTTGGGTACAAAGCCCACACCACACTCTAATCCCACCATACTAACAATCGCCTCGTTACCACCCACCGACGCATACACATTGGGGCGTATACCGTGTTCGGCAAACCAGTGATACACAGTTCGACGAGTGGGACCGTGCTCGGGCATTATCACTTGGTGTTTAGTCCAATCTACCTGGTCTATTTGGGTCAAACGCCATTCTTTGGGGGCAATCAACAGCAGCGGAACGTTTGCAAGGGGTACAAAGTGCAAGTCGGTTGGAAAGTCAGGGGTGTGAATGGCCAATGACAAATCGCATTCATCTGACTTCACTTTATTGATAGCAAGTGCAGGGTCACCTGTGATCAAGCGAATATCAACACCGGGGTGAGTTTGCCTAAATCGGCGCAGTAAATCAGGTAGATGACTTTGGCTAGCGGTTACAGAGCAGAACAAACTGAGCTCCCCCTGTAAGGCCTCGCTATCTTCTTTTAAATCAACTTTAAGTTGTTGCCAGTCTTTTAGCGCATGTTTAGAAAAGGCCAATAGCTTATGACCGCTGTGAGTTAACGCTACTTTGCGATTATCCCGTTTAAACAAGGTACACCCGAGCTCATCTTCAAGCCTTTGAATAACGCGACTCAAGGTAGACGGAGACACATACATGGCCTGTGCAGTGTCGCCAAAATGTAGGCTTGTGGCTAGGTGAGTAAAGAGCTGTAGGCTTCTAAAATCCATAGTATTTCACATTTCGCAATATTATCTTGCAAATATATCATTTTTCAAAACAAAAGAAATGCTCTAGTCTTCACATCAAGTCGTCATAGACGAGGTCATCAACGCCACGGTTGGACGTTGATAATGACGAAAATGAATGTTGTTCGGAAATTTTTATGGCTAACTATTTCAACACCCTTTCTCTTCGCCAGCAGTTAGATCAGCTTGGCCGCTGTCGCTTTATGGCAAGAGACGAGTTTTCTGAGGGTTGCGACTTTTTAAAAGGCAAGAAGATCGTAATCGTAGGTTGTGGCGCACAAGGCCTTAACCAAGGTTTAAACATGCGTGATTCTGGTCTTGATGTTTCTTATGCGTTGCGTCAAGCAGCAATCGACGAGAAACGAGACTCTTTTGTTCGTGCTAGCGAAAACGGTTTTACCGTAGGCACTTACCAAGAGCTTATTGGCGACGCGGATTTGGTTTATAACCTAACGCCTGACAAGCAGCACGCAAGCGTTGTTGAAGCAGTTATGCCGCTAATGAAGCAGGGCGCTACACTTGGCTATTCTCACGGTTTTAACATCGTAGAAGAAGGTCAGCAGATTCGCAGCGACATTACTGTAGTAATGTGTGCGCCTAAGTGTCCTGGTACAGAGGTTCGCGAAGAATATAAGCGTGGCTTTGGTGTACCAACACTAATTGCAGTACACCCAGAAAACGACCCTGAAGGTAAGGGTTGGGACATTGCTAAAGCACTAGCAAGTGCTACTGGTGGTGACCGTGCGGGTGTTCTAGAGTCGTCTTTTGTGGCTGAAGTTAAGTCTGACTTAATGGGTGAACAAACGATTCTGTGTGGTATGCAACAAGTTGCAGCCGTTCTAGCTTACGAAAAAATGCTAGAAGACGGTATTGACGCAGGGTATGCAGGTGCACTTATTCAGTATGGCCTAGAAGCAATTACTGAAGCACTTAAGATTGGTGGTGTAACCAACATGATGGACCGCCTATCTAACCCAGCAAAAGTAAAAGCGTTTGAACTGTCTGAGCAGTTGACTGATTTACTACGTCCTCTGTTTGAGAAGCACCAAGATGACATCATCAGCGGTGAGTTCTCTAAAACCATGATGGAAGACTGGGCAAACGGCGATGCTAACTTGCTTAAGTGGCGCGAAGAAACTGGTGAAACTGGTTTTGAAAACGCACCTGCTTACGAAGGCGAGATCAGCGAACAAGAATTTTTCGACAACGGCATTTTGCTTGTTGCCATGATCAAATGCGGTGTTGAAGTAGCATTTGACGTAATGGTAGAGGCAGGCATTTTACCAGAGTCAGCGTATTACGAGTCACTGCACGAGACTCCACTTATTTCTAACACTATTGCGCGTAAGCGTTTGTACGAAATGAACGTGGTTATCTCTGATACAGCGGAATACGGTAACTATTTATTCGCAAATGCGGCAATTCCGCTAATGCGTGAAAGCTTTATGCCTACCATCGATACTAGCGTTATCGGTAAAGGCTTAAACGCTGCTTCAAACCAAGTTGAGAATAAGCGCTTGGTTGAAGTGAACGAAGCAATTCGCTCACACGGCGTTGAGTCAGTAGGTAAAACCTTGCGTGGCTACATGACTGACATGAAGGCCATCATAGGTTAAGACAGTTTCTGTCGTTAGGTGCTTAACTAAGCCCTCTTGCCCGACCATTTTGGTCGGGCTTTTTTATGCCTGTCAATTAGTGCTCGCTAGCTAAACTATCTTTTTCTGCGAAGTGCATCAAAACACCTGCAATAGCAAAAAATACAACAAAGCCAATGCCTATTGGATACAAATCATCCTTTAAGAAGCTGTCGATAAACAATGCAATAGGCACGGAAAACAAACTAGACAATGAACCAATAATTGCAGCACCTACACCGGCCATTTCGCCGAGAGGTTGCATAGCTAAGGCATTCAAGTTACCGAATAAAATACCAATGAAAAAGAAGCCAACAAAAAGGGTGCAAACGGTAACCCATAGGTTGGGAAGTCCATCGTTGGCGAACAATAAGACTAAAAAGAAAATAGCAAAGGCCATTACCCCTTTAATGGCGACGCTACACAGCTTGTGCATACCAAATTTCATTACCATTTTGCCGTTAAAATAAGACGCCAAGCCAATAGAAAACGCCAGCGTGGCAAAAATAATCGGGAACAAATCACCTACGCCATAAAACCCTTGGAATATAGTTTGAGACGCACTCAAGTAAGCCAAAAAAGCGCCAAAAATAGCCGCCATAGAGAACGAATATCCCATCACAGAAATATGGGTCAAAATAAACTTACATGACGCCATTAGTACAGGAAACGAAAACGGCTTTCGCTTTTCTTTGGGCAAAGTCTCTTCTTGACGGCTAAAAAACCAAATGGCCGACATCAAGGCAACAATAAGAAATAAGGTAAAAATGTGGAACCATGAAAACATGAGCATTACGGCTTGCCCTACAATGGGGGCAATCATGGGGACAAGAATGAACACCATCATGATAAATGACATGACTTTCGCCATAGCATCTCCCACATACAAATCTCGAATAATAGCCATTGCTGCAATGCGGGGGCCCGACACACCAAACGCCTGCACCACACGGCCCACCAGCATAGTTTCTATGTTAGTGGCTAACATACAAATCACAGTACCAACAACGAATATGCAAAGCCCTAAAAGCAAGGCTGCACGGCGCCCTTTGCTATCAGCATAAGGACCAAAGAAGGGCTGGCCGATAGCCATACCGAGAAAAAATAACGTCACAATCAGGTGAGGTTGATGAGGATCAGAAACATTTAACGATGCACCAATTTGCTCAAGTGCAGGCAACATAGCATCAATACTCAGCGCAACCAATGAGGTCATCGTTGCCATAAGTGCAACAAATTCAACCAATCCCAAACGGGGTTTAGTACGCACGTTGGCGCTTTCAGTATTCGACATGACGTTTAGCCTGAGTGACTTTATGAGGAAACACTGACCAATGAGTCAGCAAAGAGGCGAGATGTTACCCTAGTTGTGATGAAAAATCCGCCAATTTATAAAAATTGACGTTTCCAATGTGGAACAGAAAACGCGCACGATCATTTGAAGGTGCGCTAACAACGCCTTTTAATGAGATAGATACTTCTCTAAGAAGGCATCCATCTCAGCAAACATTCGATGTCGGTTGCGCTGAATGGAAAGATAGTGGTCGCCAGATTCAAGCTCAACATAGGTGAAAACCTTGTCTTCATCGTCAAGCTCATCCTCCATAATGCGGCTTTGTCTAACGCGAACCACTCGGTCTTCTTCACCGTGAATAAGGAGTATGGGTGTTTTGATACCCTCAACATTGTAATAGGGCGAACGGGCCTTTAAGTCACGACTTTCATCACCAATTTGATGTTGCACAAACTCAGTATTCAAAAATCTTCTGCTGTGTTGTACTAAATGTTTCAAGCTGCTAACACCAGCAAAACTTACGGCACAATTAAACAAATCAGGCGTTTTAACCGTTGCCATCAGTGCGGCATACCCACCGTAACTAGCACCAACAATACACATGTTGTTTTCTTCGCTATAGCCTTGTTCTACCATCCAATGTGCCGCATCGGTGATATCATCTTGCATTTGTAAGCCCCAAGACTGTATTCGGCTTTGTGCAAACGAGTAACCATAACCAGAAGATCCCCTAAAGTTTGGACGCAATACCGCGTATCCCTTACTCGTAAAATACGAAGTCCAATAGTCAAAGCCATCATAATCTCTTGCACCGGGACCACCATGAGGGTGAATTATAGTGGGAAACGGTCCTTTACCGTTTGGCAGTGACAAATAACCCTGTATTTCCATGCCATCTCGGGCTTTATAGGTAATGAGTCGATGGGGAACCAGGGTGTCTGGTTGTATACCGGGATATTGGTCAAACATGAAATACAAAGACCCATCCTTTCTATTGCCTATGTAGTAGCCACCAGGCATAACGTCTGACTCTGAATACACTATGTAGGACTGCTCATCACGGCTAAAGCTAACAATGCTGTTGTAGGTATCTGGCAATGCTTGCTCTAAGCCTTTTTGGAACGCTTCGAACCCTTTATCCCAATAATGACGCCCATGATGCCGAATACCTATTACATCTCTCGTCAATGAAGAGTAAATCAGTGAGCCATTCACATCGTACCCTTCGTCATAAAACACTTCAGTGCGCTCATCAGTGGTTAAATCAAGGGTGTATAATGCTAGGTAGTCGCCTTTGTACGCTTTGTAATAGAGTAAATTTGGATCAAGCCCAAAGCCCACTGGATAAAACCCCTGCTCGGTCATTGCATTGTATTCGGCAAGAACGCGCCAATCATCGTTATCTTTCAGTAATACTTGCCGCTCACCAGTATCGTAATTAAGCGACACTCCTACTCTCACATTACTCTGTTGATCGGTTATCCAATGCCGAATTTGCTTTTTACCTTTTTCAATACGAGTCGCTCTGGCCGTATTTACATTCACCTTAAACACCGAAGGAAGTGCGGCAACTTCTACGTCAATGGCCATTAAAATATGGTCTGGGTCATCGGGAAGCCAATCAATAACCTCGTCTTGGATCTGAGGTACGTGGTTCATGTTGGAAGCTAAGCGACTTAATCGTCGCCAATTAATCAAATTAAGGGCCTTACCTTCTTGATGGTCATAATCCATGGCGAACAAACGTGTGTCATACACTTTGGTAGTGCCTCTACGTGATTCATATCTGGCACTAACAACAAGGCGCTTGTCATTGACCCACCTAAACCAATTAATTTTGACCTTCTCATTGTCAGAGGACAGTAAATAGAAGGATTCACCCGACACCAAATCATATGTCATGAGCAATGACATTTCCTCGGGCTCTATTACGTTTCTCACGTAAACAATTTTAGTTCCGTCTGGGGATAATCTTGGTTTTACAAAGGCGGGCAGTGCACTAAATGCACGATAATCTAAAGCCGACTCTGGTACTTGGTTAGCTGAATAGCTGGGTACTGAAAACATCGCAGCGAGCAGTGCGATGAATAAAACTGTCCCTGTTTTATACATTTATCGTCCCTTACAAACTTAGTATTTTAAGCTCGCATGATGACGCTATGTTGAGCGAGTGTCAAACTCAGGGTGAACTATATCATTCGTTGTTTATCAAAAGCTTTGTATCCAAATATGACTTAGCTATCGACGTTAACGCTCAATACTATACTATTACCGATACCCCCATTGACGGGCTGAATGATTAACCTTAGGAACTCACTGCGAAATGCGACGAGCTGCACTACGTCTTTTTACTCTCATAGCTCTGCATCTCTTATTTTTTCCGGCCATTGCTGAGGAAAAGTTGAGTTATGTTGTTCAAGGTGTAGACAACAAAGAAATACGAAACAATATTGAATTGCATTTGGCCAGCTTGGATATCACTGAAGACCAATTAGGCGATCCATTTTGGCAAGATGAGCTGTCGAAAACCGTTGAAAAAGCCGTTGAACCCTATGGATATTACAACAGTGAGACCGGTTTCGAACTTAATTCGCCTACAAAGCTGGTACTAACCATTTCTCTCAATAGCCCCTTGCGTGTTGCTAACATAACCCGTGAAATCATTGGCGAAGGAAGGCAAGATCCCAATTTTAAGGCCACATACGACGCCTTTCCTTTACGAAAAGGCGATGTATTACTTCAACCACGCTATTCGGCCTATAAAACCGCTATGTTCAACTATGCATTGGAGCATGGTTACTTTGACTTTTTTTGGCAAGCCACCCGACTCGACCTTGTTCGCCAGGAGCGAGAAGCTAACATTTTACTTATTGCCCAAAGTGGCGCTCGCTATCAATTTGGCGAGCTGATTATCATAGGCGACGACAAAGCCTCAGACATTATCAATCGGTTGAGAAATTTTACAGCAGGCCAGCCATACAGTGGTAATACTCTGAGGGAGTTTAACCGTATTCTCAATAAATCGGGCTATTTTGACAGAGTCATAGCAAGGCCTGTTGTCAGCAATGCTGACGGGCTTTTAGTGCCTATTGAAGTGTCGGTTTCACACAAACCAAAAGACAAATTTGACGTTAGCTTAGGTGCTGCCACGGATACTGGAGCCAGAGTCCGTCTAGGGTGGGAAAGGCCGTGGGTAAACCAGAAAGGCCATTCAATTACTTCGGATGTTTTTATTTCACAGCCAGAGCAAGCGGTATCTATGGGCTACCGGATCCCAATGAAAAACACCACAGATGACAGTGTTAAAATTGAGGGGGGTTACCAGTTTATAGATTACACGAACACGGGGTTTGAAAGTGAAACTCTGTCTGTTGCGTTTCACCGATATTGGCGACCTGATGATTCCGATTGGCAACACGACGGCAGTATAACGCTGCTGCGAGAAACCTACGACCAAATACAGCTAACCAATAACACAACCTTATTGGCCATGCCGGGCTATGCCATTACTCATAGGCGAAAAGACAACGACCTGAAGATTAATCAAGGGCATTACTTCAATATGTTTGTGCAGGGAGGGAGCGATGCCCTAGGTTCAGATATCGACTTTTTCAGAGCGCAGGCATCCGCTCTTTATATCAACACGTTTGATGAGCTTCACCGCGTGAGTGTACGAGGCACTCTGGGCGCCATGTACACCAATGATTTTGATAAGGTGCCTGCCTCGCTTCGATTCTATGCCGGTGGCGACCAAAGCATTCGCGGCTTCGACTTTAGGGAAATATCTCCCATTGAAAACGTCCTCGACCCAAATACAGGAGAATCTATCTCTGCATCAGTGGGCGGTAAATACCTTATGAATGCAAGCGTTGAATATACCTATGCCATTGCAGAACAATGGCGAATCGCACTGTTTACCGACGCCGGTACCGCCAGTAATTCCATAGATACTGACTTAACCTTCAGCCTAGGTACAGGCGCACACTGGATTTCTCCCATAGGCCCTGTAAGACTTTACATAGCACGGGGTTTTACCCCCAACGACGGCAATACATGGCGATTCCACCTAATGCTGGGGCCTGAAATATGAAGCGCCGTATTATCTCCATTGTATTAGTGCTGCCTATTGTAGTTGCTGCCATTTTATTTACCTTACTCATCAGTCCCGTAGGGTCGAAATTTGCGGCTTACCTTGCCTCTAGTTTTACACCAAACCTTACCATTGAAGGTGCCAAAGGCGGGCTAGTAGACACCATTAGCTTCGACAGTATTCAGTGGAACAACGAAAATTTATCGGTAAGTATTGAAGACGTTTCTTTGGATATCACTTGGCCCAATCTGCGAGAGCCTCACCTATTTATCAAGGGTTTGACAGTTGAGAGCCTTACTATCACTCAAACAGGTGAGAGTAGTGATAGCTCTCAACCAGAGGAAGTAACAGAGCCGCTCTCGCTTCCAATCACACTGTCTTTGGTATCACCGACAATTAACCTCATTGCGATAAACCTGCCTCAGCTTAGGGTTCAACTTGATGAATTGACTCTCGGCAACGCAAATATTAAGGACGACCTGAACATCAGTCAGGTGAACTTGAGCAAATTGACTATTACCGAAAAATCATTGGCTCATGCTGCACAACTCCCCGATATCCCTACCTCTTATGCACTTAGCTATACTCCCCCAACACTGCCAGAGGTCACCTCTCCATTACCTATTGTGGTAAATGATATCAACCTGAACGAAATCATTTACGTTGCAAAACTAGAGGGACAGCACAGGGCTAGCGTTTCATTAACTGCATTTGAGTTTTCACAAAACAATATCACCCTTACAACGTTAGACATTGAGCATGAGCAAGGTCAGCTTGTTGGTAACATAGAAGCCGAGTTAACCGATGAATTCAATTCAACAGTATCTCTTGATGCTAGCTGGCATTGGTTTGAACAAGCCCAATCTGCCAGTGTGTTTTGGCAAGGCCCACTTTCCAACTTAACAATAAACGCAACGTTAATAGGAGCCTTTGACGGACAACTCACCGCACAAGCCAATGTACTAGACGAACAGCTACCCATTTCACTTGATGCACATTGGCAACAACAGGGCATTGCCCAACACTCTAAAACACCTGTGGCCCTAGCCCCTGGAGAGTTATCTCTTGATGGTGAAATGGGTGATTACACCTTAATCAGCACTGGTGATATCACGCTTCCCACAGTAGGGAATGTCTCATTAGACATAGATGTCTCGTTAAAAACTAAATACGTTTACGTTAACCGAGTCAATGCAGGCCTATTGGGTGGCGAGGTTAGCAACACTGGTAGTTTATATCTTGACGAGAGTTTGTTTTGGGATGGGCTCACTCAATTGAAGAACATAAACGCGAGTAGCTTCTCTGAATATGCCCCGCAAACCATAAGCGGCAGTTTTTCTAGTTTGTTTCAACTGTCTGACCAAGGTATAGATGCCAAGCTGTCTGAGATTAACTTCAATGGGAGACTAAACAATTACCCCATGATCGCCACCGGAAACCTTGTATATTCTAGTGTCAGTGATCTTGCGGTAGGCTCGTTAAACCTGGTGCAAGAGGAGAATATCGTTTCCTTGACAGCACAGTTGTTTAACAAGCGCCATTTGAATGCGACGTCATCACTCAACTTACCGTTTTTATCCCGTCTCTATCCAGACGTTGAAGGCCGCCTTCGCGGCGGTATTCAGGCCAGCGGCCCTTGGGAAAACCCCACCATAAAAGCAGAGATAAATGTTAAAGATATAGACTTGTCGGAAGAATTGGTTTCAGCAAGTACCGATTTGGGACCTATTGATGGTAGTGTCATTTTTGAAGGTACATACGAGGATCACAAGCTAACCACTGACATTGAGCTGAAAGATTACTCGGTAAAAGCCATTGCGCAAGGCGCATGGTTAAATGGGGATTGGGAAGGGCAATTATTTGACAGTGAAATTGACGTAATGGGTTCCCACTGGGCCTTGGTTGCCCCTTTCAACATTAACTTAAACACTGCGGATCTCGCATTTGACGCAGCCCCACACTGCTGGAATAACCTTAACAGTGGAGAGTTATGTGCCGACCAATTGAGTTACTCAAACAGTACTCTCTTATGGGACGTACGCGGTAGCCAGCTGCCTGCTGGTCAGTGGCTTTATCGCGCTGGCCCAACCTATTTGGGCGCGCCTTCGTCGGCCTTACTTTCGTTTTCTTCCAATGGTGAATTTTCTAGCCTCGATACAATGGAAGTTTCCTTGTCTTCTTGGCTCTCTCCAGCCACATGGCAGTTAGGTGAGCAAGGTAAAATCGAACTTACCGTTGAAAAATTCGAAACACAAAGCCGCTATAGCAGTGGTTTACTCTCTAGTCATGTCGCTTTGTACACGCAAAATGCTGGGCTCGCTAATGTTTCTATTACTGCCGATCCCTTTGACACCACTCATCCCATAGAAGGGAAAATTCACATTGAAGACATCAACGTCGCTCCACTTAAACCTTTATTTCCCTCATTTCGGGTGTTTACCGGCCTTCTGAATGGCGATATGTCACTCTCTGGCCATGTGTCAGCGCCGTCGGTTACCGGCCAGCTAAGCATTTCTGACGGCGGTATTTCGATTCAAGACGCTCCATTAACCTTGGAAAACTGGCAACAGCAAATACGCCTATCAAACCAAAAGGCTGAATTAGAGGGTCAGTTTGTTCTGGGCGGAGGGCAAGGCGAGATGAAAGGCATTGTAGATTGGTCTGACAACCCTTTCACACAACTCTCAATAACGGGCAAAGAGTTTGAGGTGCTTCAGCCCAATATTACGTTGCGTTTGTCTCCCAACATCAAAATAGTATCAGATATCAAGCGTACTGATATTACAGGGCGTCTCGACATCCCCTTTGCCCGCATAGAAATTGACTCGTTACCAGAAAGTGCTGTGTCACCGTCAAACGATGTTTATTTACGTGGAGAGCCCAAAGCAGCAAGCCCTCTAGATTCCATTTTTGCCAATGTATTAGTGGGAGTAGACCCTGCAAAAAGTAGTAGTGTATCGATAAATGCGTTTGGATTAACTGGGCACCTTCACGGCTTAATCGATATAAAAACACAACCGGCATTGGTAGGTTATGGCGATTTACAAGTATTGAATGGGGAATATAAAGCCTACGGTCAACAGCTACTGATTAACAAAGGGGAAGTGCAGTTTAATGGCCCGTTAGATAGCCCCTCACTACTTATTGAAGCCATTAGAGATCCTGCCAAAACTGACAATAATGTCATTGCAGGGGTCAGAATTGACGGTAATGCCACTGCTCCATACATTGAATTGTTTTCCACGCCGACGATGGATCAACAAAACGTATTGTCGTATCTACTCACAGGGCAAGGGCCTAATGGTACCAGTAGCGACCCTAATTACGCCGCCTTACTGTTAGGGTTTGGACTATCAAATACCAAAGGGGTAACCAGTCAAATAGGTGATACGCTCGGTATTGATGGCCTACAATTAGGCACCAATGAGTCTATGCTGTCAGTCACTGGACAAATTAACGAGCGCCTATCAGTGCAATATAACCTTGATGTGGGACTAGGCAACAACGATTCCAATAATGCTATACGACGTCGTCAAGTACCCCCCGACCTCGCGCTGAAATACAGCCTGTACCCACAGCTATTTCTAGAGGCTGTGCAAAATACCATAGAAGAGCAAACTGAGTTTGCTGTGGACATTTACTATGAATTCTTCCGCCATGAAGACCCAGCTAGCGATTCAGAAGAAAACTAACCTACCTTTTCGGTATTTAGCTATTGCTGCATAGCTTCAAAGCGCTCTAACCGAGATAGAGCGAGTTGTTGGCGACGACTAGCCCAACGATAAACAAATACTAAAACCACGGCAGAAATACCCAAGAACACTGTGGATTTCACCATTTGTTCGCTCGATGTCAATTCGCCTTGCAGATAAAGTACAACGTTAAAAATCAACAAAAACCCTATGGCAACCCAACAGGAATGTTTGGTCATCCATGCAATGCGAGCATTGTTTTTCATTTGTTTGATGAGGCTCTCTAAGTAACCTCTCGTTTGTAAATCACCGCCAAAAGCCGTCACTCTGCGCAACCATAATTGATAAAAAAGTATTGGCAGACAAAGTAGCAACATGGCCAAAATCATCCCACCCGCCACTAAACTAAACGTCGACCACTTCCACCAAATAAGCACCATCGGCGGGACTACGCCAAGAAAATCTAGCACCATAAATAGCCTTTGTTTTTTGCGTTCAGCAAAAAAAGTGCGCTTTACTTCCTCAACATCAATGGTTTTAACCGGCTGCGCTTGCCACAGTGCCGACAAGTCGTTGTGGTTATTATTCATTGGTTTGCCCTTTTGTAATTGAAGCTTTCGCTCGCTTTAAAATTACCCCCACATGCGACTTGGTTAATCCACAAACGTCTGCAATTTCGTCGTAGGACAATCCCTCTAGTGACAATGTAAGTACCTGCCTTGATTGCAATGGAAGTTCGCGAACCGCGCCTAACAAAGTATTTAAGGATTGCTGCTGACTTGCTGATAATTCAGGGGTTGCATGATGCCCTATAAAAGCATCGGCACCTTCTGGGTATGTTTCTGTATCAATGCGCTTAACTTGGCTAGCCACATGAGTTACTGCGCGATTATGCGCAATTTTCAACAGGTAAGTTTTTATACTGCTGTCGCCATTGAATCGCCCTATTGCCTGCCAAACGGCTACCGCAATCTCTTGCAGAAGTTCCTGCTGCAACGCTTCATTTGCCTCGTAACTACTCGCAACACGACTCAGTAAACCGCCATACTCTGAGAATATTGCTTCAAACTGCTGCGACAAATGAAATCTCCAAATCAACAATCAAGGTGTTTGTTATTGATAGTCGTGGGCTTTTGAAAAAAATTACATTTTCTGTGTAATTTTTTTTTAGGGGCGATGACTACTAGGGTAAATATCGTGAAATTCCCTGCGTGTTCTTTCCAATGATATTTACGTGTTTGTGACCAAATTACAGGAGACTTATTATGTCTACAATCGGTATTGTTTTATTAATGCTTGGCCTAGTTTCGCTAATGTTGCTAACAAACTACATTGACGCGAAATACCAATATAGATTCACCGACTGGTTTAATGGCAGATGCGTAAACCCGTTCTTAAAAAGTAACGGCGCGTCTAGTCAAAGCATGAAAGAGAAAGATCAGAAAATTGCAGAGCTAACAGAGCGTATTCAAGTACTTGAGAAAATAGTCACTGAACCTGCATACGAGCTGAACCAAAAAATCAATGCGCTTAAGTAGCTGGTTTAATTTAAGGGTCGTCATTGAGAGAAAGCATAGGGCTTTTCACAGCCGTCTGAGGCATGGATGCCGAAGCCGAGCCCCCACGGACGGGTTTACGGCGTGCAGTGAAAAGCCCTATGCTTTCTCTCTTTGGTAACACAACTTAATCAGCTGGTTTACGTACGAACATTGCAATTTTACCCATGGCGATGGCATTACCCCACAGCACCACAGCTACACCGAATACCGAAAGCCAGCTCCACGAATAGCCTTCAAAAAAGGTCGATATGATCAGAGCGACAATGGGGTACATTAAAACAACGTACGCTGCTTTATCTGCTCCTATCTGCTTTACCAACTTCATATATGCACCAAAGGCTAGTACAGAGCCGAACAACGCAAGATACAAGAGTGACCAGTAGAACGACGCCGAGGTAGGAATGATCATGCTTTCGCCGCTGATCAAAGCCGCTATATACAAAAATACCGTTGCATATGTCATGGCGTAAAAATTCATTGGCATTACAGGCACGCCTAAGTTCAATGCTCGCTCCGAAACCACACCACCTACGGCAGCAGAAACGAAAGACAACATGGCAACCACCAACCCAATGATTAAGCCTGTACTCATTGATACCGAGGAAAACTCGGGAGCAAACAAGCAACAAATACCCACAAGCCCGAAAGTTGCTCCAACCACAACCTCACGCTTAATAGGTTGTTTTAACCACCACCAGCGAAGTACCACATTGAAATAGATAATAGATGAACTGAGCAGCGCCAATAATGCGCTGACAATGTGTTCTTGCGCCATGTAGAGCAGAGTGTAGTTCAAACAAAACAAGAACAATCCGACAGCAGCCATTTTAATGTGCATATGCCTTGGGTAAGACAAGGTATTCCGTTTTACTAGACAAAACACTCCCAAACAAACACTGGCAATGGTGTAGCGCCACGCTACGGCGAGCACTTCGGAGGTTTCACCTATCTGAAACGTAATTGCTATCCAGGTTGAACCCCAGATAAGTGTGCATAACACGAACAACAGTGCACTGTTCATTTCCTAAACACCATTAAATGGTGTCTATGTGAATATTAGACAAGCAACGATTAATCGAAGCAGGTATCGGCACCGCTTTATCTGTTTTTTTGTCGACAAACACGTGAACGAATTGGCCGTGAGCGACTCTTCGCTTATCTTCGCCAGCATACACAGAAATACCGTAGGTCACAGAGCTGCGGCCAATTTTGATAACTCTCACTCCCACATAAATTGTTTCAGGGTAGGCGGCAGGAGAAATGTATTGGCATTGACTGCTCACCACATAGGCCACGGTTTGACCGTGATGAATGTCTAACTTAGCCTCTTCGATTAAAAAGCGATTAACCGCAGTATCAAAAAAGCTGTAGTAGGTGACGTTATTAATATGGCCATACGCGTCATTATCTTGCCACCGAGTTTCGATAGTAATGTAGTAAGGGTAGTCTGTTAATGCTGGTGTTATATCCGTCATTGTTTACTCACCAAAGTTAATGCGGCGACCTAGCTAGAAACCTATGGGGTTTACAGCAAGACCAAGTCGTCTCTATGAATAATAACTTCACCGCTGTCGTACCCAAGCACGCTAGCGATCTTGTTTGATTTTAAACCTTTGATTTGCGCTAATTCTTGCGCGTTATACAGTGCCAACCCCTTGGCAATCACCGTATTATCACAGCTAATATTTACTGCTTCGCCCTTTTTAAAACTTCCTGACAGTGAGATAACACCAGAGGGGAGTAAAGATGCTCCTCGTTCAATAAGGGCTTTTTTGGCGCCAGCGTCTACGTTGATATTGCCACTGGTTTTCAAGGTATGAGTTAACCATAAATGACGAGCTTTCGTAGCGTTCACTTCGGCGCTAAACAAAGTACCTGGAACCAGTCCTTCAGTAAGACAATCAAAGGTCTCACCTTTTCTACCATTGACAATAAGCGTTTGAATACCACTTTGCACACACTTATCCGCAGCTTCAATCTTAGTGCGCATGCCGCCAGTACCCACCGACGTTCCTGCGCCACCGGCTAAGGCGTAAATACTTTCATCTATGGTATCGACGTTAGCGATTAAGGTAGCCGATTCATCCTTTCTTGGGTCAGCGGTATAAAGGCCGTCAATGTCAGAACAAATAATCAAAGTATCTGCTTGTGACACTAATGCCGTATAGGCTGCCAGATTATCGTTATCACCTACTTTGAGCTCGTTTATGGCAACCGTGTCATTCTCATTCACAATGGGAAGGGCATTGTGGTTAAGTAACTCTCGCAAGGTATTCTTAATATTGACATAACGAGTTCTATCTCTAAGGTCACCCGCGGTCAACAGTACTTGAGCACAAGGAAAGTCAAAGAAGCGCTGCCAGTTGGCCATCATTTGCGTTTGTCCTATAGCGGCCATGGCTTGCTTTTCAGCAATAGAGGCATTGTGTTGCACTGGCACCATGCTGCGCCCAGCCGCAACGCTACCCGACGACACCAAAATCACCTCTTTGCCCGCCTCTCTGCTCGCGGTAATAAACCGGGCGATAGACAATAAATAACGAGCACTACATCGGTCACCATCAGGCGCAATCAATGCACTTCCCACTTTAATAACGGCGCGTTGCCAAGAAAATTGCTGCATATACGGAAAAGAAGATAAAACAATCGGTTAAGAATACGTCAGAAGCGCGTGCAAACAAATGCCTCTGACCAAGTTTTTTGCGTTAAACACCGCCTAAGTTACGTTCAAAAACTAGGATTAACCAGAGCAGCCTTATATACTAATCGGCTAACCTATACGAAAAAGTAGCAAAGGAACTTCAATGAGTAAGCGCACACGACAGAAATACTGGTTAGCGCCAGTGGTGGCACTGCTAATACAGCTGCCCATCGCTAATGCCGCTATTCAGCAAACCAAAGGGGATTTTGAAGACAAGTTTAGACAACTAGACGAAATACTTCCTACTCCTAACGTTTATCGTAACGCGGCCGGTGAGCCAGGTCACCAATATTGGCAGCAGAAAGTAGACTACGATATTGACGTAACCCTTATCGAAGACACTCGTCGCATCGAAGCTACTGAAACCATTACTTATCAGAACAATTCTCCAGATACCCTAAAGTACCTTTGGGTTCAGCTAGACCAAAACAAATTCCGCGATGACTCTATGTCTGCCCTTACCACTACCTTTGGTGGTATTGGTAACCGAGGCCCAGCAACACAAGGTGCGAGTGGTGATACACCAGCGCGATTGAGCATGGGCGCCCTTCGTCGCCAGCAATTCGTTGACGACAACGAGTTGGGTTACGTTATTTCTCGCGTTGAAGACAGTAAAGGTAACGATTTAAATCACGTTATCGTTGGTACGCTAATGCGTGTAGACCTTACTACGCCGATAAAATCGGGCGAGTCGGTAACCTTCGATATTGATTTTGCCTTCAACATTGTTGAAGAAGATGCTGTATCTGCACGTGCAGGTTACGAGCACTTCCCAGACGACGAGCGTGAAGGCGGCAACGATATCTTCTTGCTAGCCCAGTGGTTCCCTCGTCTTGCGGCGTACACAGATTATGAAGCTTGGACCAACAAAGAATTCATCGGTCGCGGTGAGTTCACGCTAGAGTTTGGTAACTACAACGTTGATATTACGGTGCCAGCTGACCACATTGTTTCATCAACAGGCTCGCTTCAAAACCCAAATGACGTACTAACTCGCACCCAGCGCAACCGCTTAAAAGAAGCGGAAACCGCTGACCGTATCGTTTTCATCGTGACTGAAGAAGAAGCACTAGAAAACGAAAAAGAAGGTACTGACGATGTTAAGACCTGGACTTTCAGTGCTGAAAACGTACGTGACTTTGCATGGGCGTCTTCACGTAAGTTCATGTGGGATGCGCGAGGCTATCAGCAAGGTGGTAACACGCAGCCATTAGTCATGGCCATGTCTTTCTATCCGAAAGAAGGTGGCGATCTTTGGAAGAAGTACTCTACTGAATCTGTTATCCACACCATGGAAGTGTACAGCCGCTTTAGCTTTGACTACCCATACCCAGTAGCGCAGTCAGTAAACGGCCCAGTTGGTGGTATGGAATACCCAATGATCACCTTTAATGGCCCGCGTACAGAGCTTCGTGATGACGGTACGCGTACTTATTCACTGGCTGAAAAGCGCTTCCTTATCGGTGTAGTTATTCACGAAATTGGTCACATTTACTTCCCAATGGTAGTTAACTCAGACGAGCGCCAGTGGACATGGATGGACGAAGGTCTTAACAGCTTCCTAGATGGCGTTGCCGGTCGTGAATGGGATCCAAACATTCCATGGGGTGTTGAGCCGCGCGATATCGTAGACTACATGAAGTCAGAGACTCAGGTGCCTATTATGACCCAGTCTGACTCTGTACTACGCTTAGGTCCAAACGCCTATACTAAACCAGCAGCAGCGCTTAACATTCTTCGCGAAACCATTCTTGGCCGTGAGCTTTTCGACTTTGCGTTCAAAGAATACGCACAGCGCTGGATGTTCAAACGTCCTACACCGTCTGATTTCTTCCGTACCATGGAAGAAGCGTCAGGTGTTGACCTAGACTGGTTCTGGCGTGGTTGGTTCTACAGCACAGACCATGTTGATATTAGCCTAGACCGCGTATATCAACTTCGCTTAGACACTGAAGATCCAGACATCGATTTCTCACGTGAGCGCCAAGCCCACGAAGACAAGCCTTGGTCGCTTACCGAAGAGCGCAACCAGCAAGAAGGTATTGAGCTTTGGGTTGACCGCTTTGACGATATTTCTGACTTCTACGACGAAAATGACCGTTACACGGTAACCAACAAAGAGCGCAATAAGTACAAGAGCTTCCTAGAGAAGTTAGAGCCTTGGGAGCGCACTGCGTTTGAGCGTGCGGTTCGTGAAGACAAAAACTACTACGTTTTGGATTTCAGTAACCTAGGTGGTTTGGTCATGCCTATTATTCTTGAGCTTGAGTTTGAAGATGGCTCAACACAAGAAATGCGCATTCCTGCTGAAATTTGGCGTCGCACACCTAAAGCGGTAAGCAAACTTATCATCACTGAAAAAGACCAAGTGTTGGTAAGCGTAACCGTTGACCCCCGTTGGGAAACTGCCGACGTTGACGTAGAAAACAACCACTACCCACGCCGTATCATTCCTTCGCGTATCGAAGCATATAAGTCTAAGCCTCGTAACACATACGAGTACCGCGATATTATGCACGACAGCACTACCGAACTAGATACAGACGACGAGAATGATGACGAGTAAGTTTTTGCCAAATATTCGCAAGCAGGGCGTTTTCGCTCTGCTTGGTATGGTCGCCTGTTTAAGTTTGTTCAGTAGCTTTGCACAAGCACATCAAATTAAAGCTGCCATAACCACGGTGTTGTTCAATCCAAGAACAGAAAACATCGAAGTGATGCATCGATTTAATTTGCACGACGCAGAGCATGCCGTTAAAGCCTTGTTTGATAAAGAAGCCGACATTATGAAGTCAGCGGACACTCAACAAGAATTTGCTGACTACGTGGGTAATCATTTTGTATTGCTTGGTAATAACGACCAACCACTTGAACTCACTCAGGTGGGTTTTGAAGTGGAAGGTAAGTTTTTTTGGGTATACCAAGAAACTGCACAAACGCCGAGTTTAGAAGGGTTAAAAATTCAGCACAACGCATTGCGTGACTTATGGCCAGATCAAGTCAACACGCTCAATGTTGAGGGCAACGGCCCACTAAAAACCCTAACCTTTACCGACAATGTTACCTTGTTGGAAGTATCGTTTAACGGTCACCACCACTAAAAAGTTGCAAAGTAACAACAAAAGCCGAGCCTATGATTTGTATATACTACAAAGCGGGTTCGGCTTTTTTATTGCTATCGCTATAAGTGCTCTATCACCCTGGGCAGCCACATCATGCTACTCGCGGCAAATACCCCAATAGCAGTGATGATTGCTATAACAGAGACACCCACAGCTCCCACGAAGAGTGCCTTTGGCGACTTACGCTTCTCTGCCCAGAAGGCCAACTCAGCAATTGCCATGGGCAGTAAGTACGACGCGAATGAAATAGCAATATCTGCTGGACCATCAATATTAGCAGTGTTGCCATAAGGGCCTTGGTTAATCATATACCAGCTCATTAAATACAGACGAACGCTCCACACACCATTTATCAGAATAAACACATGCACGGCTAATCTGCGGTGCAAAGTAAACTGCTTTTTAACGGCCGTGCGCCAAGTAAAATAAACAAAAGGCAGTATTAGCAGTCCGTTTAGCGTAACGCCAATAGCGCCTATGTCACTTAATCGGCTACCAATTCCCCACGTCATATACAATCCACTGATTGCACCGAAAAAACCCACTGTTAAAAACAACCGCCCATTCCATCGGTGGAACTTTCGGTATCTATTTCTAATTGCTGGCACTAGTTGTAGTGTAGCGCTCATACTGATCACCATAACGGGGATCACGTGCAAAAGCAGAATGGCGTTGTTAAAGGTTTCTCCATTTTTATAGCCACGGATCATATGAGTAAACTGAGACTCATCTATGGTGTCGAATAACCAAGGCAAGGTAAATCTAAACAGAATGTATATACCAAACATCCATTGGCCAACTAGTACTGCACTAATCCATGTTTTTATACCGCCAGAAAACCATAAGTTTAGAAAGGGAAATAGCGCATCCTTTGTTAGATAGGGTGTTGTTTTGAGTGTTGCCTTAAGCGGGGTAGTGTCTCGCATTGTGTAGCCTCATAGTAAAATCTCAAGAGGCTCAACAATGGCGTTTATAACGGCAAAAAACTCCGCAAATTCTGAATTTGAGTATACAAACTCCGTGGTTTGATACATTTTTTTACTATTGTTCTCACGGGTAAACGCAGAGGTCATTACACTTTGTGATAGCATAAACTTCGTATTTTAAGCCATTCGCGGTTATTACCTCATGTTGCTAAATGCCATACATACGCTATTGCTAGCTACTGCTTTATGCAGCATTGTTGCCGTAATACTTATGCGGCCAAGAACCATGGCTAACCTGCTTTTTGCGATTCTGGCATTATCATTACTATTTCTAGCCGTAGGCGCTCTGCTACCCGCCACTTTCGTTGTAGAGCAACAATTTATTGCCTTAGGTACTTTTGCCACCTGCAATGTGTTTTGGTTATTAACTCGCTGCTTATTCAGAAAGGGGACATCACTCACCAGAGTACATTACTCACTGGCGGGAGGCATTGCGGCACTCATTTTAATCAGCAGAGTAGTAGATATATTCGTTGGCGTAGGCTGGTTATCACAAGATTCAGTCGCCTGGTTTAAACAAATACTTTCTGAATGCCTTCGCTTACTCTCTTCAGGCGTGCTCTTGATGGCTTTTTGGGAAATTATTCGCGGTTACCGAACAAGCAACAAGCGAATTCGCCGTCAAAAGCTGCTGATAGCTGTCACTATGTTTAGTGCTGTATTTTGCACACGGATATTGGTGCCAAGCCTACCTTTCGAGCCCGACACTAGCCATTTTGTGTACCTCACTGTTAGAGGTATCGCCGCTTCAGCAATGCTCATTGCTTTACTCCTCGTGCTTTGGATGCAACACAAAGATAGGCTCGTTAATTCACTTCATCAGGCCCAAAATGAAGATGACATTGATGAAGATGAATTACTTTATACCGCTCTACAACAACTCATGAATGAGCAACGAGTGTACTTGAATAGCGAACTAAAAATGCTCGACGTAGCTCATGCGTTATCACAACCAGAGTACAAGATTAGTAAAGTACTGCGGGAAAAAACCACCTTTGATAACTTTAATCACTTTGTAAACCACCATCGCATTGAGCACGCTAAATCACTCCTTACTGACAAAGAAAGTCAACGATGGACTATTTTAGTAGTAAGCATGGAGTCGGGATTTTCATCATTAGCCACGTTCAATCGCGTGTTCAAACAGCAATTGGGCTGTACCCCAAACCAATATCGCAAACAGCTATCTACTGCCATATAAGCCTGAAGTCTTATTGCTGTGTGTAAATGTAGTGTGTAAGGATGAGATTTTGGCGTTTGAATTTAGGGTAAAACCATGACCGACAATCCAGCAAACACCGCTTTTTCAAACAAGAAAAACTTCACTTGGGTAGGTTTAAGCGGCGCCATGGCACTCACCTTTGTGGTGATGTTGTTTCTGCCCGATACGGGCACTGGTGGCGGTATGCTATCGGTATACGCTGCAATGCTTTGGTGTGGCCTGTTTGGCGCGTCATTGGCGCGATATCGACAAGCCAGCGGTTGGACAGGCTTTGCGATGGGCAGCGCCGCCGGTTTTGTCATTCAGCTCATTTCACAGTTTTTCTAATCTGCTATGCCTCTAGCGACGGAATTGAACACAATGTAAAGTGAGTTCGTATAAACGCTAAAATTCTACTTGGCTAAACATGACGGATCACAAAAAACAGCGACCTGTGCCTACCTCCCGACTCGGGCGAGTAGGTCGACTTGGCGTTCTGGCAGGCAAGCTAGCTGGCAATGTGGTTACCTCTGGTGCAGAGCAGTGGCTTAAGGGCAATCGCCCTCAGCTCAAAGACCTAGTACTCACACCCAGTAATATCACTCGCATTACCGACCAACTCGCCACCATGCGCGGTGCAGCAATGAAGGTTGGTCAGTTACTTTCTATGGATGCTGGAGACTTTCTTCCAAAAGAACTGGCGGATATTCTCGGTAAGCTTAGGGATGATGCAGACGCAATGCCCAAGGCACAGCTTCAAGAAGTGCTTGATAGCGAATGGGGAAACGATTGGAACGACGATTTGCTGTACTTTTCTTTTGCTCCTGTTGCTGCGGCATCCATTGGCCAAGTGCATAAAGCAATTACCCTTGAGGGTCGAATGCTCGCCATAAAAATTCAGTACCCTGGCATTAAAAAGAGTATTGATAGCGACGTGAACAATGTGGCGACCTTAATCAAGCTGGCAGGTGTTGTTCCAAAAACCTTAGACACTCAGTCACTGCTTAATGAGGCTAAGACTCAGTTGCATCAAGAAGCAGACTATCAACGTGAAGCCAAAATGCTAAGTGCTTACGCCGCTAATCTCGAAGGTTCTGAACACTTTGTTGTACCTTCGTTAGCGCCAGAGTTAACCACCATGAATGTGTTGGCCATGGATTTCACTAACGGCGTTTCCATAGATGCTTTAATCGATGCGCCTCAGGAAACCCGCAACACCTTAATGACAGCGCTAATGACTCTGTTTTTTGATGAACTATTTGCATTCAAGTTACTTCAAAGTGACCCGAACTTAGCCAACTACCTATACCAACCCGACACAGCAAAAATAGTGCTACTGGATTTTGGTGCTACTCGCGTTATTCCCGATGAAATAGCGCAGGGTTATCAAGCGCTGTTAATTGCGGCTTATCACAATGATCACGAGGCCATGAAGTCTGCGGCACTGGCTATCGGCCTGATATTACCCAGTCACACCACCGAGCAAATAGACGCCGTAGTCAGTATTGGCATGCTTGCCTGTGAAGCAATAAGAGCTGACGCGAGTTATGATTTTGGCGAAAGTGACCTAGTAACTCGACTACACGACTGCGGGATGGCACTGACCTACGAACTAAACTTTTGGCACACGCCACCAGCGGATGCGATTTTTATTCACCGCAAACTCGGCGGTTTGTTTTTGCTTGCCAAACGCCTAAAGGCACAAGTCGATATGAAATACGCGGCTGGCGCTTGGCTAGCAGACACTGATCAGTAAGGCTCTTGCATACTGAAAGGCAGTGCCATTTGCTCTTTGCTTTTTGGTGGGTTGCCAATCATTTCATCGTAGGGAGAATCGTGCTTCATCACCGAACGAGCCACATCACAATGAGAAAATGACTTTCGGATGTGCCCAGTACTGTGAAAGCGCATAGGTTTATCGGTATTGTCATATACCATACCGCTGCGACCATTGATGGTGGCATACACTAGGTACACATTCATTTCAAAAGACTGCACTTCCAAATAATCAATGTTAGTGGGTGTATTTTCAATATCGCGAAAAAAGAGTTTATCCACGGGAGCCTCCCTGATTTTAGCTAGGTGCTGCACACCTTTACGCCAGTAAACCGGGTTCAGTTCAAAAAACAGCAAGTTATTAATCCCTTGTTCAGCTAAATTCATGTAATGTAATAAACTTCAATATCGCTAGCGCATTGAAGAGATATAACAAATTTAGCGATGTAAGGAACATTTCCTGCGCTTGATATTCTAAATTTAAGTGTTATCTCTGATAGTATTATTAAAAGGGATCATGAGTAGTGGAGACATTATGAGCGAAACATCAGAAAATCGGAGCTTTACCCCGTATTTAATTATCGCTGCGGTTCTGCTAGTGGGTGTTCTAGCCGTTGCCTTTTGGCCGTCACAAGAGGCTCCTCCTGTTGAGCCTGAACCAGTAGTAGCACTTCCTGAGCCGGAACCTGAGCCGGAGCCAGAAGTGTTTACACCTGCACCACCTCCGCCAGTATTAGAGTTAGAAGCCACTGACACTGTGGATGACTTACCGGAGCCAATGGAAATTGAACCGGAGCCACTAGATACCAGTGATATTGCAGTTCGCAGTGCGCTAATGGATATTTCAGAGGGTGAACAAGAAGAAGCTAATCGCATTCTTGTGAACGACAGTTTGCTTCAACGCTTTGTGGTAACCACCACAAACCTAGCTGACCATGAAATGGCTCCTAACCATCAACTTCTAACGCCGCCGCAGCAGAGCTTTAGGGTTTACTCTCAAGCGGGTAAACAGTGGATAGATGCTGCAAGCTATAAACGTTACACGCCCTATGTAAACTTGCTAGAAGGTTTTGACACTGACGCCCTGTTAGCTTTGTATCAAACATACAAGCAAGATATTCAGGCTAAATACGATGAAATTGGTGATCCTGGTCGTGATTTTGACCGCGTATTTGTTCAGGCAATTGACCACTTACTAGACACGCCAGAAGTACCTGTACCCGTTGAAGTGTATACCGATTCGGTAATGTACAAGTATGCTGATGAGCGTTTACAAAACTTGGATGAGCCACAAAAGCAATTGCTTCGCACTGGCCCAGACAATATGAGACGTATCAAAGCCAAGCTGCGTGAGCTGAAAGTTCAGCTACTAGCCAATGGATCTAACTAAGTTTCAGCATCAACTAACGTCCGCGACCTCAAATGGTCGCGTACTCCCTCCTGTTGAGAACTGGGATCCTGATTTTTGCGGTGACATAAACCTTGAAATAAAGCTCGACGGCCGATGGTTTTATGAAAACAGCCCCATTGGCCGTGCTAGTCTCGTTAAATTATTTGCATCGGTACTCAAAAAAGAAGGCGACAGCTATTTTTTGGTCACTCCCGTCGAGAAAGTAGGTATTCGTGTTGAGGACGTTCCCTTTCTGATTACTAGATGGGAATATCAAAATGGTCAGTTAATTTTTACTACTCAAACCGATGATAACATTTCACTTGCCGATCAAGCTCAGCTCGAGCTACGCACACCACCGCCAGCGTTACAAGATACCGACGCCACACCCATACCTTACGTAAGGGTACGCCGAAACCTGTGGGCAAGGCTCCACCAAAACGCCTACTACCAACTCATCGACAATGCTAGTGTTCACGAAAGCGAAGAAGGTACGTCACTGGTTATTGAAAGTTGCGGTACTAACTTCATCATCGGAAACCTGCCAACCACCTAGTCAATTTCTAGATAACAGCCATGCTATTCATCTGATTTTAATAGAATGTTCTTTGCGTTGTAGGCACGTGTGTTCTACATTAAAAGCTCCAACA
>JALUXV010000162.1 GCA_027013165.1 Alteromonadaceae bacterium
GGTTCATATTGCTTCACCTTTCCACAACCATCGGTGTAGGTGATGGGCTTTAAGATATAGTCATCGCGATGAGCATTGTGTTGACACATAGACACTGGCCCTTCAGAGGTCATGACCATAAAGGAACACGCATCAATTCGTTCGAGCTCCAATGCCTCTGCATCCATAAAATTTTGAATAAAGAATGAGAGCTTGTGCACCTTGCCTCGACTGACGAGTAAGCTTTTACGCATCTCGTAAAGCTTCACTGAGGCTGCTTTCACTAATCGACCAATCCACACGGGCTTTAGTAGTAACGCTTTTGTGTACGCCCAAGTTATTTTTGCCACGCCATCTTGTCGCGTTATTTGGATATGTTTAAAGCCTTCGATAAAATCGGCGAAAAAATCTTCGTCATCCACTACAGAAAACACTTGGTTATCAACCACTAGCGTTGGCATATAACTGTGACAGTCACTATGACCAATACGTACTTTTTCCCAAGGTAGTTCTTTATCTATGGCATTCTCTATCGCCGCTTTTACTGTCATTGGATCAATAATGTTTGACCGTGCTCCCCATTCACCTCGTCCCGTTTCGGCCTGAAGTTGGAATGACACAAAGCTGACTGCATCAGCATTTTTGACAAAAAACTTCACCAGCATTCTCATCTCATGAAAGTTATTTGTATGCACTGTGGTATTGAAGATCACCATCAACCCAAGCCCTTTGGCCCGTTCAATATACTCTTCACGCAATACATTCAACGAGGATTCGTTGCTAAACCCTTTGCGCTCTTGCGTGGTATCAACATGAAATGCCACGTCATTAAGGCCTGCTTCGGCTAGCTTTGTGAGCAAATCACGGGACGCGGCAATACCATTGGTAAACAACGCGGTGTGTAATCCCAGCTTATTCGCATAGGCCACTATTTCAATTAATTCACTGTGTTTTCTGAGCGTAGGATCGCCACCGGTAATTTGTACGCTAGTACCTGGCCCATAGTGTTCGAGCACTAGGTCCAATCGATTGAACACCTCCTCAATGGGGATACCTTTGACGGCCTGAGAATGCTCAGACAAATAGCACAAGGTACAGTCAAGATTGCATTTTTGCGTGATCTCTATGGCAACACAGCCTATGGTATGGGTTCGCCCCAACAGCTGGGTTGCGGTAAAGTTATCACCCATTCGCGCTCTTGTTTTAGCGAGTTGCTGGCTTCTTGACGATGTAGGATCGCACCCCATTGCTGGAACTCTTGGTTGTTGTAATCTGTAACTAGAAAGACCTTTTAAAATGAAAAATGCTTTCAACTATGGCGTAATTTTTATTGTATCAATGCTTTGTTTTTGGCCTGACGGATTAGCTCAGTCGCCCGATACGGATTCATATTTTGAATACGTAAAAGCAAGAGTGTTTTCAGACCCTTACGACAACCTGCCTCAGTATGAAGTTTCTCGCGAGTTATTTGATATCGATGGTGAGAATGTGCTGTTAAAGCACGCCATTAGAACCTTATCTAGCAATGAAGATTTCATTACTCTAGATACGGAGCATAAGCTGTTACAGGCTAACGGAATCTGCTTTTCTGGTACATGGCAAATGAATCATGATAGTCCCTATACGGGACTTTACAGCGCGAACGTAGAAATCCCCGTTATCGTTCGAGCGTCAGTGAGTTTGAGCGGAACCAAACAAGACGATAAAAGGGCCTTTGGTGTTGCTATTAAGCTGTTTCCCATTAAGAACACTGCACCAACTCAGAACGTGTTTTTGATGCACTCACTGGGCGGGACGAAAACTGACCATGTACTTAGCTTGCCAATGACGAATGAACCTGACATGGGATCAATTCCTCCACTAGGAAAAATATTTACCGCACTGCGCCTTGAGCGAGACCTTGAAAGAGCAGACGAGCAATTCAGCGGTGCAAACGCAAATGCTCGTTTTAGGCCAGTGTCACACTTAGCTGGAGTAGATATGGATGACAAGGATATGGTTGCTCCTTACTGGCTTCGCCTTGTCATAGCTCCAGAGACCACGCTAGTTGATAAGTTGGATTTTAGAGATGAGTTAAACCTAGACCACTACACTAACACCCGTTTTAGCTGGTTTATTCAAGCCGCTGATAACAATGCGCAGGGGATAGAGAAAGCAGTTTGGCAAAACATAGGCTGGCTCACCGTGAATGATTCAATCACATCATCAACCTGTGATAAGCAATTGCACTTTGCGCACCCTTCGATACAGAGCACTGTTGTTGGCGAGTGAAATATAACAACAAAAAAGTGGCACCCACAATTATGTAGGTGCCAAAAAAGGAGAAGTTAACTACTGGTTTCGGCTAACGGTAACCGCTTCCCCTGTGTACACAACACTAGTGTCTGGTGTGCTGTTGAAATCAGCCAATGACTCACCTTCTGCAATAAAGCGGATGTGGTAAGATCTAGAACTCACCATACCTTCAAACTCACCGCGTCGAGCGCCGATGGTAAGCTCTCCCGTTGCTTCATTGTAGGAAATAGGTGTGTAAGTATAACCGCCGTCTTCGTAGTTATACGACTTGCCATCGTCATGGTAAATTTCAAACTCACCGTCAGCACCAGTGAAAACGTTCAAGGTATATGCACCTTCGGGCTTATCATATACATACTGAAGGGCTTCACCAGTGGGAATAATCGATCCTGCGCGAACATACAATGGCATTCTTTCTAGTGGCGCTTTTGCAGTAATCGTTTGACCTCCCGAATATACCTCTCCTGTGTAGAAGTCGTACCATGTGCCTTTACCCGGTAAATATACATCGCGAGTTCTAGCTTTGTACTCGTATACAGGGTTTATCAATAATGATGGGCCAAATAGATACGCGTCGTTCAAGTTACGTGCAACCTCATCATCCCCAAAGTCCATAACTAATCCACGCATCATAGTGCCGTCTTTATGATAAATGTCACCAGCAAGTGAATAAATATAAGGCATTAGGCGATAGCGAAGCTTTGTATAGTAAACCAAAGATTCATATTCCACTGAACCTGAATCTGCCAAATTGTAGATTTCGCGATAGGGGTTTTGTCCATGAGAACGGAATAAAGGAACAAATGCACCAAACTGGAACCATCTAACGTTTAATTCCTGCCATTCTTGTTGATGCTCTTGCGCCATTTCAGAGTAGTGGCCAACTGCCTTGCCATTGTTGTAACGGTAGTGATTTTCAGGAGTAAAACCACCTATATCCATGGTCCAATTAGGCATCCCTGCTAAGCTGGTTCCTAATCCAGCCGCAATCTGTTCTTTCAAGTTAGACCAGCGAGGAACGGTATCTCCACTCCAAATTGTACTACCGGTGCGCTGAATACCAGCAAAGCCACTTCGCGTTAGAATAAAGCTTCGCTTATGTCCATCTGTTTGTCGTTCTCCGTTATACACACCCTCAGCATTTGCCAATGCATAGGAGTTAAAATACTCAGCGCCTGACCCTATCGATTGTGGGCTCATAATTTCCTTTCGCTTCCAGTATGACAGGTTTGAATGAATATCTGGCTCTGACGCGTCTAACCACCATGCATCAATACCAATCACGTTAAGCTTTTCTTCCAGTTGACGCCAAAAAATGGCCTGAGACTCTTCAGGGTAAGGATCATAGAATCCGTTGAGGTACCCTTCTCCAATCCAGTCTAAGTTGCCCTCTTGAGTTACGTTTTTGTTCAACATGAAGCCTTTTTGATCAAGCTCTGCATAATTCGCAGTAGTACTGTAGAACTTTGGCCATACCGAAATCATGATGTTTGCGTTCAAGTCGTGAACGTTTGCAACCATTTGCGCTGGGTTTGGAAAGTGTTCTTCATCAAAATCATGGCTTCCCCATGCATCTTGTGGCCAGTACGACCAGTCTAGAACAATATTGTCGATGGGAATTTCTAATTCACGATAAGTATTTAGCGCTTCAATAAGCTCCCCTTGAGACTTATAACGCTCTCGGCTTTGCCAAAACCCATATGCCCATTTAGGCAGCATTACTGACTTACCCGACAATTCACGATAACCTGAAATGACATCGTCATAACTGTCACCTACCACCACATAGTAATCGATGGATTTTGCCGTTTCCGAAGCTAGCGATAAGCTATATTGCTCTTGATTGGGTAAGGGATCATTGTGCAGTAACCTGAAGAATCCACCTTGTGAATCCCAATTCACTTCAAAATCAACTGCTTTTTCTGCGTCGAGTGTTACATCCGCGGTATGAAACCACGGGTTCCAGTTCATGCGCCAACGGTTTAGCAACTCTTCTCCATCAATTGACAAAGATGCGTAACCACTGCTGTACATACGAAACTTATGCAGACCGCTGTGATTGGGGCGGATCTTTCCCTTCCAAACAATTCTTGGTTGCGTCACGTCGCCCAGCGCTTCTGGAAATGGTATTTCTCGTACTGAGTTATTGTCAAAAAACTGGTAGTCGAGATCCGCTTCTGTCTGCGTGAGTAAGAGTTCGTCACCATCGTAATAGTATGCTGTGAGCGCGCCCTCTTCACCATTTACATCAAACAATGTAAAGCTGTCTTTAATGGGCGTTGACGGTGCTGGATCACCAAAACGAGTGATAGACGCATTATCCCATAACACACCGTAGTTTTTTGTTGAAACCACATAAGGAATAGAAATTTGCAGGTTATGTGTTGCTAGTTCAACGTTTTCACCAGCATAGTTAACCTGTCCGTTCTGGTGTTGACCCAGTCCGTAAAAACCTTCCTCGGTATCTAGGTTCCATTGCTGACGAATAGCATATGAATCGCTCGCTGGTGTAATAGGATCTTCTGTTACCGGACCAAACTCGCCACTATTCACTGTATCAAGCAGTACCTCTCCGTTGGCATTTTCAAGGGTATAGGTACCATCAACAAGTGACACAGTTGCACGAAGCGCATTAGTTTTAAGTACTACTGTGTTTCCTAACGTCTCTAACTCAAACGGTGCACTTGACTCTGCAACCACAATCAAGCTGTCTGCTACCGAATTCAAATTATCGTGTGGTAAGGCCGTTACCCTCAGTGTATCTTCTTCAAATACTTGGAATCTAACCGCCTTTGCCTGTCCTTGTGCTGGTGACACAAGGATGCCTTTATCAATTGCAATGTAAGAGCCCGCCGTAGCGGCTTGCTCGGTCGCTTTTTGTGGCTCACACCCGGTTAGTAATACCGTGGAAAATACTGCCAGAGCAACGCATCCCCCCATTACATGTGATTTCATTGATAATTTCTCCCTCATTATGTTCACTAAATTCATTGTTGGTAGGTCGCCATCTTCACTTTGAGTAAATGACGCTGCGCGGTGAAATTAAGGCCCCAGTCAGTTTGGTCCCCGTTCCAGACTCGAAGGAATACCCACTTCCCGTTTTCGTCGAAGTACCCTTCTTCCACGCGCTCGATCATGTATGCTTCTGTAGATATTTCTTCAGATGGCGTAAGTGTTACTCGTGCCCGAAGCGCTGTGATTAAAAACTCATCATCGTTTAACTTAGCGATAAGCGCCCCGCCAGAAGCAGGATGATTTCCCGTAGGCGGATCAATCCAAAACATTGGGCGGCCGTAGGAAATTTCAGCGTTCCAACGCCCCAAATCCAGTTGCTGGGTAAAAGATTCAGAAGACGTATCGGCAGACGAAACTTCAGCATTCCATACTGCTAAATCAGTATGAGAGTCATGAGGTTCCGACACTCCCCAAGTTTCATTCTCAAAGCTTAAACCTGCCCATACGTGCTCCCACCCCGAAAGCATTGCGTATGCCTCTGAAAACGGAGCAATGGTCTCTGCTGTTACAGATTTTGCGCCCAAGGGAAAATTTGCATAATCGGTGTAGTCCATGCCAAATGGCGCAAAACCAATACCTTGGTGTCCTAAAGTAGAGAAAAGGTATCTTGCGTAAGGTTGGTCGTTACCTATTTCTGCAACAAACAACGGGTTGTCAGCACGACTGTAAAGTTCTAAGACCTTGTCTACCGTTCGGTGATCTCGGAAATAAATATCCGGAGAAATCATGTCAATATTCGGCGCAGCTACTTTCCATATATCGATAACATTGTCGGTTGGTCCGCCCATGGAATAGCCCGAGCCGGGATTAAACGGGTTGCGCAGCGCCACATTTACATTCATGGGAAGGTTTTTGATGGCTTTTCCTGCACTGGCGATCTCATCCACATAGCGTGCAATAGACCAGGCGTGAAAATATTCATCGGCATCTTCACCAAACACTTCTTGCCACGTTCCTTCGGGCTTTTTATAAAGGTCGAGTAGCCCTTGTGGCACGGTGCGATTAAAGTGAGAATTTGCCAGCGCAGAATAATCTCTTTTTGAACCATAGGTCCCCACTTCATTTTGCACTTGCACCATAATTACCTGATGGTTTGGATCGTAATCTCTCAGGTAGGTCATAAGCTTTACAAAGGCTCGTTTGTCGGCAGCCAATGTGCTCTCGCCATGAGGGGAAAGTGAATTAAGTACGCGATTATCCTCAGTAATTACTCTAGGAAATCTAGTATTGTTTAACTTAACCCAAGCAGGTGCATAGTGGGGTGCGTTGTTTTTCCATGTGGCAAACCACAACAATACAATTTTCTTATTTCTCTGTGCTGCTTGTGATATCAAGGTGTCTAAATAGCTAAAATCAAACTCACCTTCAGTTGGCTCAATCTGTTCCCACGCCACCGGAATACCTATAGTATTCGCCTGCATATCATCAACCACAGGCCAGACTTTCTCTAACATTGCGGGGTAATTAGCCGAGTTATTCGTTTGCGCTGCCAGCAAGAAAAAAGGCTTTTCTTCAACGAAGAAGGCGTGTTTTCCCTTAATCGTAACCACTCGGGGTAAGGGAGAGGGTGTGCTACCGCTTGTTGTTTCATCCAAGGTATTGTGCGAACTAGATTGACACGATACCAAGGTCAAAACACTAAGCAGTATAAGCACCCAGTAGTGTAATTTTTTCATAAATGATTCTAAAACGAAGTTATATAGTGACCCAAGAGAGGCTCTACGCCTCTCTTGTCTTTGAATAGCACTCTGACTAGAAGTTGCCACGTAATGACAAGGCGTAGCGAATGTCATTCACATGGTAAGCACTGTAGTGATTGCCTGGTCCGTTTTGACGCATTTCATTCTTAGTCACTGCGTCATTGAGGTTATTTGCCTCCAAAACCACAGAGAAATTGTCATTAATACGATAAGTTAGTGAACCATCTAGGTATGCTGTGGGGGCATTAAACAAAGGCAAACCATAGGTAATGCCGTTTTCAGTGCCATTAAATCCATTCGCATTGGTTGACATAAGGAATTCATCTCGCCAGTTGTAGGCCAAGCGAGCTGATATTGGACCCTTTTCGTACATTAAGACTAAGTTCACTGCATTTTCCGATAAGCCTCTAAATGGCATTTCGCCATAACCTGAACCGTCGGTATCCGCTGGAGCTGTTGATGCGTCAGCGTCAGTTGAACTATCAATGTAGGTATAGTTCATCTGTACCCCTAAACCGTCAAAAGGCTCTGGTAACGTCGAGAAGAAATGATTCAATGACAGCTCCACACCGGTAATATCTGCTTCCGCACTACTTACAGGCCAACGTGCGTTGTAGGTATACCCCCCAAACTCTACTTGTGAAACCATTGGTAACTGATAGCCAGAGATGTCTTTAGTAAACAACGCTATATATGCGGAACTATCTGAGGCGTAATACCACTCCAAAGAAACGTCAAACTGGGTAGATTCCATTGGATCAAGATACGGGTTTTGGGTTGAATCCAACGTTAACTCGTAGTCTTCTACTTTTGGTACGTTTCCAGCGTTTTGACTCGCCTCTCCCTCGCTAGTAAGGTTAGCGCTCAACGTAATGTTGGCCCCCAAATCGGCGAAATTCGGACGCGCCATAGCTTTGGCCGCTGCAAAGCGCAATAAGAGATCATCAGTAAGCTCTACTTTAACGTTTAGGCTTGGTAGCCAATTGCTGTAGTCATGCTCAGCATCCAAATCTGAATAAGCACCATCGCCAAACAAAGGATTAAACGGATATTGCAAATGACCGTGGGCAGTGTTTTTCGTTTTAACGTAACGAACACCTACGTTACCAGAAACCGGCTTACCCAACGTGTCTGTAAAAAAGTCAACCATGGCATAGGCTGCCGATGTTTTTTCGGTCTGGTTGTTATTGAATTGGTCTGCGTTTAAGTCTCGTTGATTCCAATACGCCCACCCCGCCCAATCGGCATAGACGAACTGATCTTGTAGCACCTGAAAACTGTCTGGGTATCCAAACGCAAAGCTTGCTCTTGGTGCGTAAACATTAGCTGGTGAGGGAACATCTCCACCAAAGAAATTATCAAAGGTATTGAGATGAAGGTCGTCGACGCTAGGAATAATATTGTCTGCGCCTTCAACAATGGCACCTTGAAGCCAACTTGGTGCCAAGGGGCTCCAGTTATACCCTGTATCAGCGTTATCAGAGCTGGTGTCACTGAAACGTGCACCAAATCTTACCGATTCAAGGAAGTCGCCTGCTAGGAAATAAGTAACGTCTACGTCTACGGCTGTCATTTCAGCCTCTCTGTCGTAGCGGTTATCCATTATAAAGTTCCAAGAGTAGTTATTTGGATCGCCTAAATAATCTGCATCCGATGTCACTGTGGGTAAGCTACCTGTTAGGTCAACGTCAATGTATGGAACGCTAACTTGTGTAGCAACAGTGTTGTCCTGTCCGACAGCACTGGAGGTTACTCTTTGCAATGAAGTTTCGAGTAAGAAAGTGTCACTTGCGTAGCGATAGCGCAAGGCAATATCATCTGTCTTTGCTTGTTGAACCGATGAGCGAACATCGGCTCCCATTGGAATGCCTCCGTCTTGAACCAAGCGTCCACGCTCTAACACGCCACTTGCGCTAAACTGTGCACCGTCTTCTACCTGAACGCCATAGGGCCAGTTGTCAACAAAGATCGCATCTTCACTCCATTGCATATCATAATCGCTGGAGAAGTACGTGAGAGTAAATTCGCTGGCGTCATTAGGGGCGTATTGTAAGGCCGCATAACCACCAGTACGTTCTCGGTCGAAATACATGGTCCGCCAATCAGCGCCTCGTGGAACATACACTGTAGTTCCCTCATACCGTTTATATCATCGCGGTAAAAGAAAGGCCTGACGTACATTGAGTCATTACGAGTAGATAGCTCAGATTTAGCAATATCGAATAAGAAGCCTATTTTACCTGCGGAAGTATCCCAATTATTCGAATACAAAATTGAAAACGCAGGTTTAGTTTCTTGTATTACATCGCCATAGTTTGCCGTAATATCAAAGGAAATTTGTTGCTCATCATTGTGAAACGGTAGTCGAGTTTCAAGATCAATGGTGCCTGCAAGTCCGCCTTCTATTTGATCAGCTGACGGACTTTTATAAACGTTTACCGCGCTTAATAACTCGGGCGGTACGTCACCAAAACTTAAGGTTCTTCCACCATCTGCACTAAAAGTACTGCGTCCATTTAATTCCGAACGCACCTGAGTAAGACCGCGAACAATTACGCCGTTGCCTTCAACAGAAAAGTGCTCTGGATCGCCCAAAGACATGTAGCGGTCAATGGCTACACCAGCCACCCGTTGTAGGGTTTCGGTTACACTTCGATCTGGGAGCGCACCAATATCATCTGCACTGATACCGTCCATTATCTTATCGGAGTTCATTTTTGTTTCTTGGGCTGAAATGACGCTAGCACGAAGCCCTTTCACTTCAATGGTTTCCACTTGCGCGTCTTCCGTTTCAGTGGTGGTTTGCGCACCAACCATTGCCGGCGATATCATCCCCAAAGACAATAGAATACCTTTTGCGAGTTTTGCGTGTTTAAATTGGTTGAGTCCTGAATTTCTCACTTTCATAATAAAAGTCCGTATTGAGTTATTCTTTGCCGCTTAGCACAACGGCTATTGTTTTTTAGCTACCTACAAGGACGACATACTCTTGGTTGGCTTTTGCACTAAAACTGATTAAATCTGAACCATGTTTGGTAATTTCCATCACTTGATTCATTTGTGTAACTGACACAGGGCCGGCGAACACAGCATTGCGTAAATGAACAACACCATCTTTTTTCGGTCTAACAATTGCTTGAGTCAATCGCCCTGAGTCCCATGAAATATCTACGGTATAATTTCCCCTCGCCCTCAGCCCCGAAACTTCACCATCGCGCCATACCGCGGGTAGCGCTGGCAGCAAGTACAGTTCTTTCTGATGGCTTTGAAGCAGCATTTCGGCAACGCCTGCAGTTGCACCGAAATTTCCGTCTATCTGAAACGGTGGGTGTGTACTCCACAGGTTGGTCAAGGTGCTATCTCTAAGTTGGTGCTGTAACAAACGATATGCTCTATCACCGTTAAATAACCGAGCCCAGAAGTTCATTTTCCACGCGCGGCTCCACCCTGTACCTGCATCACCTCGAGCGTTTAGCGATGTATGAGCGGCGTGAGCTAGCGCGGGTGTGGTAAGCGGAGACACTTGATCGCCTGGGTGAAGCGCGTAAAGGTGAGAAATATGACGATGTTTATTCGTTTGGTCATCTAGGTCTAGTCGCCACTCTTGTAACTGCCCCCAACTCCCCACCCGTAAGCCTGGATCTAATTGATTGAGCGTATTATGAAGCGTGCTAGCAAACGTATTGTCGCCAATTTCTTGTGCACAAATAGCAGTCTTTTGTAGTAAATCAAATACGATTTGCTGAGACATCGCCGCGCCTGCCGTAAAGTCGCCGTGCTCTGGTGAATAGCTCGGTGACACCACAAGTGATAGCTTGTCATCTGACAGGATTAAGTTATCTAGCCAAAACAAACTAGTCAGTTTCAGTAATGGGTAAACTCTTTGTCGTAAAAATTGGGGGTCTTGATTAAATCGATACCCTTCATAGAAATGTAACGCGACCCAAGCCGCCGCTTCGGGTTGCCAAAACGCGGTAGGCCACTCAATAAGTCCAATAGAGCCCCATGGGTTAGAGTTAAGAAATACAACCCATCCTCGAGAATTAAATAATGTGCTGGCAGCCTCTTCGCCCGGCGTGACCAAGTTCTCGATAAAGCTATAAAAAGGTGGCAAGGTTTCGCTTAAATTGGTGCTTAGCGCTAACCAATAGTTCATCTGCAAGTTAATATTTAAATGGTAATCAGCACTCCAGGGAGCTTGTATGTCTTTGTTCCAAACACCCTGTAAATTCGCAGGTAAAGCGCCTTCCCGTGACGATGCGATGAGTAAGTAGCGACCGTATTGAAAATACAAGGATTCCACAGCGCGATTTACCTTCTCATCGTTCACAGGATAGTCTGACAGAGCGGCGGCCATATCGGGTATAGGTACTCCACCAAGATCAATCTTTACCCGTGAAAAAAGCCCTTGGTAATCATCCAAGTGACGTTGTAACAAATGGTCATAAGAGGCGTTTTGGTTAAGGTTTAATTGTTCGTGTAGCTTTGAGAGGGCATTTCCCTCTCGGTACTCTGGGTGACGAAGCGCATAGTTAGTTGTCGCGTTAAGCACAAGGGTGACCGACTCAGCGCCAGTAATGGAAAAACTGCCATCGTCTTTGAAAGCAACATCTCCATTGTTGGCGTTTATTCGCAGACCGGCAGCAAACTCAAGACCATTGTCATGAAGGGAGCCACTTAATAAAAGCTGTGTCGAAGAAAGCGTTTGATGACTTACTGTTCGATTTTCTGGAAGCAAAAAACTTCCATCAAAGCTAATAGGGTGACGGCTCGGCGAAGAAATTTTGACAACAATGCTATTATCTGGATAGCTAGCAAAATATTCTCGTAAATACTGTCTGTTGTTGACTTGATAACTTACCGATGCCACTGCCGTGCTGAGATCGAGAGCGCGATTGTAGTTAACAAACTCATCATGACCATGCCAACGCAGTGAAAGAGTTCCAAAACTTTGATAACTTCCGTAACCTCTATTTTCATTGCCCAGTATATCTGCGACAGACTTTGGAGTAAGAGACTGTTGGTCAGATAACGCTTGTTGAACAGAATGCACTAAACTGAGGTAGTTGTCTGACCGCTCTGGGAAATTATAAACATAACCTTCTTTTGCGCCGGGCCCGCCCGTCCACAACGACTTTTCATTAAACTGAATGTTATCTACCGAAACCCCACCTAAGATGGTAGCTCCAAGGTGCCCATTGCCAATCGGTAACGATTCTGACTCCCAATTTGTGCCAGGCTCGGAATAGTTCAATGTATACACTTCGCTAGCATACACATCAAAAGACAAACAGAGACTGATCAACAGGCCAAAGATCTGACCCCTTGTATTGTTAGACTGCATTATTTTATCTGCAATTCGACTTGCGTTTTTTACTCGGTTTCGCATCATAAAATAACTCAGTTTGCTTCCAACAACAGGTTTCTGTAACGCCATTGTTATATTCATAAAGATATTTTGTTTTGTTTTTGTTAATACCTTGCAGCCTAGAGGAATCAACTTGTTGCCGTTATTTCAATTCGCAAAATCACTTAAAAAATGCAAATAATTGAAGAAAAAGAGCGTAAAAATACAAGGAATCATGGCAACAAAATTTTGTTAACGGACTGATATTAGTGCATTGACGAACAAGCCTTGGTTTGGTTAGATGGCACTAGGAATTCACAAAAGTAACACGCCCTATTTTTACTGGAACATGTTTGGCTACTACAAAAAAGTTATAGTTTCGTTAACAGCCTCTGCACTTTTATCATTAGTTGGCGGATATCTAGCATTTGACCTTACCTTTACTAATGCTGCGTTGATGCCTTCTGATTCAAGCAGCATTGGTTATAAATGGGTTGCTAGGACTTACTCAGATGCGGCTGAAGGCGGCTTTTCACATATTGATGTTATTGATGATGGCTACAGCTATTCGCTCAGTATGTTTTTAAACTCAGAAAAAGATCACCCATTCGCCATGGGAGAGATGGCTTTTGTGAATGAAATGGACCAACCTAACAATGTAGATCTTAGTGGCTTTGATACGTTAGCTTTTATGGCGAAGTGCTCTCCAGCAAGCACTCTTACCTTCTCGCTTTTTTCGGTAGATGAGAATGCTTCTTCCTTTGACGATGAACGCTCAGACCGCATTTCTACAAGATACTTCCACTGTGACAATACGTGGCAAAACTTCAACATAGATATTACTCGATTAGACACCCCTGAATGGTGGTTTAAATGGTATAACCAAGAACTGAGCAACGAAGATTACAACCTCAAAAGTGTAAAAAAAATAGCGTTTGGTAGCTCGATACAAAGCCCTATGAATGTGCGTTCAACCATTAACATTCGCGCAATTGAACTGTCGGGTAAAGACTGGAAGTACTTATATCAATACATTGTGATATTTATTTTTGGCTGGGCGATGCTAGGTATATGGCTGTTTAAAAACCACACCAAGTTCCTTATGGAACGCATACAAGAAAAAATACAGAAAGACAGGCCCCTTATCGCTTACAAGCAGTTAACGATCGAATCTCACAAAGATAAAGACAAGACCGCTATTCTCAAGCTAATGGCTACAGAATACGCGAATCCAGAGATGAGTTTAGAATACGTTGTTCAAACATTGGGCATCAATAGAAATAAAGTGAATGAAATACTCAAGTCGGAACTTGGCTATACCTTTACATCGTACCTTAATAAATTGAGACTAAGTGAGGCTGCGCGGCTATTAGCGGAGAATCCCGACGCTAATGTATCTGAAATTGCGTACTCTGTCGGCTACAAGAATGTGTCTTACTTTAATAAACTATTTAAAATTGAATACGGTTGTAGCCCCAAATTATTTAAATCTTCAAGTGCAAGTACGCCCACTGAAATGATTTAATCCCCTCCTCACACTAGCTGTCGACTTACGTTCATAATTTTTAATTAGCGCACTGGGTAAGCGTTTTTAAAAACTTGATAATGATTAAAGAGTTAGTGTATAAATTCAGTTGCTATTCTTTTGTTTTTCGACACTTCCCTTACCAACATGGACGTAACTAAAGTCATGTCAATATATCAGTCATTATATACAGCAAGCCTGTCTGTGTGCCCTGTTTTGGCCATTCTATTATTGGGAATGTGGCTAAAGAAAAAGCGTGTTGTTGGCGACGAATTTGTGCGCGGTGGCAACAACATTGTTTTTAATATAGCGCTTCCGTGTTTGCTATTTATTAACGTAGCCACCAATTCTTTAGAAAATAACTTAAACACCCTATTGGTGGTGTATGCTGCAATAGCAACCATACTCAGCGTTCTTGCCCTAGTGGTTTTAGCCCGCTTTTTTGTGCCAAAAAGCCAGCAAGGCGTATTTGTTCAATGCAGTTTTAGAGGGAACATGGCCATTATTGGCTTAGCATTAGCGGTTAGCTATTTGGGAGAAGGGATTATTCCTGTGGTAGCCACTTACCTCGCTTTCATTACCATTATGTACAACGTTCTATCAATAATGGTGTTAACAACATTTAATCGAAAAATGTTGGTAACTATTACAAAGAACCCATTGATATTAGGCATTGTTATTGGGTTGGTCGTTTCGCTACTACAAATTTCTATCCCACAAGCAATAGTTCAGCCGCTTAACTACCTATCTCAGCTCACACTTCCACTGGCATTGTTGTGTATTGGTGCAAGTTTGAATTGGAAAAATGCGAAATCAAATACACGAGTGACTGTTATAGCAACACTGCTAAAGCTGATAGTTATTCCAGGGTTGGTAGTAACCGGCGGCATTAGTCTCGGTTTAGACCAAGATGCGCTTATCGTACTATTTCTCATGAGTGGTGCACCCACAGCAGCTGCGGCATTCGTTATGAGTAAACAACTCACTAGTCACGGCGATTTGGCGTCAGAAATCATCACGTTTTCGACGCTACTCTCGCCGCTTACTATTACGTTTGGCTTGGTGATATTGGCTTAGCTTTTAGCGTTACTGCTCGGTAAATACTCCAAAGTGCGTAAACAAACATGGGAAGATTTAGTTGTGCAGATGCTTGGTTAAATACATGGGTACCATGTACTAGCGTATAAACTGTCAATAGTGCTAATACAGAGAGCCCAGACGTAAATAGCCAAAAACGCCTGCCGCATTTACCACTGCCCACGGACAATACGGTGTTGAAAAACATCAGAGCCCAAAAAACAGAGACTAGTTCGATATCTGAAACTAAGGAAACAAGAGCAGTCAGAGCTAGTGCACTGATAGTTCCCCACACTGTACCTTGCCACACTCTATACAGCACTGGTGGATCGGCTTTTTTAGCCAACCAAATTTCAGTACCAGAAATACATAGTAGGGTTAGCATTAAACCCAGAACAAAATACAGTACCTTGCTAAACATACCTGCAAAATCGCCGAAGTGTAATCGGTACATTGCATACACTAACTGCTTGCCCCAGTGCCCGTCTTCGTAACCGGCAGTATCGATAAAATTACCCGCCGAATCGAATCGATAGTTTTCAGAATAAATCATCTTACCCGGTGCTTTAGCATATATTTCTATAAACTGGTCTTCCGTATAAGCTTCATGAACGGAAAGAAAAATGGGTTGATGGTTTGGTGCTAGCTCCGCTAATTGTGCATAAGCTTTGCTCAACTCAGGCTTTTGGTAAGGCTGCTCTATCACAGGATCCGGTGTGAAGATTTCCTTAACCACAGCGTCGCGGTCACCGCCATAATAGAGCTGTGACACAAGCACTACGATGAGACCCGCCATACCAAAATAGGCCCCAGTAATGCCAATGATCAAATGAAATGGCGCAGCCCACAATCCAAATCGATTGTGCAGGTCAATTTTGTATTGCTGACCATTACCTCCCCGACGAAGGCGAAACGCATCTTTAGTGATCCTCTTGTGC
>JALUXV010000163.1 GCA_027013165.1 Alteromonadaceae bacterium
TAAACCCTTCTCTATTTTTGGTTTATTGCTAACTATAGTTATTCTGTTTGCCCTACAAGCCAATACCATATTGGAACAGCCACAGAACATTGTTCTTATAGCCATTCCGCTGCTTATTCAAACCTACGGAATTTTTGCCATAGCATATTTCGCCGCAATGAAAATGAAGCTTCCTCATAATGTAGCCGCACCGGCCTGTATGATAGGAACCTCTAACTTCTTTGAATTAGCAGTTGCCGTTGCTATTGCCCTATTTGGATTACACAGTGGTGCAGCACTAGCCACAGTGGTAGGAGTATTGGTAGAAGTGCCAGTAATGTTATCGCTGGTGTGGTTTGCCAATAAAACACGACATTGGTTTAACTAGGGCAAACTACATTTAGCAACACACTTTTTTCAATTTCAAGCGCGTCTCTAGTAGCAATTAAGTGAGGCTCGCTTGGATTATCCCACCATAGGTTGGGGTTGAATAAATCCGTAGGTGGTTAGTATGTCGTTTAACAGGCTGGTTTTAAGTGGTTTTGGTATGAAGCCTAAGGCACCTAAGCGCATGACTTTCGACTGCATTGCGGGTTGTATATCTCCGGAAACCACCACTACGAAGGCTTTAATACCTCGGAGTTTAATTTCTTCAAGAACAGCCACCCCATCCATCACTGGCATGGTCAAATCGAGTATCAGTAGATCTACATGATTGTGAGCAAGCACCTCTAGCGCATCAACGCCGTTAGTTGCCTCGAAAATAGTATGCGCAAACCCAACAGGCAAGTGACGTTTAGCCATTCGTCTAGCCATTGTTGAATCGTCGCAAACAAGTACTGAGTAACTCATCTGATATTGGTTCTTTTTTACGTTATTAATTACCGCTATGCATTTGATTATATTGCACTAAAGTATAAAGAAAAGCAGTTTTACCATTTTTCTAATTTACTGAGCGAACATATACCCATGATTCATCTCGGTAATTGGTATAGTAAAGCTGATCATTTCATACTGTGCAAACTGCCATTTAACGTCGTTGAGAATACAGCGCGTTAATCAAATAAATAGCTGAGGTAGACATGTCAGACGCAATGCTCGCCAAAAAAGTGGCGTATCATATAATTTCTCACTTCGATAAAAGCTACCGATGGTTCACACGCATAACACGAGGAGCACAAGAACGTTTTGAACAAGGGCGATGGCAGGAAACACAGACCGCATCGAAAGAACGCATAACAATTTACGAACGAAGCTTGTCCGATGCAGTGGCCGAAATCTTTCATGACATACATCCACATCGGAGCAATAACGAGTTTTGGCAGTTGCTAAAAACCAAATTTTCGGCGCTTCTTGAAGGCCACCCTCAATACGAACTTGCAGAGACTTTTTACAATTCAGTGATTGGCAGACTGTTCAAACATAAAAAAATCGACGATGCACTCATGTTCGTGCTTCCCAGTCGATGCTACTTACCGGGTCAAGACAGACATAAAGTGGTGAATAGTTTTGATACCACAACCACAGTGGCCCAAATGTATTCGTCAATTTTCTCCACCTATAGGTTCAATATTGAATTTGAAAATAAAACGCGAGACATGAACCACCTCGAAGTAGCACTCAGAAAGCGCCTAAATACACAGCAGCTTGCCAGTGTACATACGGTAGAAATACTTAAACCCACATTCTATCGAGGCAAGTCTGCTTACTTAATCGGGCGCATATGTATGCCCAACGAAACCTTACCTTTTGTTATTTCGATACAGCGCAATGACCAACATCAATTATTCGTGGATGCGCTACTCACCGATAGAAAAGACTTAAGTGTTATTTTCGGTTTCGCCCGCAGTTATTTTATGGTCGACACTCAATATCCCGCGGAAGTTGCAGCCTTTCTTCAAGAGTTGCTCCCTAACAAAAAACATTTCGAATTGTATATGGCTCTCGGGCATTTCAAACACGGTAAAACCGTTTTTTATCGAAACTACTTGCAGCACCTAGAAGACTCAACGGACAAGTTTGAAGCAGCTCCAGGCATTCGTGGATTAGTGATGATGGTGTTCCACCTGCCCTCTTATGGCGTGGTGTTTAAAATCATTAAAGATGAATTTGCCGAGAGCAAAAAGATAACCAGAGAACACGTAAAAGATTGCTATCGTTTGGTAAAAATGTCTGACCGCGTTGGTCGAATGGCCGATACACACGAATATGTGAACTTTAGGTTTCCCATTGAAAGAATGTCTCAGGCACTTATTGACGAGCTGCAAGAAACTTGCGCATCAAGTGTAAAAATTACCGAATCTGAACTCATTATTTCTCACTTGTATATCGAACGCAAAATGACTCCCCTCAACCTTTATCTTCAACAAGAAACCGATGAAGAAAAGATTCACAATGCGCTAAATGAGCTGGGCTTGTGTATCAAGCAGATTGCCATGGCTAACATTTTTCCCGGTGATATGTTGCACAAGAACTTCGGGATAACACGTCATGGCAGAGTTATTTTTTATGACTACGATGAAATTTGCCTAATGCACGAAAGAAATTTTAGAGAATTACCGAAAAGTGACGATCCATACGCCATAGATACCTTGTCGGTTGCCCCCAACGATGTATTCCCCGAGCAATTTGAACACTTTATTGTGGGTAAAAGGAAATTCAAAGAGGTTTTAAAATCACTTCACGGTGACTTAATGACACCGGAATACTGGCGAGAAGTTCAAACCATAACAGCCAAAGGAGAAATCCAAAATTTTACGCCGTATAACGAGGACATGCGATTTCCAAGAGACGATTAGCGAAACTACCATAGTTGCGAAAAATGCGGAGAGAAAGTGATCGAAAATAGTCGGTGATGTAGTAAGAAATATACCGCCTAGTAACTTAATTTTATTTCGATGAATGTGCTCTTAATTGAAGATGATCCGAACGTAGCGGCTCATATAGTAAGTGGGCTGGGTAAAGAAGGCCACGTGTGTTCGCTCGCGCAAGATGGGGAAGAAGGTATTACACAGGGGCTGACCTCGAATGCCGACGTTATTATTTTAGACATTATGCTCCCCAAAGTAGATGGCTTGTCTGTGCTTGATACTTTAAGAAGTAAACAAGTATTTACTCCAGTCATTTTTTTGAGTGCCAAAAGCCAAGTGGAAGATAAAGTCATTGGCTTGCGCCGAGGCGCAAATGACTATCTTACTAAACCGTTTGCCTTTGAAGAATTGCTCGCTCGCATTGAAGTACTCGCAGGAAGCAAAGCTGCTAATAGTAGAGGTACGGCAATGAGTGTGGGTGATGTCACCTTAGACTTAGTGAATCGCAAGGTGCTTCATGGCGATGTTGAAATCGAACTACAATCTAAGGAATTCCAATTGCTCGAGTGCTTAATGCGTAACCGTGGCAAGGTGGTCACAAGAAGCATGTTACTTGAACAAGTGTGGAACTATCATTTTGACCCACAAACCAATGTGATAGACGTTCACATTAGTCGCCTACGACAAAAAATAGACAAGGCATTTAATATCCCGCTCATCGAAACGGTAAGAGGGACTGGGTACAGAATTACCGAACCTGTTCTGTGCTAGCCGTTGGTCAATTTACGCAGAGCTCAAGTTTTCGCGTTGGTGCTCTGCTTACCTCCCTTGCTATTGCAGCTATGCTGCTGGTTTCTTATTTTTTAAAAACAGCATATACAACAAGTGTTCAAGAACACACTACGCAATCCTTAAACGCTCACTCTCAAGCGCTCACTGTCATTATTGAACATGCACTAGTTACCGGTGACTTTATTCCACTAACAAACTACATAAATGCATTAGACAAGCAAACTTACATTGGGGTCATGCTGAACAATGAATTCTGGGGCGGGAATATCAAGCAATGGCCGATATTTTCGACGCTACAAAATCCAAAACAAGCATTACTGAAGCCTCTTAACTTATATGCAAATGATGATGTTAATAAAACCCTGTCGATGTTTAAAACCATCGATAAACAAGAGTTCAGTGTTTTCATTGGAAGAGATATCACGCCATCTAATGTCAAAAAGCGCATTTATGTGCTTACCACTTTAGTTTTACTCACTGCACTTTGTATCATAAGTTTTGCCGTTGCCGCTTACGTGGTTAACCGCATAAACCGAATGTCTGCCACTGCATCTCGAATTATGGATACAGGAAACCTCAGTGAGCGATTAGAAATAGACAGCAAATGGGACGACTTAAGTCGTTTAGCCGTGGTACTAAACAAGATGCTCGACACCATTGAAATGTCAGTAGAAAATCTAAAAAGTGTGACTGACAATATTGCTCACGATTTAAGAACACCGCTCACGAGGTTAAAAAACAGTCTTGAGAATATAAAAGACGCTCATACGCGGGAAGAAACTACCAATGAAGCCAACAAGCTATTGAGTATATTCAATAGCTTGTTACGTATTAGTAGTATTGAAACTCTAGAGCACAAGGCAGGGTTCGAAACATCTGCACTACATCAGGTGATTCATGATGCTGTGGACCTGTATCTTCCCCTTGCTCAGCAAAAGCAGATAGATCTTACACTGAAATCATCGAATATCGAGTTCCGATGTGACCCCAACTTAATGTTTCAATGCGCTGCCAATGTGCTCGACAACGCCATTAAACATACTTCTACAGGCGGCCAGATAGAGGTACAGTTATCAGAGGTTAAAAACAAGATTGTCATTTCAGTAAGTGACACTGGTACGGGTGTGCCTACTGAAACGCTTGCAAAGATAGAAGACAGATTTTATCGCTCTGAAAGTAGCCGCACATCGAAAGGCAATGGCCTTGGGTTATCGCTAGTGTCGGCCATTGTCAAACTCCACAAAGGTAAAGTATGGTTCATTCCTGACCCACTTGCAGTGGGTCACGGGTTGGGGGTTATGTTGGTATTTACGACTGACGCTGCATGAATATAGTGACCTCAGCCATGACAACGCCGAACTTTTTGATGTAAGAACGGTTCATTATTGTACTGTCGTCAAACGCCCAAAACCAATCGTCAAATTGAACCAAATAAGTGGTATCCCCAACGGGCAAATCCATTTCATAACGGAAGTTAAATGCATTGCCATGGGATTTTCCAATCGCGGTTGATGAGATATCGCTCGCTATGCCTTCAAATGTACCGTCACTTTTCTGCGTGATTTCCCATATTCGAGTTTTGGGCCCATCGCCCAAGTCATACTCAAAGGTCTCATCAAGAGTAAGCACGCCATTGGCATTGTTACCGCGAATATCCACAACAAAACGCTGTACCACTTCACCAGAACGGTTTTGTACTATCCCCCACGCCTTCACCTGCCCGTCAAAGAACTGATTTAAATTGAAAGTGGGAGTATGTTGTTGATAGTCGCTGCCTACAATTGCGACAGAGCACCCACTCAATACTGTCAAACCAACAACAGCAAGAGCCGTTTTCACAAAATTTTTCATCGTAATGTCCTCAGTATTCTGCGGGCTAGCCGGGTAACTTCAATAATGCTTGTCGAAAGTCGGGAGCTGACGTTCTTGGATCAAGCCATATTCCAAAAAACCGCTCGGTAAATACGCTGTCTTCCACTCTACCAATCTCGTTATCGTTCAGATAGAAAACCGTATGCTGCTCACTAGTGGCTACACCTAAAATGACATCGCCTTGTTGAACGTCGGGGAAAATCGCCATCATCTGCTGTAACCAGTTGGCAAGCTGAATATCAGTGACTCCGCCTTGTTCTGCTATCTCATCAGCAGAGCGTTCGGCTATTTTCTTTCCTTCTAAAGCGCGTTGGTAGGTCAACCGCAGAGCATAAGGTTTATCTGAATGGTAATCTCCATTGGGCGCATATAACTGCGCTTGATATACCTTCCAAAACAAATACCGAAACATTTCTTCACCGACCAAAGACGCATTGGGAACATTTTCCGAAACCTGTTGAGGAACGGTTTGCTGAGCACCAACCTGCCCCCAAAATAACCCCAACATCATCATGACTCCAACCATTAAACCTTGTGGAAATTTCTTCATTGGTATGCCAATCTGTATTACTCACCGCAATACAGGGTTATACTGGTTCAACTTGAAATATGATCAGTTTAAATTGTTTTGCGCTGCACTCTCCTAGAACAAGAACTAGTACTTCCCTCACCTTTGATTTCATTTACTCCCACATGGAAGGGAGCCGAACAAGTCGAAATCAAAATTAAGCGCGACGACCTTATTCATCCTGTTATTTCGGGCAACAAATGGCGAAAACTCTCGTCACTGCTCAACGAAATACCTCAGGACACAAAAGGGATAGTTAGTTTTGGTGGAGGCTTTTCAAATCACATTCACGCATTGGCCTATTGTTGCAAAGGACTTAGTTTACCCTTTACTGCAATTATTCGAGGTGACTACAACCAGCACATAACACCAATGCTAGAAGATATTTTGGCTTGGGGAGCGCAAGTGGTCTATGTCGACAGAGTGACATTCAAACGACGTAACGACGAAGACTATTTGAAAGCGCTCTCTCGTCAATTCGATGGGTATTCAATTATCCCAGAAGGTGGAAGTCACAAAAATGCAATTCAAGGTATTGCAAATGTGGTCAAAGAAGTGGAATGGGATTTTGACACCATTCTCACTCCTGTAGCCAGCGGCGCAACATTGGCCGGTGTGGCGCAATCTCTCAATACCCATCAACGCGCCATTGGAATAGCTGTATTAAAAGGTAAAGGTTACTTAGAAACACTAGTAGAATCTTTTGTCTCGCCGCCAAGGGGTAATTGGCATATTGAACATGGCTTTCACCATGGCAGATACGGCAAGGTATCGCCTGAATTAGACAGGTTTTGCACGGATCTATTTGAAGAATACAAAGTTCCCGTTGAAGGTGTTTATTCCGGAAAGCTCTTTTTCGCGCTAAAAGCAATGTTAGCTAATCGCACTTTTCCCAAAGGCCATAAAATTCTTGTGTTACATACAGGAGGGGTGCAGGGAGCACGCCAAAAACAACCAAACAACTTGAAATTTACTTAAAGGTTAATTTAGATTAAGTAAACCTCAGCCAAAGCAACATGGTATATTTTTTTACGTTAACATGAAAAATATACGCAGTTTTAGGGTAAGCCATTGAATATTGAACCGGTTACGCTTCCTTTGCCTTTAAGCTCACTAGTGGCCCATTCGCTCGATTTGTGTAAATTGATGCTACCAATAAAGTCACGTTTTTATCCATTTGCAGCAACATTTCTCATGGGGAAAGTGGAGTGTGTATTTTGTGAGGACTCGCATGCAAATAAGGGGAACTCTGAGCTAATCGAGTCTTTACATCGACATTTATCAAACTTAACTAAGGTAGCCGACAATTACAGTGTGTTAGTATTTCCAACCTCTATCAAGGGCCATAGAAAAGACATAGAAGTCATTGCAGTAAATACCCGTTCTCCCGAAAGCAAGGTTTCTACACTCTTGTATCCATATTTTAGACTGGAAGATAAAGTCGTTGTTTCTCCCCCACTTTCATCTCCCTATGCATAAACGCCATAGTCCAAAGTTTAGATATACTCCTTAAACATCTATTAGCTTGTTTTTCAGACAGAATAGGTTACATTTTTTCTAATATCTGTGCTCGCTAGACTTGCCAATTTATTGTTGTCTGCTAGCATTCGGCGCAAAATTTCCAGCTTTAATTTAGGAATATCTCTATGTCTCGCGTTTTAATTATTGGTGCCGGTGGTGTAGCCACTGTTACAGTGAAAAAATGTGCTCGCTTACCCGAACATTTTGACGAAATTTATTTAGCTAGCCGCACTGTTTCAAAGTGCGAAGCACTGCAAAAAGAAGTGGGCGAAGATCGAGTTAAAGCCGTTTTCGCTCTAGACGCAGACAATGCTAAAGAAGTGGAAGCACTGATCAACGAAGTGAAGCCAGATCTAGTAGTGAATCTTGCACTACCCTATCAAGACCTACCGATTATGGACGCGTGTTTAGCCACAGGCACTGACTACCTAGATACGGCAAACTATGAACCAAAAGATGAGGCAAAATTTGAGTATTCTTGGCAGTGGGCCTACCAAGACAAATTCAAAGATGCGGGCATTATGGCATTACTTGGTAGCGGCTTTGACCCGGGCGTGACTAATGTTTATACCGCCTATGCGGCCAAGCACTATTTTGATGAAATCCATTATTTAGATATCGTAGATTGTAACGGCGGTGACCATGGTCAAGCATTTGCCACTAACTTCAATCCTGAGATCAATATTCGCGAAATTACTCAACGTGGTCGTTTTTGGGAAAATGGTGAGTGGAAAGAAACAGATCCACTAAGCGTACGTGAAGATCTGGATTATCAAAACATCGGTGTTCGCGCGTCTTATCTCATGTTCCACGAAGAACTTGAATCTTTGGTTAAGCACTTCCCGTCGCTAAAACGCGCGCGTTTTTGGATGACTTTCGGTGACGCTTACCTCAACCACCTTCGCGTTCTTGAAGGTATTGGCATGACTAGCATCGAACCCGTTGAATTCCAAGGCCAACAAATTGTACCTTTAGAATTTCTAAAAGCGGTGTTACCAAACCCTGGCTCGCTTGCTGAAGGTTACACAGGCATGACCTGCATTGGTACTTACATTACCGGTATTAAAGACGGCAAAGAGAAAACTATCTTTATCTATAACAATTGTGAACACGCTAAGTGCAATGACGAAGTGGGTGCACAAGCCGTTTCATATACCACTGGTGTACCAGCAATGATTGGTGCAGCACTTATGCTTAATGGCACATGGAAGCAAGCGGGAGTTTGGAATATGGAACAATTCGATCCAGATCCATTCATGGATATGCTTAACGAGCACGGTTTGCCGTGGCACGTTATTGAATGTGACCAAAGTCCATTCGCTAAATAAGCTATTTGTAGTACTTAACGGAGTTCCCTTTGACCGATTTAACTCAGCGCACTGATATTCCCTCTCCTTGTTATGTTCTTGAAGAGGAAAAGTTGATAAAAAACCTTGAACTTATGAAACGGGTTCAAGAGGCCTCTGGTGCGCGTATTATTCTAGCGCTTAAAGGGTTCTCCATGTGGTCTTGCTTCGATATTGTTAAGCAATACCTGCACGGCGCTACTGCAAGTTCAGTATGGGAAGCTAAGCTTGCCGCTGAAATGGGTAAGGAAGTACACGCCTACTCTCCAGCCTATAAAAAGCAAGATATTGAAGAGTTGAGCAAACTTGTTAACCATCTGTCATTTAACAGTTTAACTCAATGGCAAGCATACAAAGATGCCATGCCGGGTGTATCTTTGGGCCTGCGCATTAACCCAGAACACCAAGAGGCAGAAACACCTCTGTACGACCCCGCAGCCCCGGGTTCTCGACTGGGTATTCGCGCCTCTGAACTGGAAAATGTAGACCTTTCAGAGATTGAGGGGTTTCATTGCCACAATTTGTGTGAGTGTGACTCTTTTGCCACCGAACGCACCTTGCTCGCTATCGAACAAAGGTTTGGCAAATGGTTGGGACAGTTAAAATGGCTTAATCTGGGTGGCGGTCATTTAATGACGAGTGAAGGTTATGATGTGGAACATCTCATAGCAACGTTGAAAGCCTTTAAACAACGCCACCCGCATTTAGATGTAATACTCGAACCTGGCTCAGCGGTAGCTTGGAAAACTGGACCTTTAGTAGCTGAAGTGGTGGACCTAGTGAACAACGAGGGCGACATCGCGATTTTAGATATCTCGGCAACTGCGCATATGCCAGACGTATTGGAAATGCCCTATCGACCTCATATTCTCAATGGTTTTCAAGCTAACGAGAAAGCTTTTAACTACAAGCTTGGGGGTAACTCTTGTTTAGCCGGTGATGTTATCGATAGCTACTCGTTTGAAAAACCACTTCACATCGGCGACCGACTGCAATTTGAAGATATGATGCATTACACCATGGTGAAAACCACCTTTTTCAACGGTGTAGAGCACCCTGCTATAGGTATTCTAAGAAAAGATGGGGCCTTTGAATTGGTGCGTTCGTTTAGCTATGAAGACTTTAAAGGGCGTTTGTCATAAACGCCCTATTGCTATTTCCTTAACTTAGTCTTGCGCTTCCAACCCAGCTTGATACAGGGCGTTTTTCTTTAAATCATAATGTTTCGCCACAACCGCCGCCGCTTTTTTAAGTGGCAGGTACTCACACAGTGCATTGAGTAAGGCCATTGCTTCCGGTGGTATTTCTGACGCATTCAGTGTGGCAGGTGACACCATCACCACAAACTCACCTTTTTGGTGGGTGGCATCACTCTCCAAATAATCTATAACAACCTGCGGCGTGCCAGACACATAAGTTTCAAAAGCCTTACTTATCTCTTTGGCAATCACTATATGTCGGTCACCCAAAATACGTTGAATATCATTTACTGTGTCTAGTATTCGGCGAGGCGCTTCATAGAACACACTGGTGCACTCTCGTTCCTTGAGCTGCGTGAGTAAGTTATCTCTTGCTAGGGATTTTACCGGTAAGAAACCTTCGAATATGAATCGATCGGTAGGCAAACCAGAAGCGCTTAAGGCGGTAATCGCAGCACAAGGGCCTGGAAGAGCTGAAATATTGATTCCTTCTTCACGACACCGGCGTACTAACACAAACCCAGGATCGCTAATTAGCGGAGTACCCGCATCACTAATTAATGCGACAGATTCTCCGCTTTTGAGTCGTTCACACAGCATTGCCGTGCGCTTATCTTCGTTGTGTTCATGTAGCGATAACGTTCTGGTTGGAATAGAAAAATGCTGGAGTAGTCGCGCACTATGGCGAGTGTCTTCAGCAGCGATCCAATCCACCTGACTCAATACTTCTACTGCCCGTGGAGTCATGTCATCCAAGTTACCGATGGGAGTTGGAACGATAAATAGCGTTGCGCTTGCCATACTTGGCCCTAGTTATTCATATATATTCGTTAAGTGTACCACGCTCAAAGGTCAGTTCACGTTTACAAACATAGATTTTCGGCCTGATTAGGATAAACTGTGAATTCTGCTGAAAAATGGAGAAAGCTGTGTTTAATCTTGAACCTCAGAGCAAACGAATTGCTGTGGCGGCTGGTGTCTTTTCACTATTATTATCAGGGTGTGGTAGCACACCTCAACAGTCTGCTGCACCTGTTGAACCAGTGCGAAACACAGTTCAAGTTGTTCAAGAAAACAAAGATACTCCGCCGCAAATCATTGCCAAAGCCCAAGCCGCTTGGCAAAGCACGGGGGATAATACAGTACGTAATGATTATCTTCTTGATGCAGTTGAACTGTTCCTTGAGCAAGGTGATCAACTTAGCGCACAGCAAGTTTTAAGCGAGTTGGCGAATGAAGTATTAAATCCCGCACATAGTGCTCGTTTTAGGTTGCTAGCAGTTAAAAGCCAACCCATTATATCCAACGCTTCTGTCACTCAACTTATCGAATGGCTGAATCAGCAAGACGCTATTCCAAGTGCACTACGCTCTGAATACGCAGAGCTACTGCACAATTTATATTCTCGACAAGGCGACCCAATAGAGGCTGTTAATCAGCTTTTACTCACAGCTCGATCTGAAGAAGAGAAGGCGAAAGCATCGTGGAATTTAATATCCCAATTGCCTGAGTCACAACTCAACGCGGTGTCAAACAGCTATCCTGCACTTGCGCCTTATATTGCCCTGCGTCAATTAGCGGTGCAGCACGCATACAACCCAGTAGCGCTAGCTCAAGCGGTTAATCAATTTACAACTGTATATCGCAGTCACCCTATTGTGCAGCACTTCCCTGAAGAAGTGACCCAAGCCATGGCAATTACGCCTCCTCAAATAGATGAAATTGCGGTTTTATTACCGCTAAGTGGTCGCTTGGAAGGTACTGGGAATACGGTAAAGGAAGGGGTATTAGCCGCCTATTATTCCCAGTATCAAGCTGAGCAAAGCGATGAAAACATGCCGTTTCTGCGTTTTATAGATACCAATGAAAAATCGGCAGAACAAATCATTGCACAATTGGGAAATGCCAGTTTTATCATTGGTCCTTTGTTAAAAGAAAACGTAGAAGCGTTAAGTGAAGCTCTGCCACCCAGTGTAAGTATGTTAGCGTTAAACCGATTGGACGCCGATGAACTACAATCATTATCTGCGAGCGCTGAAAATGCGCCAGTACTAAGTACTCACCAGCGCATAAACTATTTTTCGTTGGCGCCGGAGGACGAAGCCATCCAACTGGCCAACTACATGTTTAGCAAAGGCGTACGTGCCCCTGTACTAGTACATGGCCAAAGCGCCCTTTATCGGCGAATGGAACAAGCATTCAATTCCCGTTGGCAGTTTTTGGTTGAACAGCACGGACTTGCTAAAGCCAATATTACCACGGTGAGTTTCAGCGACAGCGCTTCTTTGCGCGAGGGAATTACCCGCGCCCTTGACGTTGAACAAAGTAAAGAGCGAATCAATCAAATTGATCATATGGTCAACGAGAATGTGTATAACATGCCCCGCAGTCGGCATGATATAGATGCCATTGTCGCATTTACCTCGCCTCAAGATACAGAGCTGCTCAACCCCATTATTGAGGCAAGCCTCACTCCCTATGAGGGAAAAGTCACTAACCTTTATGCCACGTCTCGCTCGATGGAATTTACCAGTGCTAAAAACCAGTGGCGAGACTTACAAAACGTGCATTTTATAGACATGCCTTGGGTAATGCCTGAGCATAATTGGCAAACACTACAGCAAAGCGCTGATACTATTTGGCCCGAGCGCACTACGCTGCAAAGCAGGCTATTCGCCTTTGGTGTAGATGCATACACTTTGCTGCCAAGCCTGGGCGTACTTAACACATTACCCTACACGGAATTACAAGGGTTAACCGGTAAGTTATCTATTAACAGTTATGGTGAAGTAGAGAGAACGCTTCCCCATGCAGTGATATTACGAGAGACTATTCAACCAATTACGGACTAAATACTATGTCAGTATCGCAAGGAAGTGCCGCTGAGCAAAAAGCCATTGATTATCTTATTGAACAAGGACTCACACTGCGTTGTCAAAACTATCGCGCAAAAATGGGTGAGCTCGACATTGTTATGCAAGATGGTGAAACCATTGTTTGCGTGGAGGTTAAATATCGCAAAAGGAATCAATTTGGACACGCAGCAGAGTTTGTAACGTCAAGAAAACTCGCGAGAATTCAAGCTGCGTTTCAAGTGTATTTGTTAGATAATGGCGCCAATCCCGCATCAACGCCGATGCGTATTGACGTTATTGCAATAAATGGCGATAACCTTGAATGGCTAAAAAACGTAGGTTAACTCAAAAGGGCATTGATGCTGTATCGTAAGTTAGCCTCTTAACCGAAGAAAAACCATGATAGAAAATATTAAAGCTAACTTCACCGAAAGTATTCAAACTAAAATCGCTGCCTCTGAAATCTTACCAGAGTCTATTGAAAAAGCGGCCATGATGATGGTTGAAGCACTTATCCGCGGAAATAAAGTACTGAGTTGCGGAAATGGAGGTTCAGCAGGTGACGCACAGCATTTCTCGTCGGAAATGCTTAACCGTTACGAAAGAGATCGCCCAAGTTTACCGGCCGTTGCGTTGAGTACGGACACATCAACGTTAACGTCTATTGCAAATGATTACAGTTATGATGAGATTTTTGCTAAGCAAGTAAGAGCATTAGGCCAACCTGGCGATATACTTCTTGCTATTTCAACCAGCGGAAATTCACGAAACGTAATTGCAGCCATGGAAGCTGCGTTGTCTAGAGACATGACTATTGTTGCACTCACGGGTAAAGACGGTGGCGAAATGGCAGGCTTCCTCAGTGAGCACGATGTTGAAATTCGCGTGCCATCAAACCGTACTGCACGTATTCAAGAAGTTCACCTGTTAGTGATTCACAATTTGTGTGAATGCATAGACGACAGTCTGTTTCCAGCTGACTTAGGTGACGAATAACTACAATAGAAAGGACTCATGATGTCATTTTCAAAAAAACTTGTCGGTATTTTCACCGCCGCATTTTTGATAGGTTCACTGCAAGGTTGTGTTGTTGCTGTAGGTGCGGCAGGCGCTATGGCTGCCAAGGTAGCGAATGACCGCAGAACCGTTGGCACTCAACTTGACGACCAGAACGCTAGCGGTGCAGTATCGCTTCGATGGGCCAAAAGCGACGCGTTAAAGGAACAAACAAATTTACAGGTTGACGTTTACAATAGGGTAGCTTTATTGACTGGACAAGCACCAACGCAGGCACTTATTGATGAAGCGTTATCCCGTGCCAAGGAAGTTGGTCACATCGTTAAGTTTCACAACCAAATTCGATTAGGCCAGCCGATTGGAGCGGGAACCCAAACCAATGATATTTGGCTGGCGTCAAAAGTGCGCACCCAACTTATTGCCGACGAGCGTGTTCCAGCGCTGCAAGTGAAAGTGGTGGTGCAAGATTCTGAAGTGTTTTTAATGGGGCAACTCACCAATCAAGAAGCAACTGCGGCTGTAGAAGTAGCCCGTAATGTTTCTGGTGTCACCCGAGTCGTTCGCGCATTCGAATTACTTTGATACCCACTGTCGACACGGCCTCATAAGGTCGTGTCCGTACCTAGCACATCTTTCAACTATCTTATTAAAGCACATACATTACAAACACTAGAATTAGCAGCGCAATCCAAAGGGTTTCAAATACCATCAATAAAATCGGTTTCATGCCCACTTCTACCAGCTTGCCAAGGTTAGATTTCATCCCAATCGCGGTGATGGCGGTTATAAGAAAGAACTGAGAAAGCGCCCCCGCGCTCTCGACAACAAATGACGGCAAGTTTACAAGGCTATTCAGTATCATTAATACGACAAAGAATATTAGGAATGAAGGCAAGCTTGGGATATCAGCACCATGGGTAGCGTTGGCATTTGCACGTTTGATCACCAACACAAAACACAATACCACAGGCATAAGCATCGCCACTCTGACTAACTTGGTCAAAGTGGCTAGGTCGCCAGTTTGCTCTGAAATAGAATAGCCAGCCCCTACTACCTGAGCAACATCGTGAATTGTTCCGCCTAAAAAGATACTCGCATCGGTTGGGTTTAACCCAAGGTAATTCACCACAATGGGATAAACCACCATTGCAAGTGTAGACAATGCTGTAACACCAACAACAGTGAGCAATGTGTCTCTCTCTTTGTTTTCACTTGCTGGAAGCACAGCTGAAATCGCCAATGCCGCTGACGCGCCACAGATCCCCACCGCGCCGCCCGTCAAAGCACCAAAGCGCTTTTGCATGCCCATGAGTTTTGACAAACACAAACCTATGGCAATAGTTGAGATTATTGCAAAGGCTAACATTAATCCTGTTTTCCACCCCAAAGTCACAAGATCACCAAAGGCTACCCGTAATCCAAGCAAAGCAACTCCCGCTCGTAATAAGTGGCAACTAGTGAACTCAATTCCGACTTTACAAGAGGTGTCTTGTTGATAAAGGAAGGATACCGCCATCCCCAATAACAGAGCAAACAACATTGCTGGTGCCCCATAGTGCTCACTGAGAAACAACGCTGCCATACCAGTGATAGCGCAAATTCCTATTCCGGGGAAATATCTAGTTATCATTGAGTTATTGAGGTCAATCAGACGAGTGCGGTACTTCACATTAACATTCCATGAGAGTTTGGACCTGTAATCTAACACGTCATGACATTTGTCACATGCTATTGATGACAAGTGTGAATTATCTTTCCCAAAGAGACATTGCATACTCTTTCCACAATGAGACATTGGAGAGAACACATGACAACACTCACCCTTGAACATCAAAGAGAGATTTTCAAACAACGACGCTTTTTGGCAATGCCACTTGCCGGTACTCTGGTGTGGGCGCTGATAGGAGTTGCCTCACCGTTCCTGTCTGAAATAGCAAAGACATCGTTACTATATATTGGTACCGGCGGCATTTTTTATCTGGGTGCGGGCTTCTCGTACTTAACCGGTGAGAAATTCTTTTCTAAAGAGCGAGTCAATACCGAGTTCGATAAATTATTTTATGTAGGCATGATAATGAGTCTGTTGGTATTTGGGATCGCATTACCCATAGCTACGAATGACCATACGAGCTTACCACTAAGTGTGGGGATACTC
>JALUXV010000164.1 GCA_027013165.1 Alteromonadaceae bacterium
GGGCTTATTGGTAAGACAGATATTATTCAGGAACTGATGTTTGATGAGAGTCTACCGTGTGGTCAGGATTGGGATATCTATGTGCGAATTGCCAAGCATCACAAAATCGGCTTTGTTCCAAAAAACTTGTTTCAGTATCGTATAGGTGGGCATGAAGGTATTACTTCAAAAGGAGAGATGATTAGCGTAGAAGGTTTCGGAGATCGCCTCGCTTCTATTAGAAAACATAGAGCTTGGTTAGGGGAAAAGCACTATAAGTCAAGAATCGCTAAGCAAATTCTCCTGATGCTACCAAGAAGAACCAATAAGCTATCTTGGGTGAGATATTCAGCTAGAGAAGCCGGTTGGTACTCAACTGTTCGTTGTATAACCCTACTTTCTCTAGCTAAAGTTAATCGAAGGTTCTATTTTATTGCATGATTATTATGATACCAATATCTGGATTTTGATGTATTTAGCGATTTTAGTGTTTTTTGAGTTGACGTTAAATTTCATGGCTATGAAATACGGTGTAATTAGTAAATAGCTTACTAGAAAAACGAATACAGTAGATAGTATTTTGGAGTAGTTTTCTTGAACATGGTTTAATGTAGCCGTCCCAAAAACTGGGCCATTCCAAATTAGAGGTTTTCCGGGATAATCAACGCAAACAGGAGATCATCTCATGCGCAAATCCTGTTACACCGAAACTCAGATCATCACCATCCTCAAGGCCGTAGAAGCAGGCAGAACAGTCAAAGACGTCTGCGGGGAATACGGCATCTCGGATGCGACGTATTACAACTGGAAAAGCAAATACAGCGGCATGGAAGCCTCCGATATCAAACGAATGAAAGACATGGATGCGGAGCTGTCACAGCTTAAACGCATGTATGCTGACCTCGCATTGGAAAACAGAGCGCTTAAGGATGTTATTGAAAAAAAGCTCTGACGACAGCTGAAAAGCGTTTGCTGGTTGATGCACTCAAGGATGAGTATCAACTGAGCGAACGCAGAAGCTGTAAGGTACTGAACATCGCCCGTAGTGTCTACCAGTATCGCCCCGATCCACATCGGGGCGATACAGTGATTGAGGCACTTCAAAGTATGGCTGAACGCTATCCCAGATATGGTTTTCGTAAGTTATTCATCAAACTCCGAAACCTGGGACATGAATGGAACCACAAGCGGGTTTACCGGGTATACCTTCAGCTTAAGCTGAACATGAAGCGAAAAGGTAAGCAGCGTCTGCCGAATCGTTACCCGCAGCCGTTGGCTGTACCTGCTTCAGAAAACCAGAGCTGGTCTATGGATTTCATGAGTGATGCCCTGAAGTGCGGAAGAAAGTTCCGGACGTTTAATGTGGTAGACGACTTCAATCGTGAAGTTCTGGGGATCGAAATTGATCTCAATTTACCGTCAAAGCGGGTCATCAGAACACTGGAACGTATCGCTGAATGGCGGGGCTATTCGGCTCAGATTCGCATGGATAATGCCTGAGTTTACGGCTCTGGTGTTGTCAGAATGGGCAGAAGAGCATGACGTACTGCTTGAATTTATCAAACCCGGAAAACCAACACAGAATGGTTGTATTGAGCGGTTCAACCGCACTTACAGAGCAGAGGTATTGGATTACTATCTGTTCAGTGATCTTGATGAAGTAAGAGATACTACCAGTCGCTGGGTGATGGAATACAATAAAGAACGACCTCACGAATCACTCGGTGATCTGACACCGGTAGAGTATCGTGAACAAAGAGCAACCTCCCCGGAAATGCTCTAGTAATGAGTGGTCCTAATTAGGAGAGGGTTACAGCTGCACTTTTGGCAAATGAATCATATTCTGAGGTGAGTAGGGAGTTATATAGTAGAATAGCTGTGGCGATCGTAACGACAAGGTACACAGGAGCTAGCCTTGACAATCGTCTGTTATAGAAGCTTTGAAATGAAAACTTCTTTTCTTCGAGATTCTTTACTATGCTTGATATGATTAGGTATCCGGAGATTACAAAAAATATATCCACTCCGATAAAACCACCGGGGAGCCTTAGTGGGGCAACGTGGTAGATAATAACGCTCAAGACTGCAAAAGCTCTCAGTCCTTGTATATCCAGTCTCATATTTTATCTCAGAACTCGATTGTGTTTTATTTTCGCCGTCTCTTAAACCCCATTTTTGTTAGCTGGGGCTTAACTTTAGTATAGAGTGGGCGCCTGAAGTAATTAAATATTTTAAAGCGAAGTACGCTAGTATTACGCTTTAGCATGGTTGTTTCATCGTCTGAATAATTATATTCTTTAGCAAGTTGTCTGGTAGCGCTCGACAGCTCATGAAAAAAGTTAGCATCAGATTCCCAGCGTTTAAGCGACTTTGTATCAATATACGAGTCTTTTGCGTGAGGTAGCTCTGCACCACAGAAGTTGATGATAGGCTTTACCCGATTGTTGTCGTTTGCTACGTCTTCGTATCTTAGTATTAAGACTTGGTCGCCTAGTTTTTGTTTTAACTCGAGCAAGTTGGTATAGGCTTTCAGCCATTGACTTTCTACTAAGGCTGGAGGTGAGCACCAGCGATCATACTGAGAGTAGATTGTATCCATTGGATTTCGAATTAACCCCACGATCAGGTACTCATTATCCCTATCTCGTTTTATTTGTTCACAGATAAGGTCTAAAGCAGCTCTCTGGCAAAGGTGGTGCGGTGACTTCTCGAACAGTACAGGACTATATTGTTTACAGAGCATGCTCCAACCCTCGTGGACTAGTTCTTTGTCGTCTTCAGGGGGGGTATATCCGGGTAAGTTGTCTCGTAGAAGTTTGATGAGTTCAGATTTTCCGTAGTCACGGCTTAGGGGAACTTCGCTGTCCACCATGTCATGTTGGTCTAGGCCAAGCAGTGAGGCTGCCTTAGTCCAGTACAGCGTTTCGTTTTCGTAGTGACGAGTATTTGGCAGAAGTTTC
>JALUXV010000165.1 GCA_027013165.1 Alteromonadaceae bacterium
GACCTCACTAGCATTATTCGTATGGTTGCCAATCCAACGCCTAGCAAAAATCTATATGAAGATCTTATCAGAGGGGCAAAAAGCCTATTTGATAGCTACTACTGGCTAGAAAGTGATGAACTGCAATCCGCAGCCGAGGTAATTAAACAAATCGTTGAAACCGCGGAACTGGTTATCGACGAATTTGAAAAAGTTGAACAAATCCGCGCACAAGCGGCAGAAGCACTTAAGCAAGCTGAGCAGAGCCAGTTATCATTGCTATCCAGTATTAGCATTGCAAATTGGGACACTCCTCAACAATATGTAGACTGTCTGACAGGATTAAGAAAACAGCGCGGACACCTAATAACGCTAAAAGAACAGCGCTACATTGATTTACCTCGTATCGAAGCGATGGATGAAGAAGTTACCGAAGCCTTCGATAAAGTCAGCGATGCCACCGTAGATTTCTTATCGTCTGATGAAGCACTCGGCCCCTTTGAACAGCAAATTGCCGACCTAGATAAGCAGATCAGTGAAGTCACACTTGTGGTCGAAATTGATCCTATCAATGAGCAACTCGATACCTTATCTGAAGGGTTAGACCTGCTGATTGAAGTTCTCAATGGTCTGAAGGTAGAAGACGCCACCGTTCGCACGCAAATTCTAGATGCGATTTCAGAGCTGTATGCCAAACTCAACCAAATCAAAGCCAAGGGTCGCAAGCGCCGCTCTCAACTGGGGTCAGGTGAGGCAAAAGCAGAGTTTGCCGCCCAATTTCGCCTATTTTCACAAAGTATCAATAATGCATTGGCAGTGTCGGATACTCCTGAAAAAGCCGACGAACAACAGTCTCGTTTGGTTATTCAACTTGAAGAGCTAGAGTCGAAGTTCAGCGAATACGACGAGTTCCTCGATGAAATCATGGCACAGCGTGATGAGCTTCACAGTGCTTTTGAAAGCCGTAAACAAAGCTTGATGGAAGCTCGTCAGCGCAAAGCGCAGAATCTATTTTCTGCGGCAGAGCGCATTCTCAAAGGCGTAACACGCCGCGCCACCAGCTTTCAGGATAACGACGAACTAAACACCTATTTCGCCGCCGATCCTATGGTACTCAAATGTGGTGAGTTAGTTGCTAGCTTACGCGAAATAGATGACCAGATAAAAGCAGACGATATTCAAGCCAAGCTCAAAGCAGCAAAAGAACAAGCTATTCGCAGCCTTCGCGATAAGTCTGATATTTTTGAAGACGGTGGCTCGGTCATCAAACTCGGTAAGCACAAGTTCAGCGTTAATAGCCAGCAGCTCGACCTTACCTTGCTGTCTAAAGATGACGGCTTGTACCGACACCTAATTGGCACCGACTACTACGAAGTCATTGAGTCTGAGGAACTGCTTGCTTTACAGCCCTACTGGCAGCAAGCATTGGTGTCAGAAAATGACAAGGTATCGCGGTTTGAATACTTAGCGTTTCAGATCATTCAAGATGCGGAACACAGTCGCAACGGCATTAGTTTAGAAAAGCTCTATGCCCTAGCATCTGAACCGCAAGCACTCAATAAGCTGGTACGTGAATATGTAGCTGAACGCTATCAAGAAGGCTACGAAAAAGGTATTCACGATGCCGACACCAGTGCTTTGCTGCAAGCAATGTTACCCGTTCATCAGCAAGCAGGACCATTGCGCTTCTCGCCCAAAGGACGAGCGCTTGCTGTGCTATTTTGGCAATTTGCAGGGCACACTAAACAGCAACAACAGATTTGGCAAAGTCAGGCCGCCAGTGCCGCCATACTCGCCAAAACCTTACATAGCAGAAATGGCTACACCCAGCTCATTGCCGAGCTAACATCAAGTATCACGCGCTTTACTGAGAACTTCAGTTTACCATTCTCAGCCACTGACATTGGTATCGGCGCAGACTACTTGAGCCTAGAACTCGCTCAACCTCAAGTTGATTTTGTGACCAGCAGCAGTGCAAGAACGCTAGTTCAAGGCATGCAGGATACCCTAAAAACACTAGGGCACGAGCGGGAGTTTCAAACCGCTTTATCACAATTAAATGAACTGCATAGTCAGCACCAGGGACTACTTGAGCAGTGGAACCTCACACAAGCATGGTTAGTCGCTTTATGTGAACAGAATGACCAATTTAACCAACTCGCCCACTATATCGATGAAGCTACTTGTTTGGTGTTGTGTGGTGAAGGACTAGCGACTCGCCCATCTGATATTAAACTGCAGCTCACACTCAGTGATTTGTTGTCAGAACACAAGCGCATTGTCGATGGAAAACTGACCGTGGCACTGGACGAATTTAACGACAGGTTAAGCCGTTTTGTGAACCACGACATTGTTCAGTTTAAGCGTTACCACGACCTTCGCCATGAACTGATGGAAGAAGGCAGAAAAGAACTTCAGCTCGAAAGCTTTATGGCAAAGCCTTTGAGTTCATTTGTGCGAAACCAGCTTATCGATCAGGTGTATTTACCTATTATCGGTGACAACCTTGCCAAACAAATGGGTACGGTAGGTGAAAACAAGCGTACCGACCTCATGGGTTTATTACTGCTAATTTCACCACCGGGTTATGGTAAAACCACATTGATGGAGTACATTGCTGACCGCTTAGGGCTGATTTTCATGAAGATCAATTGCCCATCGTTAGGACATGATGTTACTTCTATCGATCCCACCAATGCACCCAATGCTACAGCGCGACAAGAGCTAGAGAAACTCAACCTTGGCCTAGAGATGGGCAACAACGTCATGCTGTATCTTGACGATATTCAGCATACTCACCCTGAGTTTTTACAGAAATTCATTGCGCTGTGTGACGGTACACGTCGAATCGAAGGCGTGTGGAAAGGCCAGAGCAAAACCTATGACATGCGCGGCAAGAAATTCTGTGTGGTAATGGCAGGTAACCCATACACAGAATCCGGTGATGTGTTTACCATTCCAGATATGTTGGCCAACCGTGCTGATATCTACAACCTAGGTGATGTGCTTGGCGGCAAAGAAAAAGTTTTCGCACTCAGCTATTTAGAGAACTGCTTAACCTCTAACCCTGTGCTCGCCCCACTAGCTCTTCGGAATATGGACGATGTGTATAAACTCATTGCTATGGCAGAAGGTGAGCAAATAGCTTCAACCGACTTGTCGCACCAATACAGTGGTGCCGAGTTAAACGAGATCACCCAAGTACTTAAACACTTGCTAGAGATTCAAAAAGTCATACTCAAGGTCAACCTTCAGTACATTGAATCTGCGGCAACGGCCGATGATTATCGGGTAGAACCGCCGTTCAAACTTCAGGGAAGTTACCGCAACATGAACAAGATGGCGGAAAAGGTGTCCGCTGTTATGAATCATGAAGAGTTGATGCAGTTAATTGGTGACCACTACGTAGGTGAAGCACAAACTCTTACCACAGGTGCAGAAGAAAACTTACTCAAGCTCAGTTATTTACGAGGCGTTATGAATGCGCAAGAGCAAGAGCGGTGGAAACACATTTGCAACACCTACTCAAGTAAACAAAAGCTTCAAGTTGAAGGTGACCCTACGGTAAAGGCAGTTCAGCAGTTAACAAGTATGGCCAACACCCTAGAAGTCATTAAACAAGACATGTTGCAATCAGACACCGGAGACCTCATTCGCCCGATTAATCGGGTAGCAGCGGCCATGAAATTACTTAGCGATACATGGGATGGGAATAGTAAAAAGTAATAGTCTCAGTTCGCTAAAAAAACTTAAACAAGCCTCATCGTTAACAAAAAGTTAAAAAAGGAGTTGTGTATTTCACAATTTTGATTTAATTTACCCTCATAAATAAACCGGTTCACTTTATCCTAAATAGTGCTTCCGGTTTTTTTAGAGAAGTAAAATGAACCGGTTCATTTTACAAAGACATGAAGAAGCTAGATGACAAAGTAGTGCTCAATGGCCCGGAGCAAAGGAAATGCGTCGAGTTTCTCTGAATAGTGAAAAGCGTTGAGGTAAATAATTAAATGTTTAACCAAGCAAACCAACTCACAAGATGGTTCGGTATATCTGCGTTAGTCGTCTCGCTAAGCGCATGTTTAGGTGGGGAATCACTCAATACTGAAACCGCAGTTTACGAACCAGAATCGAAACCTCTTAATGTCATTGCGCCTGAAGGGCAAGAAGTAAAGCCTGGCGATTCAGTCACGCTAACTAGCCGACTGGTTGGCACAGTTTCTGGTCAATACATTCAGTGGGAACAAATTGCCGGCCCAACCATGGATATCGGTGATGTAAACTCTGACTCTATAACCTTCACTGTCCCTGACACAGTACTTGCAGCTACGTTGGTATTTAACGTTCATGCGTTGAACGGTGATGGCAGTGCGGCAACCGATGAAAACGGTGATGCATTAGTCGACACTGTGAGCATTACGGTATTCGACCCCGATTCAGTGGTGCAATTGGATGTAAGCGATACATCTACCGTACTCAGTGGTGCGTCTTTAGTCGTTGAAGGTGACGACCAGTTCATCTTAGGCGCTAACATGGATATCCACACCGCTGATTTAGAACCTGGTATGTCTGTTATCTTCAATGTAAATGACGTGCAAGGTGCATTTACTCTGAATGTCCGCTATGCAATTCCTTCAGACTACGGTGGTAAAATGGCCGGTGTCAGTGTTAATGGCGTAGACTATGAACTTAGTTTCGATGCCACAGGTTCATGGGAAGAAATTCGAGTAGGCGTTGTTGAACTTAAAGATGGTGCAAACACCATAGAAGTAGGTGGTGGCTGGAACTATTACCGCATTGACAGCATTTCTTTGATTCCTTCAGCGGAAGCACCACCGCCTAAGCCTGTAGTACCAGAGCTAGTAAACACCAATGCAACTCAAGCAGCGAAAGATCTTGTGAGCTACCTTGGCGAAAACTATCTTAACTACACCCTGACAGGTCAAACTGAGTTCCCAACCAAAGAAGGCGATGAATTCCCACTTATCGAAACTCAAAAGATCCTTGATGCCACGGGTGACGATGCTCCTGCAGTAGTAGCATTTGATTACATGAACTACTCATCATCGTATGCTGGCGGCAATGGCAGTTTTGAAGGGTTATCAGAATCGATCATTAAACACCATAATGAACGTAACATTATCGTATCAGCCTTGTGGCATTGGCGTGCGCCAAGCGGTAACACAGGTACAGGCGATGGCAGTTTCTACAGCGATGGTACTACTTTCGATTTGGCCGCAGCACTGGCTGATACCGACAGCGCCGAATATCAACAGCTTATTGATGATATGGATATTATTGCCGTTGAATTAAAGAAGCTTGCTGATGCTGATATCCCAGTATTGTGGCGTCCAATTCACGAAGCTGAAGGTGCTTGGTTCTGGTGGGGTAACTTTGGTGCCGATACGTTTAAAGATCTCTGGGAACTAATGTACGACCGCTACACCAACACTCATGGTCTGAATAACCTTATCTGGACATTTACGCATACTGCCACACTTAGCAACGATTGGTACCCTGGTGATAACTATGTAGACATCGTTGGTTACGACGGCTATGCCGAACCACATAACGACACATCAGCGACTTTCTCTGTTCAATACAACACATTGAAAGATCGTCACGACGGCGTGAAGCTAGTGGCGCTAACAGAAACTGGCACTATTCCAGACGTTACCTTAATGCATGAACAAAAAGCGTACTGGTCATTCTTTATCACGTGGAACTCTGAATTCTGGAACCCAGATTCAGTTATTGGCCCACAAGGTGCGAACCCATCTGATATTGATGCCTTCTATGCTGGCGATAAAGTACTTAACTTAGCCGATGTTCCTGGAGGTAGAGAGCAAGTTTCAGGTACCTACACCGATTTCGAAGCTGACACTTACCACTGGGAAGGACAGGTTAACTGGTCATCAACGGACGGCTTAAATGTAAACAACATGTGGGCAATGTCTGGTTCGATGGCACTAAACCTTACTAAAGACTTAACCACATACGATGCTGTTGAAAACGTCGTGTTCCAAACCTATCCTGCAGGCGGCTTAGACGTTACAGACAAAGTAGCAATCAACGTTTATGTGGGCGCAGTTGACGCAGGAAGCGAAGTTAATGCCCATATTTTCTATAAAGCGGGTGAAGGTGACGCTGTGCAGAGCTGGCCTGCAGCTGACGCACTTATTGACGGTATGGCAAAACTCACTATCTCGTTGCAAGATGTGATTGACGCTGGATTGACCTCATTAAATGGTCTAGGCGTGCGCTTCCAAGGTATGGATGCCACTCAAACCGCAGCTAAATTCTACGTAGATCGCGTAGAAACAGTAGATGCTGACGGTAACCTAGCTATGGTGTATGACTTTGAACCCGAAGTCCCTTTCTGGCACGGTCAAATCAACTGGGGCACTACGAGTGGCACTACCCTTTCATCGGCGTGGTCTGCCTTGGGTGGCCAGTCATTTGGGCTGTACAAAGACTTAACTGCCTATGAGAGTGTGGACAATGCGGTGCTACAAGCCTATCCAGAGGGTGGCATTGATGTAACAGGCTTCACTGCATTTAAGGTATACGCAAACGCCATTGACGCAGGTCCTTCCGTTAACGCGCATATCTTCTACAAAGCTGGTGAGGGTGATGCTTACCAAAGTTGGCCTGATGCTACAGCACTGACTGACGGTGGCACTGAGTTAATGATTGACCTTACCGATCAAACTGATGGTGATGGTAACGCGGTCAGCTTAACTTCATTGAACGGAATGGGTGTTCGTTTCCAAAGCATTGACGGTGCAAACACGCAAGCCAAATTCTTGATTGACGCCATCATGGGTGTAGATGCAGACGGTAATGAAACACTACTATACAGCTTTGAAGACACCGGTGAATTTGAGCTGCAAATCAACTGGGCACCAGTGGCAGGACTTCAACTTTCTGATGCGTGGTCTGCTTCGGGTAACCGTTCACTCGCCGGCTACACCACGATTGAAGATGGTCAAGAAGTCATTCTTCAAACCTACCCAAGTGGCGGCATATTACTCGCTGACGGTGTTACCTCACTATCACTTACGGCCAACGTTGCGGATGCAACAGACGGTGTAACCGCTAAGTTGTGGGCAAAAGACCAAGATGGTGTGTGGCGAGACGCTGGTGCGGTCGCAGTGACAAGTGGTGGTGTTGACCTATCACTGGATATCTCTGATTTAAATGAACTGCAAGGTTTTGGTGTTCAATTCCAAGGCCTTACCAGTGAACACTCTAAGTTTTACATCGATAACCTTGTTTTCAATTAACCGAGCTGATTGGGCGGGTGTCCCGCCCAGTCTTTAAATCTATAAAACGACAAGGTTTAAGCACACGATGTATAAGGAAAAGAATATGAAATATTTAGTATGTCAGGGTAAAAAAAGCCTAGTGGCATGTAGTGTTGCTCTCGCTCTAATGAGCACAGCAACAACAGTGAACGCGCAAAGTGACGAAACCAGTGCATCTTCAGAAGACGTGGTTGAAGTAATTCAAGTACGCGGTCTGCGTGGCTCTTTGGTCAAGTCGATGAACGAAAAGCGCTACGCAGATTCCGTATCTGACACAATCTCTGCGACAGATATTGGTAAGCTGCCAGACGTCACCATCGCTGACTCTCTTCAACGTATTACGGGTATTCAAATAAACCGTTCGGGTGGTGAAGGTTCATCGGTCAATATTCGCGGTATCAATCAGGTGGGAACTACCCTTAATGGCGAGCAAATGTTGTCCGCGGGTAGTGTCACTTCTGTTCAACCAGACTTTACAGACATTCCATCGACCATGGTATATGGGCTAGACGTGTTTAAGTCTAGAGAGGCAAATATGATTTCCTCAGGTATGTCTGGTGTCATCAACCTAAGAACTTATCGTCCTTTTGACCTTGAAGAAGGTTACACGGTTAACGCGAGAGTTGAAGCGACTGATGGCTCCATGGGCGATGAAACGGACAGTCTTTTTTCCACCTTTATCGGCTATAACAAAGACCGTGAATTCGGTGCGACACTCACGGTAACGGCATCAAAGAAAAACCTCGCTGACTATCTGTTTGGCTCAACCGGTAATGATTGGGGTTTTGCCGCCGCAGAAGCCTCTAATTTCGCAGCTGCCAATGTAGATGCTAACGGCAATGGCTCAACAGACGATGTATTCTATGCCTTTCAGGGACATCAGGCGTCTAACCAGTTTATAGAGCGTGATCGCATAGGTATCAATGGCTCTGTTCAATGGCAACTGACCGACAACATTGAACTGTTAGGTGAAGTGTTTTACACCGATATGGATGAGTTTCGTGCTCAGGCCGGTTTTATCGCCTCTCAAGCTTGGCAGAATGTGACAGGTTGGTTCAACCCTGATGCAGACGGATTCACCCCTCATGAAAACTTCACCAAAGACGACGATGGTAACGTAGTCGATTTAGGCGGAACACTGAACTCTTTTCGTTCAGGTATACTTCAAGCGCGCAGAACCATGGTGCACTCTGAAGCAGACGCTATTGAAAAGGAATCCATAAATACTAACCTTGAGCTACGCTATGACAATGGCGACAACTTAACGGCATCTTTCCGTTGGGTTCATGGCGAAGCAAGAAATGACAATGCCCTCAATGTAGTTGACGCCTATATCAATAGCGGTTCGCAAGTAGGTGCAACATACAAAGGCGAAGGTGGCGTAGATATTGATGACGTAAACCCATGGGGATACGACGGCATGGCACCTACCCTACCTGACGGTAGCACTGTCGACGGTTTCACTGTAATACCCGTTGGCATTCGCTACGCAGGAGATACACAAATATGGTCTCTACCGACTGAGCAAAACATCAATGGAGAGATGGTGTCGGAAGTCTTTGGTAGTAACGTTAATCGCTATTCACTAACATCAACAAACTTAACAGGTAGTCAACGAGAAGCTGAACTAGACGTCTTACGTCTCGACGGTACCTACATGTTTGATCTAGGCCCCGTGGTATCTGCGGACTTTGGTGTGCGCTATGGTGTTCGCAACATTGAACAAAACGCGTGGATCGGTGGTGTAGCGCGTACCAATGCTTACGGCGACGCGTTCTTATCTCGCTGGAAAGATTCGGCAAGTCAGGCGCCTGAAACGCTAGAATCGTTTATTGACCCTATCTCATTTACCTCACTGCAAGAAAAAGGGTTCATTACACAAATCAGCGACTTCCAAGGAGTCAGTGGTCTAGGCTCACTGTATTTTGCAGATCCCAATGCAATGTCAGACCCTCTCGCTTGGCAGAACGAAGTGTACGGTCAAAACATTCAATCACCTGATGGTGCAAACTCGTATGATCTTGAAGAAACGTCTACCGAGGCTTACGTTCAGTTTAACTTAGACAGCGAACTAGGTGATATCACGTACCGAGGCAATATTGGTCTTCGTTATGTCAAAACCGAGCTAGACATTAATCAGTCTGATGTTGCGAGTAACGGTTTTGCCACCTACAACGGTGTTGAATACGCCTTGTCTGGGGCGTTAGGCATGCTACCACCTGCCTCAGCAGTGATTAATACGACAAGAGATTATGACGACCTTTTACCGTCGATCAACTTAGCATTCAATATCACTGATGATCAGGTGCTCAGAGTGTCATTCGGTCAAACGGTAACCCCTCACAATACTAATAACTTGGCAGGCGGCATCAACGTAACTCGTATATTAGCGTGTAATGTGCAAGCCCCTGACGGCTCCGACGTTTTCTGTGCAACCTCTGCGTCGCAGCAAGGTAACCCGTCACTCGAACCTTGGCGTTCAACTAACTATGACGCGAGTTACGAATGGTACTTTAGTGACACAGGCATGCTTAGTGTTGCAGCTTTTGCCATCGAGATTGAGTCGTTTATTACTAATACGACACTGATGCTACCTATCCCTGATAGTGACGGAACAGTGCGTGGTTATGACCTAGTCACCGAGGAGTTTACCGGTCTAGTACCTACTACCACCATCGGCAACGGCGAAGGCGCGAGTGTTGAAGGTATCGAATTCGGCTATCAACAAGGTTTCGATTTCCTTGATGGCATTTGGCAGAACTTCGGTGTAAATGCAAACTACACTTACTCACCTAGCACCAGTGACGAGACTGACTACTATGGTGAAGACACGCCTATGTTTGATAACTCTGAACACCAAGCCAACCTAGCGCTGTGGTATGAAGACGACAAGCTTCAGTTCAGAGTGGCTGGTAACTACCGTAGTGAGACCTTCTTGTCTATTCGTCGCTTAGGCGAATACGAATTAGCACAATATCGAGAAGCGACTTTCTATCTCGATGCGTCAATGAGCTACGACATCAATGACAACTTTACTGTGTTACTACAAGGCACCAACCTGACCGAAGAGACTCGCCGTCAGTACTATCAATGGGAAGACATGTTAGACAAAGTCTTCCTCAATGAACGACGAATCACCCTCGGTGTGCAGTACCGCATGTAATCATCAATAAACGGGGCTTTCGCTCCGTTTTTTCTGAAACCCTCAAATATAGTGTTAGTGGAGATGTTTTATCGTGACTAATACCAACCCCCTTACTTGTTTTAAAGCCTACGATGTGCGCGGCCAATTGGGTTCGCAATTAACACCCGAGGTTGCCTACAGAATTGGCCGTGCCTATGCAGAGCATTTCAGCCCAGAGTCTGTTGTTGTGGGCGGAGACGCAAGACTCACATCAGAGGCACTAAAGTTTTCTCTTGCTGCTGGCCTTATTGATGGCAACACAAACGTTATAGATATTGGCATGTGCGGTACTGAAGAAGTCTATTTTGCCACTATGCATCTGCCAGTTAATGGCGGTATCGAAGTTACTGCGAGTCATAATCCCATTGACTACAACGGGATGAAATTGGTGAGAGAAAAGGGCATACCTGTCAGTGGAGATACAGGGTTAAATACCATAAAAGCGATTGCTGAAAACTACGACAGCGAATGGATAGATGCTCAACTAGCCTGTTGGCTCCTCGGCCAATACGCTGAAGACAATTTCATCAGTGGCAAAGACGTCATTAATGAAGAAAAATTACACACCTCAGGAAAGTATATACGTGATAGTAGTCGTAGTGCCTATGTCGACCACCTAATGACCTACATTACGCCCGGCAACTTGTCTCATTTAAAAGTCGTCGTTAATGCGGGGAACGGTGCTGCTGGTCCAGCGTTAGATGCTATTGAGTCAAAATTCAATGAGCTAGATGTACCTATTACCTTTATCAAAATCCATCACGCACCTGACGGCAACTTTCCTAATGGCATCCCTAACCCCATGCTAGAAGATGGTCGAAAAGCAACTCAAGACGCAGTCATTGAACACGGCGCAGACTTCGGTGTAGCTTGGGACGGTGATTTTGACCGTTGTTTCTTATTTGATCACAAGGGCAATTTTATAGAAGGCTACTATATTGTGGGTCTACTCGCTGATGCCTTCTTAAGTAAGAATCCTTCTGACAAGATTGTTTTCGATCCTAGGCTGTATTGGAATACTCAAGGGATCATTACTCGTCACAATGGTAAGGGCGTTATGTGTAAAACAGGGCATGCATTTATCAAAGAACGCATGCGTAAAGAAAACGCCGTGTATGGTGGGGAAATGAGTGCACATCATTACTTCAAAGCCTTTTCCTATTGTGATTCCGGCATGATTCCATGGTTGCTCATCGCCGACTTGATGCGTCAGAAACAGACCACCTTAGCAGATATGATAGAAGCTCGTATAAGCGCGTTCCCGACGTCGGGAGAAATTAATATCAAGCACAAAGCACCTGACGAAGCGATGGAGAGAATCAAGCAACACTTTGAAAAGTGCGCAACAAGTGCAGACTTTACCGATGGTATAGGGTTCAATTTTGATAATTGGCGATTTAATCTACGTCAGTCAAATACCGAACCCTTGCTCAGACTCAATGTTGAAACAAGACAAGACACTGAACTGTTGAAAACACAAACTCAGATGCTGTTACAGTTTATAGGTACTGAGTAACTTGCTTGCCAAAGGCGCTATCTTTCACTGATAGCGCTTTTTTAAGTCAGCTTCTAAAGGTGGAACTTTCCAAGGAACTCTCGCAAAGCACCTCTTAACGAATCAAACGCGATTTCATCAAAGGAGATGTTATTCTTATCAATCCAAACAAACTCGCTAATTTCTGCGTCCTCTTTTTGAATCTTAGGGGCCGACGTTAAGGTAGTGGTAAACACAGCGTCACAAGTGTGGTACAAAACATCCTTATAGAGGTAATCGTTGAAACCGGATGACAAGTAACTCCACGAGACTATGTTAAGACCGAGCTCTTCTTTAACTTCTCGAGTCAATGCAGCTTCTAAAGGTTCACGGTGATCAACAAAGCCCCCGGGTAAATCCAGCATCCCTTTCCTAGGTGCTTTTTCTCGACGGGTAAATAGAATTTTATCGTTAAACTGAATAATGCCTGCCACAGCGGCTGCCGCATTTTGATAGAAGGTAAATCCACAATAAATGCATTCAAAAGGCACTAAATGGCGACAAGAATTCTGGTATTTCCCGCAATGCGGGCAATACTTGAAGCCATTTTTCATAGACATGAACTCACGGTTGATTAATAGGGGTTGGAAAACGCGTCCAAGCTAGACTCATCGCCTTCTTTTACCAGGATTAATCGCCTTAATTTGGTAATACAGCTCCATGGCTTGTGAGGTACTAAATAACTCCCAAAATCCAGTATACCCACAATAACGGCGTATTTTTTGAATTTATCCCACATAGCTCAAGGCCTCAGCATGTGCCATTAGCAAGTGATAAAGCGTGCTCGCTGGTGCGTGAGACTCAAGTGGTTGATTGTCGGCCCCCAACTGATCAATATACAGTGCAGGGTTTTGAGAGTTTCTATACCTTGTCAGTAATACGTTAAGTGCCCACGCGGCATGACTCTCATAATCAAAACTGGTATCCCCTGCTTTAGACAAGGCCAACGCCGCTTTGACCCACTCTGTCATTGGCCAGCAACGCTTAGTCGCCTTGAGTATCTCTCCCGTTGGCGATACCTCATCAAAAAGCACACAGGCATCTTCATCAACACCAATGTGGATGGCTTGTTTGTACAATGCGGTACAGTAGTGCAAGACCGGTTTTTTAGTAAACTTGTGATATTGCATCAGCAACCAAATCCATTCCATCATGTGACCTGGCTCTACGATATGCCCTTTATAAGCATTCAGCTTCCAATCCGCGTTGAAGAATTCTCGAACTACCTTGTTATCCGAATCGAAAAATACGGTTTCAAACAAGCTAAACATCTCTCCAGCATAAGCTAGCCACCGGCCATCTTTGGTAAATTGATACAAAGTCAAAAAGGCTTCGAATAGATGCATATGTGGATTCTGTCGACGAACACTGGTTTCTATCGTTCCTTCATCCCAGCCACTTTTAAGACCTTTGAGCTGTAGCTCAATCTGACGGATGAGTCTCTCCGCATTGTTTAGTGCATTGAGGTCATTAAATACATGATAGCGCCAGCCATAAGCGAGTAAGAAAAATGCACAATCGTATAAGTCTCGGTGGGGAAGAATAACCGTATCTGACGCGTCTAATGCATGGGGGTAAAACCCGGGGATCTGGCTATCTGTTTTCGCTGTGAGAAAATTCTCTATATTTTGAACAAGAACTGGACCATTACTTATCCATTCTTGGTGCTGTGCGTACGATAGTGAAAACATCTGCCTCGCCTGCACCCTAATACGCTTGTTAGCATGAATGTCTGGTTTACCGTTTTCGAGAAAACGCTCGATTGCAGCACCATTATCTAAAAAACCGCTCTCCATCCAACGAGGAACTACCTCTTCTTTGAGCCACTGATCGTATTTGTAGACCAAACGCATTAAGTCTACGTTGAACTTTTCGGCCAATTGAACCATTTGACGTTACCCACAATCGTACTGAATGTGTACTATCATACATAAAAAATGAACCGGTTCAATTTTTGTTAATAATATTTTACTTCGGAGGTGCAGTACTCTCTCTGATCACAAATTCGTATGGCAAGATGTGATCATCGACAAGAATAGGTTTATCTTGAATCATATTGAAAAGGAGTTCTGCTGAACGTTCGCCCATTTTCTCCGCGGGCTGAGAAACCGTGGTTAGTGTAGGAACAACGTATTTAGAAACGTCCATATCATCGAACCCAGTTATCGAGATATCTCCTGGAATTTCAAGACCTTTATCAATAAAGCCTCGCATGGCTGCTATCGCCATTTCATCGTTCATACAAAAAATTGCGGTGGGCCTATCCTTCATTTGGCAGAACTGTTCTGCGGCACTTAAGCCCGACCAGTAATTAAAGTCACCTTCGATAACAATCTGCGGGTCGAATTCAATATTGGCTTTCGCAAGTGCCTGTTTATAGCCTTGCATTCGGTCTACTGAGTGAGGGTTATCTGCCAAGCCCGATATGACTCCAATCTTCTTGTGACCTAGGCCAATAAGGTGATTGACCACTTTTTCAGCTGCGCCAATATTATCAATTCTCACCGAACAATAGGGCGTGTGAATGCTACTACTTGCATTCACCGCTGGAACGCCTTTTTTGGGTAGTAGGGAATCTGATGCTTTGTAGGGACGAAGGTTAACTAAACCATCTGCCAGACGTGTTTCAACCATCCTGATAAAGTCTTTTTCTCGGTCTGCTGAGTCTTTTGTATCCCCTAGTAATACGTTGTATCCCTCTTGTTGAGCAACAGATTCAATACCACTTATCACCTTTGCGAAGAAGAGGTTAGCGATATCCGGAACCATCACTACAATGGTATTTGACTGCTTACTTCTGAACTTTTGCGCCAACATATTTGGCTTGTAGTTCAGCTTTTTGATGGCAGCTTCTATTTTAACTAAGTTCTTTTTCGTCACTTTTTCAGGGTGACTAAGCGCCTTAGAAATAGTACCTGTAGAGAGTCCTGCTTCTTTTGCAACATCGCGAATGGTGGCCACTAGAATTCGCTCCTTAACCAGTGTTTATCTTTGTTGTTCTAGTACTGAATTTACCACATTACCAAACATTTTTAGGAAAATAATGATACGGGTTCATATTTACACTACTTTCAATAATAAATTCCATTCGAAGTCACACCTTTAACTATAAAATTTGTGGCTAAAACAAAATTCAACTTGATAAATGAACCGGTTCACTTTATGTTATTAACATGTTACATTCAATCATCCTTTTCTAAGTGTGAACGCTAGGACGTTAACGCATGAGCTTAACCAACATCGACATATTCATTATTGGGCTGTATTTCCTTGCCGTAGTAGGGCTTGGAATTTATGTCTCCAGAGCGTCTCAAAAAGACTCAAAAGGGTATTTTTTAGGTGGAAATTCTATTTCATGGCCTTTTTTAGGCCTTTCTAATGCTTCAGGCATGTTTGATATCAGCGGCACCATGTGGATGGTGTATTTGCTATTCATCTATGGATTAAAGAGCGTTTTTATCCCCTGGCTATGGCCAAGCTTTAACCAGATATTTTTGATGGTATTTCTTTCGATTTGGTTGAGACGTTCAGGGGTAATGACGGGTGCTGAGTGGATTACGTTCCGCTTTGGTCAAGGCAAAGGCGCGACCTATAGCCATCTTATTGTGGTGCTTTTTGCCCTACTCAGTGTGCTGGGTTTTCTGGCCTACGGTTTCGCGGGCATTGGCAAATTTGCAGCGGTATTTCTACCTTGGGAGCTTCACGCTGACCCTCGTACAAATGAAATTATCTACGGCTTAATCTTAACCTTTTTGACCGGACTCTACGTGATCAAAGGTGGCATGGTCAGCGTGGTATTCACCGAGGTTCTTCAGTTCGTAATAATGACCTTCGCTTGTATCGCCATTGGTATTATTGCCATGCAACAAGTGTCGCCAGAAATGCTTGCCAAAGTCACTCCAGAGGGTTGGGACAAGCTCAGCTTCGGTTGGTATTTAGACCTAGATTGGTCGGGTATTTTGGA
>JALUXV010000166.1 GCA_027013165.1 Alteromonadaceae bacterium
TGCATGCGGCGATGTTCAGGTAGAAACCGTAGTACTTCCCGACGGTGAACAACACAAAAACCTAGAACAATATGGCGTGGTCATGACACGCCTACTAGAAATGAATGCAGCCCGAGATACCACATTAATCGCGCTTGGCGGTGGTGTCATTGGTGATTTATGTGGCTTCGTTGCTGCAACTTATCAGCGCGGGGTGCCTTTTATTCAGGTACCAACCACATTATTGTCTCAGGTGGATTCATCGGTTGGTGGTAAAACAGCGGTCAATCACCCACTGGGTAAAAATATGATTGGCGCATTTTATCAGCCAGTATTTGTGGCGATTGATACGGATACACTTAAGACTTTACCTCCACGCGAATTCAGTGCGGGAATGGCAGAAGTAATTAAGTACGGCATCATTTATGACGCGCCTTTTTTCGAATGGCTGGAAACCCATGCAGCATTATTACAACAACTTGACGCTGCCCACACTGTTGAAGCAATTACCCGTTGCTGTGAAATAAAGGCTGATGTTGTTGCTAAAGATGAAAGAGAAGGCGGCTTGAGAGCTATTCTTAACCTTGGACATACGTTTGGTCATGCCATTGAAGCAGAGCAAGGATACGGGCAGTGGCTACACGGTGAAGCTGTTGCTGCTGGTACTATTATTGCTTGTAAAGCTGCGGAGCAATTAGATTGGTTTAGCGAGTCAGAAACCCGTCGCGTTGAAGCTTTGTTCAACACTTTCGCACTACCTGTTGAAGGACCAACAACAATGTCGAAAGCTGATTATGTGAAGCATATGAAGCGAGACAAAAAAGTAGAAGCGGGCAGCATTCGATTTGTACTGCCTCAAGGTATTGGACACGCGGTGGTAACCAAAGACGTTACTGATGAAGCCCTTGCTACTTTGCTAGGCTGACTAGCAAGGGTATACCTCGACCGCTAGTTGCCCATATTTGTACTACTGTCATTTTTTGTAACTGTGTCGCGGAGATAACCCATGCATAGCGAATTGCATGAACGCTTAGAGTATTTAGTCAACTATTCATCACAGTTAATTTTTGTGAGTAGTGACTCTATTGCACAACAACAAAAAACGCTCGAAGCCTTTGTTTTTCAGCAGCATGATGACACTGAAATAGCCTATTTTACCGCTGAGGAAAATATGGATATGAGCGATTTTCGACGTTTGCTATGTCGTCAATTGCTCGGTCAAACAGTGGGTAGTTATGTTCGACCACTCAATGAGTTACTGGCACCGTTGAACAGTCATGAGGGGCCTATCCTAATCGCTATTACTCAGGCGCAAAATATGCCAGACGCTATGCTACAGGAACTATGGGATGTGGTTCTACAAAGCAGGTTCGCCGGTAATAAGCAACATCTCAACGTATTGTTGTTCGCCGATACAGAGTGGTCAGAAAAAGCAAAAGCTTGGCTCCCGACCAAAAATACTGATACTCCATTGCTTATAAGCAGTCAGTCTGTTGTTGCTCAACCTGAAGGTTCTGAACTCGACAAATTAATTGCCGAACGGCGTTTGGCATTTAAAGCCCACCTAGATAAGCGCGCGGCACCATTACCTGTGGTTACTCCCCCAAACCCACTAACATCAAAGCGCTTTTTTGTAGCAATGTTAGTCATATTTTCTACCACCTTTATTGGCTTGGTGGGTTGGCAATACGGCGATGATATCTCTCACTTATTTACTCCCATTGAGGAAAGTACCTCTCCAGTAGTAGTGGAGCAACCTTCGCCCGGCGTTGGTACAGCCTACTCTGAACTTACACAGGCTACCGAGTCAGAGCAAACACTAAGTAGTCCAAACGGTACAGCTATCGGTGAGAGGGAACCTCTCGTAGAACAAACACAAAGCGTGCCTTCCGATGATGGGCTTGCATCCACATGGCAGGAAGCCATTGACAACCTCGATAGTGAAACAGAAACGACGATTCACACACTAGGTGAAACCGAGACGATACTTTCTAGTAACAGTACAGCACCTGCTGCTAACGAAGCGACTGACATTGGGGCAAGTACTACCACTGAGTCAGCGCTTCAACCTTTAGCTAAACCACCTACCCAAAATCAAACGTTTTTTGAACAATGGCTAGCACCAAACGACTATGTGATTCAATTAGTAGGAATGAAGGACGGCACTGCCGTTACTACTTTTATCAATAACAATGCGCTAGCCGACATCACTCATGTTTACGTTACACAACGCTATGGCGGAGACTGGTTTGTGGTGGTTTTCAACCAAACTTACCCTACATTGGCTCAAGCCCGAGCTGGTGTATTATCTCTACCAGAATTTCCGAATAAGAGTGAAGCATTCGTCAAGCAGGGCAGCCAAATTCTGAACGAAGTCGCTATTACCCCCTAACATCAGAGGCTATATTGTGAAATAAACCGGTTCGACATTGCTTTCTTGGTTGTGACGCAGATCGATGGACGATACAATCTGTCTCTTGAGCGTAAATTAAAAACTGCACGGCAAGTCATGGTAGTAAATCACATTCCACTTTCCCTTTGTCGTGTAGGTAGTTGTTGATTTTGCATAATGAGAACAGAAGCGAACTACGCGTGATCGATAAAAATTCTAAATCCGATATACGCTCCCCATTAAAATGGCCCGGCGGTAAAAAGCGAGTGCTTAAGCACATCCGAGCAATTCTTCCGCAGCAAGGGAAAAAACGTTTAGTGGAACCGTTTGTGGGCGGGGGCTCCGTTTTTCTCAATCTAGAATTTGATGAATATCTTTTGTGTGATACGAACGCTGATCTCGTCGCCTTGTTTAATGCGGTAAAGCGTGCTCCCATCGACTTTAAAAAAGATGCTCAAGCACTATTTACACAAAAAAATAACTCCGCCGACAAATACTACGAACTTCGACAGCGTTTTAACGACAATACTGACGCTTATGAACGAGCGGTACTATTTTTGTATCTCAACAGACACGGCTATAACGGCTTGTGTAGATACAATAAATCGGGTGGATATAATGTTCCGTTTGGCCGCTATAAAAAGCCCTATTTCCCCAACGATGAAATAGATTTTCTTGCCAAGAAGCTTGAGCGCGCTGAAATAATTAGCGGTGACTTTGAACTAGCATTTGAACAAATTAAGTCAGGAGACGTAGTCTATTGCGACCCTCCGTACTCTCCTATTAATCGCACATCTAATTTTACTGCATACGCTGGCAATGTATTTTCCGACGAAGATCAAACTAGGCTAGTATCCAACAGTATCAAGGCACAACAAAAAGGTGTTGCTACGGTAATCTCTAATCACTACGTGGCTTTTACTAAGAAACTCTACGCCTCGGCCGACCAACGTTCACTGTTTTCAGTACAACGTTCAATCAGCCAAAACGGCAAAAGCAGAGAAAAAGTTAAAGAAGTATTGGCGCTTTACCAATCAAAAAAATAAGCAGTTAAATAGCTGTGACCCATCGTGCCAATAATAACAAGCCGATGACAAACCCTATAAAAGCGACAATTCCCACCACTACGAAACTGATAAACTTTCCCGTTGTGAAGTCCCTTTGGTAATTGGCTTGGCTCTGAACGCCAAATGCACTCGCCAATACGCTAAGCAACACTGACCAAAAGTTGGTACCTGAATTTGGCACTTGTATTAATCGTTAGAAAGCGTTGAATGGGGAGAATCACCTCGGTGAAGTAACTCTAGTAGGTCGATAAAGTGAAATTGATAAGAAGAAGATTGGCCTGCGAACCAAGATAACCAGCTTACCTGTTCAACGCCGTCTCTAACACGAGCGCATTGATTTTCAACATGACTTGCCGGTAACGCTGGGTTAAAAGTTCCACTGGGTTGAAAATCACACACTGATTGATTGGCAGACAAAGTCATACCCGAAGCAAGAGTAATTACCGTTGCAACGACTGAGAGTGACGCTATAACGCGATACTTCATCCTGAACACCTATCAATCAGATTAAAATTTAAGCTCATTATAAACACTCGAATATAATGGGCAAGGCTTTCTAACAGATAATTCCGTCATTCCAACGTCTCAGAATGAATCGTTTATCTAAAATGCATCAACACTAGTCTTTTTCGGGTAAAGTACACCCAATGCCTTTTTAAGCTGTTGTTGTTTTGGGTATACTTACCCTTTCGCATCTCCAGTGCTAGCTAATAAGAGACTTGCAATGCCCTCACATTTGATTGCCCCCTCTATATTATCCGCCGACTTCGCTCGTCTTGGTGAAGATGTAGTGTCAGTGCTTGAGGCTGGTGCAGATATCGTGCATTTTGATGTCATGGATAATCATTACGTGCCCAACCTCACTTTCGGCCCAATGATCTGTAAAGCGCTCAGAAATTACGGCGTCACCGCCCCTATCGATGTGCACTTAATGGTAAAGCCGGTCGATGAAATGATTGTGCAGTTTGCAGAGGCTGGAGCCAGTTTTATAAGCTTTCACCCCGAAGCTTCTGAACACGTAGACAGGTCATTACAGCTAATTATAGACGCGGGCTGCAAACCCGGGTTGGTATTTAACCCAGCAACACCATTGCACCACTTAGATCACGTCATGGATAAACTTCATCACATTTTATTAATGTCGGTTAATCCCGGTTTTGGTGGCCAGTCTTTTATCCCATCCACACTCGATAAACTGCGCTTGGTTAAACAAAGAATCGCAGATAGTGGGTACGATATTCGATTACAAATTGACGGCGGTGTAAAAGTCGATAATATTCGCGCTATTGCAGACGCAGGTGCTGACATGTTTGTGGCAGGCTCGGCTATATTCTCACAGCCTGACTACAAAGCTGTCATTGATGACATGCGCAAAGAGTTAAGCAAACCAACTCTTGCATAAATTTAAATTTGAAAAGTAAAAACAGGTAATAGTTATGAGTAACAATCCAGTTGTTTTAAGTGGTTGCCAGCCTTCTGGTCAACTAACCCTTGGAAACTACATGGGTGCTCTTAAACAATGGGTGTCCATGCAAGACGATCACGATTGCTTGTACATGTTGGTAGATTTGCACGCTATTACTGTTCGCCAAGAACCTGAACAGCTTTATAACGCGTGTTTAGACGGTCTTGCTTTGTATCTAGCCTGTGGTATCGACCCACAGAAAAGCACTTTGTTTGTGCAGTCTCATGTTCCAGAGCACGCTCAACTGTCTTGGGTTCTCAATTGCTATGCCCAAATGGGCGAGCTTAACCGCATGACCCAGTTCAAAGATAAGTCAGCCAAAAACGTGAATAACATCAACGTAGGTTTGTACAGCTACCCTGTACTTCAAGCCGCAGATATATTGTTGTACCAAGCTGACAAAGTGCCAGTAGGTGAAGACCAAAAACAACACCTCGAGCTAACTCGTGATATTGCGACCAGATTTAACAATATCTATGGCGACGTATTTCAATTACCCGACCCTCACATTCCTGAGTTCGGTGCTCGTATCATGAGTTTACAAGAACCCGACAGAAAAATGTCTAAGTCGGACTCGAACCCAAACAACTTTATTGGTCTACTTGAAGATCCTAAAAAGATCACCAAAAAAATAAAACGGGCCGTGACAGATTCAGACGAACAAGCACGTATTTACTATAACCCAGCGGAAAAAGCAGGTGTATCTAACCTACTAACATTGCTCTCTTTGGTTACGGGTAAAACGGTAGAAACACTGGTGCCAGAATACGAAGATAAAATGTATGGTCACTTGAAAGGTGATGTAGCCGACGCAGTAGTGTCGCTGATTACGCCAATTCAAGAGCGCTATACACAACTTCGCAATGACCGTACCTACTTGGACCAAGTTATGCAATCCGGTGCTGAAAAGGCATCTGCAAAGGCGGCGGTTACCCTTAAAAAAGTATATGACGCTGTCGGTTTCATCCCTCGCCCCTAGTTTTACCCTTCGACATTAGGAGCGCCTTGGTGCTACTGATTATCGACAATTTCGATTCGTTTACTCACAACCTTGCTCGCTATTTTGTCGAGCTGGGTTGTGATGTGCATGTGGTGCGCAATAACGCGATAACCCTTGAAGACATAGAAAAGCTCGCTCCGTCTCATTTAGTCATTTCACCCGGTCCCTGTACTCCTAGCGAAGCGGGCATTAGCCTAAACGTTATTGAAAAATTTGCTGGCCAAATTCCACTGCTTGGTGTTTGTCTGGGGCATCAAGCAATAGGGCAGGTATTTGGCGCACAAGTGACATCGGCGCTCGAAATTAAACATGGAAAGGTATCTCCTGTATCGCATGCAAATACAGGATTGTTCGAAGGCCTGCCACAAGGTTTTAATGCCACGCGTTACCATTCGTTAGTACTTGCCCATGAAACCATTCCACAGGTGTTCTCTATTGACGCTTGGTGTATGACCAATGAAGGGAAAAAGGAAGTAATGGGGATTTCCCACAAATCTCTACCCATCTGGGGCGTACAGTTTCATCCAGAATCTCTGCTTACCGAACACGGTCATGATATTCTTCAAGCCTTTATAAACGCAAAGCAAAAGCCTAAACGCTCTGTTCATACCTCTTAGCTGATAATAATCGTTACAATACGTCAAGATTTCGCTGAAATTGCCGATAAATTATTCAAACGTGTTTTTAAATTGTTAGTACCCGAGTTCGTAGGCTTTGTAGTATGTTTATAGATTATGCCGAAAAGCATGCAAGAATCAGTAGCAGGAGTAAGTTTACGATGACAGATCCCACGTCAACCAAACCCTCGGTTGATGAGAGATTCGAACGGCTATTAATCTCGCCATCTCAAATACAAAAGATATTGGGTAAACAAGGTCCTGCGGAAGTTAGATTTGATCAATCTGAGCAGGGCGATGCTCGTCGTCGTTTACTTGATGTTGAGAAAATTGCTCGAGAGAGTAAACGGAAACAAGCGCAATCCGAAGCGGCATACGTAGCGAAAGTCAACAATGAGCTCCACGACGTTTTACTGTCAGAACTGACTGAAAGCTTGTCTTATACCTCTGAAGTATTCCAAGACACCTTGCAGTTAACGGAAGAAATCGGTGGGTTGATCGACGCCTTGTCGGTTCGAGTTGCTTCTGTCTCTAAATTACTTCCTCACGCTGAAGCCTTGCCCTGGTTGTATGACGATTTAATGCAAATCGTAAATTCGCCGAGATTTCGTCGCAAAGACAATAAAGGAAAGGTTATTGTTGTTGAAACCATGAAAACCGCATTGAGCTTTCTTGGTATAGAAAACTTACGTGTATTGCTTCCTTCTCTGATATTAAAGCGTGCAATGCCGCAGGTAACAGATCCTTACCCTAATATCAAAGTCAATTTAACCCGTTTCGCCCACGCAACATCAGTGACCGCTCGCGAGCTGGCACCATTTTATTCACTGAATCGCGACCATGCCTACATTTTTTCCATGTTCAGCTTTTTTGGTCGCTGCGCCATCATTCGCTTGTATTTTCGCTTATTTGATATGGTGCACCAACACATGCTACGCGAAACACAACAAGACAAAGAGACCTCCAAATTTTCTGCACTCCAGCAAATTACGCCTTCTCCTTTGTTTTTAATAACGCTACAAGAAGAATTGGCGTATAAAGTGTCCGCTGATATGTTCGAGCACTTGTTACTTAAGCGTCTGCCCATAGCTGGTGCCATGCGAGAATGTGCCGAAAATACAGCATTAACTGATGGCTCCTTACCCAAAATACTTAAGCAAGCTAGTACCTATGCGCAAATTAGAATGCTACACAGGTCTAAACTTGTGGAGTTTAATGAGGTGAAGCCCATCCTCAACGCGCAATCTTATCCAATCAATGCGTTGGAAAGTTTAAAATCTGTTGATATTTTCACCCTTCCAACAACTTCGGTAGAAGAATAACAAAAATTTTTTGTGGATATTCATGCAACAAACCAGAAATCTAAACCTCAATTAGTGTTTCTTGTTGCATGGGAATTCTCTCATATACCAAACAGCCTTGATCCCTCTAGTTTGTTATCTTTATGTAGTAAATCGAGCTATTCCCAAACAGAATGGCTTAGTCCTAAATAGTTATTCACTTTTATTGCAAATAAAGCCAAAGTCCTTGTATATAGCGGCCTACAGCCGCATACAAACAAGACAACTGGCAAAAAAAGTGGCATACTTACGGCCAATTTAGTACACATTTTGCACCAGAGTTGCTGGTTTAAAGACCAACAGGTGTATAACGCAGAGGTAAAAAATATGAATGTTACTCGCGCAACGTTTGATGATGTAATGGTTCCCAACTACAACCCCGCAGGCATGGTGCCAGTGCGAGGAGAAGGTTCTCGAGTATGGGATCAAGACGGTGCAGAGTACATCGACTTTGCTGGCGGTATTGCAGTAAACGTTTTAGGTCACTGCCATCCAGAGCTTGTGGGTGCACTTACTGAGCAAGGTAATAAACTTTGGCACTTAAGTAACGTATTTACTAATGAGCCTGCGCTTCGTTTAGCAGCAAAACTTACCGATGCCACGTTTGCTGAAAAAGCATATTTTGCTAATTCAGGAGCAGAAGCAAACGAAGCAGCGCTTAAATTAGCCCGTCGTTGGGCACTGGATAAGTTCGGTGAAGACAAGAATCAAATCATTGCATTCAACAAAGGGTTTCACGGCAGAACTTTCTTTACTGTAACTGTTGGTGGCCAAGCTGCCTACTCTGACGGATTTGGTCCTAAACCTGGTGCAATTGATCACTGTGACTACAATGATTTAGCGGCATTCGAAGCAATGATTTCAGACAATACCTGTGCGGTAATGATGGAGCCGTTGCAAGGTGAAGGCGGTATAATTCTTCCTGAAGCGTCATTCGTGAAAGGCGTACGTGAACTGTGTGATAAGCACAATGCTCTGCTTATTTTTGACGAAGTGCAATCTGGCGTTGGCCGTACGGGCGATTTGTACGCCTACATGGGTTTAGGTGTAACCCCTGATATCCTAACTACTGCCAAATCTCTAGGCGGTGGTATCCCAATCGGCGCTATGCTAACCACAACAGCAATCGGTGCACATCTTAAAGCCGGTACTCACGGCAGTACCTATGGCGGTAACCCGTTGGCTTGTGCAGTTGCAGAAAAAGCGTTGGATATTGTTAACCAACCAGAAGTACTAGAAGGCGTTCTGAAAAAAGAAGCATTGTTCAGAGAAATCCTTTCTGCAATCAATGAAAAATACAACGTTTTTGAAGAAGTACGTGGAAAAGGCATGCTTTTGGGTTGTGCGTTGAATGAAAAATATCAGGGCCGCGCTCGTGACTTTATGGTTGCAGCAACAAACGAAAACCTGATGTGCTTAGTCGCAGGTGCCAATGTTGTTCGTTTTGCGCCGTCGCTAATTATTCCAGATGAAGACATCAAAGAAGGCCTAGCGCGCTTTGAACGTGCTGTAGCTGCAGTTGTTAACGCTGAATAATCACTAACTGAGTAAGCGAACATGAAGATAATTCGCCCAATCAACGCGTCAGATTATCAAGCTCTGTACAACATTGCTGAAGAGTCAGGTATTGGCTTTACGTCATTGCCCGTTAACGAAACGCTGCTACGCAATAAAATTGAACGAGCTGAGCGCTCGTTCAACAAACTTGATGTCACTCAGCCTGGCGACGAATCTTACCTCTTTGTAATGGAAGACACAGTGTCAGGTGAAGTCGTTGGCACCACAGGAATTGAAGCAGCGGTGGGTATCGACGATGCCTTTTACCACTACCACCTAAGTAAAGTGGTACATGCCTCTAGAGAGCTCAATATTCACAATACTGTGGACATTCTGACCTTTTGTAACGATTACACTGGCGTTACTGAAATTTGTACGCTCTTCTTGCGCGAGCAAGCAAGGGGTGGCGTTAATGGTCGCTTTTTATCAAAAGTTCGCTTCTTGTTCATGATTGAGCACCAAGAGCGCTTCTCTGAAACAGTTATCGCTGAGATGCGTGGTGTGAGTGATGAAGAAGGCCGTTCACCATTCTGGGAATGGTTAGAAGAACACTTTTTCTCAATGGACTTCCCAACCGCAGATTACATGACGGGCATTGGTAATAAGGTCTTTATTGCTGAGCTCATGCCCAAGTACCCTATTTACGTAAACTTGTTAAGTGAAGCGGCGCAAGCAGTAATAGGACAAGTACACACAAAAACACGTCCTGCACTCCAACTTCTAGAAGAAGAAGGCTTTTGTAATCGAGGATATGTCGATATTTTCGATGCTGGTCCTACCGTTGAAGCAAACTTAAGCCACATTCGAACAGCGCAAAGTAGCACTAAGCTTCCTGTAAAAGTTAATGATGAGCAGGCAGCTACAGGACAAACCCACTATATTATTAACACGTCTATTGCCGATTTCAGAGCCGTAGCTACTGAAATGACGTGCGACACAGAAAAACAATATGCTGTGATTTCTTCGGAAACAGCAACAGCACTGAATGTGAAAGAAGGCGACCACATACGTTTCGCTCCAGTCAGATTCAGAGACTAACTACAGGACACCATTATGCAACCAACTCACTTTATCAACGGCGACTGGGTCGCTGGTGAAGGGCAGGCTTTCGCCTCTGTAGACCCTGCGAAAAACATCGCTATTTGGGAAGGAAACGCAGCGTCATCAAAACAAGTAGATGCAGCAATCCAGGCGGCGCGATCTGCACTTCCCGCGTGGTCCTCGCTCACCGTTGAACAACGCCTTGCTGTTATTAAGCAATACGGCGAGCTACTCAACCAAGCGAAACCTGAGCTTACTAAAGTTATTGCAAAGGAAACCGGAAAACCAGAATGGGAAACGGCAACCGAAGTTGGTGCCATGATTGGTAAAATTGCCATCTCTGAAAAGGCGTATTTTGAACGTACTGGCAATGTAGAAAACCCTATGCCAGTGGGCAAGGCCTTTATTCGTCATAAGCCACACGGTGTTGTTGCCGTATTTGGCCCGTATAACTTCCCGGGACACTTACCCAATGGCCACATTGTCCCTGCGCTTATTGCCGGTAACACCGTGGTTTTCAAACCAAGTGACCTTACCCCTTATGTTGCCCAAGAAATGGTAAAACTATGGGAAAAGGCAGGGCTTCCAAGTGGTGTACTTAATCTCGTTCAAGGCGAAGTAGAAACAGGAAAGGCCCTTGCGTCGCATACCAACATTGACGGCTTATTTTTCACTGGTAGTTCTCGTACTGGTAAATTACTGCACGAACAATTTGCTGGACACCCGGGTAAAATTCTTGCGCTAGAAATGGGTGGTAACAACCCACTTATCGTGAAAGACGCTGAAGACACCGACGCCGTAGTACATGACATTGTACAGTCTGCATTTGTTACGTCAGGCCAACGCTGTACTTGTGCTCGTCGACTATTTGTACCTGCGGGCGACAAAGGCGATGCACTGATCAATCGCTTGGTAGAAGTTACTAAGTCCATTCTTGTTGGCGACTATGATGCTGAAGAACAACCTTTTATGGGTGCGATGATTTCAGCAAGAGCCGCAGGGCTTATGGTAGCGGCGCAACAACAGCTTGAAGACTTGGGCGGCAAGGTACTCGTGCGTCTTACTCAGCCAGATACCAATAAAGGCTTTGCTACGCCTGGCATCATAGATGTTACTGATATGCTAGATGCATTACCCGATGAAGAACACTTTGGGCCACTATTAAAAGTGATTCGTTACACTGATTTTGACACTGCAATTGCAGAAGCCAACAACACGAGTTTTGGTTTGTCAGCTGGCTTCTTGGGTGATAACGAAGCCGACTATCAGTATTTCTACAATCACATTCGAGCAGGTATTGTTAACTGGAACCGCCCCATCACCGGTGCCAGCAGTGCAGCTCCCTTTGGTGGCATAGGTGATAGTGGCAACCACAGAGCAAGTGCGTACTATGCCGCGGATTACTGTGCATATCCCGTAGCATCGGTAGAACTAGATAAAGTCACAATTCCTGGTGCGCTTAGCCCAGGTTTAACACTCTAGAAAAATAAAAACCTAACGACAGGACCCTACGCATGCATAATAACGTTGACACACTGTTTGCAAATTTATGGGAAGACTATGTAGCGATAACGCCATCCGCGCTTGAGATACATAAGCTACTTGCAGACGAGCAATCAAAGGATATCGTTAACGACCACGTTGCTTTTCGCACCTTCGCGCTGGAAAAAACTCGCTTGAGCACACTTGCAGCCCATTTTCTTGCGCTGGGATACGAAGACAAAGGCGACTATAACTTTGAGTCCAAAAAGCTTACTGCAAAGCACTTTGAGCACCCAGATACCACCAAACCTAAGGTGTTTATCAGTGAACTAAGAGTTCACGAACTCTCAGACGAAGCGCAAACCATCATAGGTAAGCTTGTTGAGCAAATGGACGCTGAAGCAACCACACAAGATAACTACTTATACTCAGGTCGTCATTGGGACATCAGCCACGCAGACTATACACGCTTGCTAGAAGAGTCTGAATACGCTGCATGGATGGCCGCATGGGGCTTTAGGGCAAACCACTTCACTGTGAGTATAAATCATTTGTCGAACAACCAAACGTTATCGGGTGTGAATGACAAGCTTAAAGACGCTGGCTTTGTTTTAAATACGTCTGGCGGTGAGATAAAAGGCGGTGTAGAGGTTTGTTTGGCACAGTCTTCTACCATGGCAGACTCCGCCGAAGTTGCATTCACAGAAGCGCCTCAAGCTATACCTAGCTGTTTCTATGAATTTGCTCAGCGCTATCCTATGGCAAATGGTGAGTTATATCAGGGTTTTGTTGCGGCATCAGCCGACAAGATTTTTGAGAGCACTAACGCCAAATAAGCGGATATACTTGATAATCATCTGAGGCAAGGAAGCCTCAGAGTTTTACTGTAAATCTTTTAAAAATTTCTCGCTAAGAACTGCTCGCATGGCATGGGTTTATCAAAGTAAAACCCTTGCATAAGATTCACGTCGGCTTCTTGCATAAAAGGCAAGTAGCTTTCATTTTCAACCCCTTCTACGACTATTTCGATTTGTAGTCCTGTCAGCATGGCAACAACGCCTTTGAACAAGGCGAGCCCTTTGCTGTTTGCATTAATATCCTTTATCAAGCTTTTATCGACTTTCACCACTTCAAACTCAAAGCTTCTCAGATAGCTCAATGAAGAGAAACCACTTCCAAAATCATCTAACGAGAGCCTAAAGCCTGCTTCTCGTAATGCATTAAGTGCCACAATTGCCGCGGCCTTATCTCTAATAAATATGGATTCAGTGAGTTCAAGCTCAATCATACTGGGATGAATTTGATGGCTGTCACATACGCTAACCGCTTGAAATGGAAACTCGGGATCAAGCATTTGGTTCACGCTTATATTGATGGATAAGGGCACTGCGTACCCACTTTGGGTTTCCATCATAATGAGGTATTCACAAGCAGCCTCTAGTGCTTGCAAACCAATGGCTTTGTCGAGTTGATGTTGTTCCGCAATAGGTATGAAGACAGTAGGTGAAACTGCGCCATGTAAGCCTGAGATCCACCGGCACAGTACCTCTCCTCCCCTGAGCTTTCCTCGAGTGTCATATTTACCCTGAATATAGAAATCGAGTAGTTCATGCTCGACGGCGCGCTTAAGTTCGTTAAGCATACTCACCTGCTGCTTTATACTTTCATGCAGCCCTTCTCGATAAATAAAAACTTGGCCCTTTCCTGAGTTTTTTGCCTGATACATGGCGGCATCAGCGTGCTGTAACACCCCTTCAATGGTAGTGCTATGTTCAGGATAGGCTGCTACACCTATACTCGCCGACAGGCTCAAATGAATCCCATTAATGATGATGTTCACCTTTTCAAGAGCTTCAATAAACTGATTGGCTTGGGTGACTGCCATCTCCATAGAAGCAAGGGGTAAAGCCACAATGAACTCGTCGCCTCCCCACCGTACGACAACTCCCTCTATTCGCGAAAACTGTTGAGACAATACGCTCCCCACACTTCTCAGTTCTGCATCTCCCCTCTCATGTCCTGCGGTATCATTAATTGCCTTAAAACCATCAAGGTCGATGAACAACAAAACAAAAGGGGTGTGATGGTGCTGAAATTTTGTTAATGCCTCACTCAGCGCGTTTCTATTTCCTAGCCCTGTCAAATCGTCATTCAGTGCCATCTGTCGCAAACGATCCTCATTACTTTTTCGCTCACTGATATCTCGTAACGTTGCAATAAGGTGTGAGCTTGTTTGCAGGTGGGATTCAAATAATGCGATGGAAACATCTACAGGGATGATTTGATCTTGTTGAGTACGAATACTCGTTTCAAAACGTTGATTCTTGTCGTAGTTGAGTTGATCGTGACGTACTTTTTGCCCTTGCAACAAGGTATTAAATGGCTGTCCAAGGCACTGACACGGGTCAGTGGCCTGAACAAGGTGAACAAAGGCATTGTTGCATTCGGTAATCGTTAACTCAGAGGACAAGACGACCATTGGCTCTCTGGAGCTAGAAAATGCCGATGCCATTAACTGAAATGACTGCTCAGCTTCTCGTTCAGTAGTTATGTCTTTCGTGGTCCCAACAATATGAAGAGCCTCTCCGGCATTGCCGCGACGCAACACCCGTCCCCGTAGTCTTACCCATTGAAAGTCGGACGAAAGCTTCAAACGAAACGAAAACTCGACCCGCTCCTTTCCACCAAAAACCGCTTGAGACCAGTGAAACTGCAAGTTGTCTAAGTCATCTTCATGAACCTTAGACATAATTTCAATAGGTGTACCCGACCAAACAGTGACATCATCTGAGTTCATTGAAAAGGTACTGATCTTCAAAATATCGCTCTGTGCTTGCCAATCCCATAAAGACTCTTGAGACGCCCATAAGGCGAGCTCTAACTGCTTTTTAGCGCGCTTTGATTTCTCTAATGCCAGATACAGCTCAGTGCTTTTACTTTCTAGTAATGCTTCAGCGGCGCTACGAGCAACTTTTTCTCGACGTAATCTTCGTTCTAGTAGCGATTTTTCATTGGATAACGTAGAAGTTTTGTCGGCCACATCACTCCCCTACTTCAACGAAATGTGAAATTCAAAGTGATAAGGCTTTTCCTTTCTTTCAACCACCACATTGATGGCTTGCTCAAAATGCACAGCGGCCGCATGCATTAATCCTTCAGCTAATGCGTAGAGCTCTCTAGTTGAGTAATACCCCAAACGCATATATGCATCTGTGCGCTCTATCACGGTAAATTTGGGGAGGTCAGCGTCAGGGTAGAGCTTTTTAACTTGAACGTGAATATCGTCGTCCAAGTGCTCCAGCATATCAAATAAAGTGTGAGCACGACTGAGCACTTGCTCATGCGCGCTAGCTAAACAACCAAATAGATAAACGCCAAATTCAAACAGAAGCTGTTCGAGAGGTTTACCCGTTTTATGGGTTAAAACTGTGAGTATTTTATCTATTTCCTCAAAGGGATAATAACCCACAGACGTAAATGCACCATGACTCGTTAGGTTTGCTTCCTGTAATACCTCGTCGGCAAACTCGAAAGAGACTTGCTCTTCCAACATTTCGACCAACGATGTAAACACAATTCCCAACATAAACTCTTCCTCAATCCACTAAAGAAAAGTGTAGTTGAACTTCTAGCGCATGTTGATTTTCATCAAGTACTTTTTGTTGATTTTAACTGAGGTGAGCAATAGGGAGATAATTGGGGTGGAACAAGCGAACGACTCCACCCCACTCATCGAATGGTAAATCTATTTAGCGGCTATTCCGATGGTACTTCTACTGCGCCATCCTGATTGATAACTTCGATATCATCTACCCGTTGTAGTCCACGTGGTAATTTGTTGCCTCTTCGACCTCGCTCTCCGTGATAATGCTCTAAGTCTGACGGCGTTAGTGTCATTGAGCGTTTACCAGCCGTCACTTTTACAGAAGCCCCCTGGGGCACTACCGCAAGCACTTTAACAAACTCT
>JALUXV010000167.1 GCA_027013165.1 Alteromonadaceae bacterium
GGTTTGCCGCTGCTGTAGATTTAGAATAACAGTTAGCAATTTAGACAACACACCTATCAGTTGAAGAGACTCACAAGCGCATATGTGAGTCTTTTTTAATGTGTTATTAGTTTCTGCTTTAGACAAATAGCAGACGGTCAATGTCGAGACGTCGAACCACCGATTTGTGGCAAAATCGGACATTCAAAAAATGTTAAAAAAATGCCAATCTATTTAGTAAGTTAAGATATCAGATTGATTCCAATTAGCTTGAGAACAAGTGCAAATACCCCAAAACACACCACTGTTATCCCAGCACTCATCGCTAATGCCGGCCAAAATCCAAAGCGAAAAAGAAGTGAGGGAAATATTAAGAACATTGGTAATGTAGGAACTACGTACCAGAAAGTATACCAAGCATGGTTCGCTATCTTTTCAACTGGTTGTTTTTCAACGTATAGCCAAATCATTGCCAGAATGGTCACTATTGGAAGTGCGACTATCAATGCACCAAGCTTATCACTGCGCTTCGCAATTTCAGTTGCAGCTACAACGACCGCAGCAGTCACTAAATATTTTACGATTATCCAACCCATCATTTTCTCCGAACAAAAAAAACCGATTGCCTATCGGTTTTTATTCTGTCACTATAGTTCGCAATGTTGAAAAAGAGAAGTGGTATGCAGTTAGGTGAATTAGAAAAACAGGTACTACATTACCTGTGGAACACGACTGAAGCTGACGCAAAACAAGTACATGCGGTGCTTGGATTGTCTCGTGGAAACTCACTTAATACTATACAGAGTACGCTAGATCGTCTGTTTAAAAAGGGTTTGTTAAGCCGAACTAAACAGGGGCATGCTTACTGTTATCGGGCAAAAGTAGACAGAGAAGCACTGATAGCGACGCTCATTACCAATGTAACCAGCGACTTTGTTGAAGACGGTGAGCATAGCTTAATTGCAGCATTTAGTTCAGCTTCAGCAAATCTTGATGATGCCCAGCTCGATAAGCTGGAGCAGTTGATAGAACAACAACGCAAGTTGCGCAAAGGGAACTAACTAACATGTTGGTGGGAAATCTGGCAATAACACTGAATTTATTAAGCATTGCTGTGCTGGCATTTGCTATAAGTGTGGTTTTTATTGCCGTTATATCACCATTCACTCTTCACCGAATAGCACTAGTCACCTTTGGGATTCGCAAAGTCATCTTGTGGTCATTAGTAACTGCACCATGGTGGATCGCAATCAGTTGCATAGGTTTTTTCTGGCCGAGGCAGCAAGACATCTCCCCGGGAGCTTGGCTAAACGACTTTGCACACTGGCACCACGTAGATCTTTTTAGTTTCACCAGTTGGCATGCAGTTACCTTATTCTCGGCCTCTGCTTATTTGCTTTGGTCAATGGCAAACACTGTTTATATTCGTAGAAAACAATCATCAGCAATTTCAGATTTGATAGGCTTATCTGATATTAAATTCAAGCAAACTAACGGTAAGCAGGGTTATTATTCACTGCCTCTATCAATATCAGGAGCCTTTACCACTGGGTTACTTTCTCCAAAAATCTATGTCACTACCGCGCTTGAAGAGCGGGTTAATAAGCACGAGTTAGATATAATCATCTGCCATGAAATAGCGCATGTTGAATCGCGCGATCCGTTACTCAAAGTTGCTTTTGCAACATTTGCGGTTTTTTTTCCCGCTACTGTTAAGCGAAAACTGATACAACAATTTACGTTATTGACTGAGCAGGTAGCTGATAGTGCAGTGACCAAGAAATATGACAACCTAGATGTTGCTCAAACCCTAATCAATGTCGCGCGTATGCAGCGAAGCATAGACTCTATGCAAAACAACTGCTGCGATGGCTTGCAAACAAGCTACTTTGGCAATGACCAAACCACTGTGCGCGTGCAATGCCTCATTAACCCGGTGACATCACCATCCCGACTAGCAGTGGGCTTTGCAATCATATTGTTTGCTTCTGCGCCTCTGTTAACCGCTTCTACGGTTGATAGTCTCCACCACATTATCGAAACCTTTTTCACCCATTAAGTAAGGACTGGGAATGAAAGAAATTCTTTGTAAACGCAAGAGTAAAAAACCGATTGGCTATCGGTTTTCTGCTGTACTTGCTGGAGTTGGTTTACTCTTATCAGCGACAACCGCATCAGAGGAAACTTCTCAGGTTATCAGCCTACCTGAAGCCGTGATGATGACCTTAAATTATCACCCAGAATTGAAGGCTTTACTGTCACAGGAGCAAGTTTGGCAGGGGCGTATTCAGCAAGCTGGTGTCGGTGAACGTCCCCAAATAGGGCTGATGATTGAAGATGCGATGGGTACGGGTGAACATAGTGCGCTAAAAAGCACGCAATCAACACTGACGTATTCGTGGTTGTTACAGCAGGAACAAATCGATAGCAGGGTGAATGCCGCAAAAAGCGAAGCCGCAAAACTGGTACTTGAAAAGCAGATTAAAGCACTCGATTTGTCTGCATTGGTGGCCAAGCACTATATCGATATTCTGGTTAAGCAAGAGCGTCTTAAGCTCAATCAGATGGCTGCAACTCAGGCAAAAGAAGTGGTAGATGCTATAACCAAGCGAGTGAAAGCCGGTAAGAGTTCAAGTGTTGAGGTACAACTGGCAAAAGCAGAGCTGATACGCCGGGAATTGGCCGTAGAAGACGTAGAACATGAACTCAAGGCCAGTCAGTATCAACTGGCCTCGCTGTGGGGTAACTCCGCTCAGAACTATTATCTGAACGGCAATTTGCTCAGCGTACCGGCTGTTCCATCGGTTGAAAGCCAACTGGCACAGCTCAAGCAAAATCCTCGCTTACAACAGTTCGTTAGCGCCCAGCGTATCGCCCAGTCGCAAATGGAACTGGCTCGAATAGAAGCTAAACCCCAATGGCAGTTCACAGCCGGA
>JALUXV010000168.1 GCA_027013165.1 Alteromonadaceae bacterium
ACCCTTGGCAATGGCCTGAACTATGGCGCAGAAACACTCAATTAAATGATCCTCACCTAATTTACCCCGGAGACATTCTAAGTATTCAAATTCAAGATGGTGTGCCCGTTTTGAGCGTTGTACGAACTAAGCCTCACCGTGTGTTGAGCCCCGAGGGGGTGATAACGCAAAAGCCCCAACCTATACCTATGTTTTCGTCGGAGCAATTGGATATTTTGACAAATGCCTTACTGCTGATGAGCGAGCAGGAATACGACGATTTGCCCCGAGTACTAGGGGAACACAGTGGAAAGACCCAATTTAGTGTAGGTGATAATTTGATCAGTGAGCTGCAAGCCAGTACAGATGGTCAGTTAAATATCTTACGGAGGTACGCTAGCATTGAAAATATGCAGGGAGAGGTGGTAGGTGTTCGGGTTGAGCGAGTAGCGCAAGCACAACAAGAAAGGCTAAGTTCACAGCAAACGCGAATGGTCACTATTGTCTCTTCTCATCGAGAAGTTCGACAAGGGGATAAATTGGCGCCCATGTTACCAGACTCTTTTGATGATATTGCGCTAACTGCTGCGACTGACCAAAGAGGTTTTGTGATTGGCGATTTACACGATTATGAAATGTTGGGTTTGTACGACGTAGTTGTGCTCGATCTCTCGTTACACCATGTCACACCGGGTACCGCAATGGGGATTTATTCTCAAGGACCCGACATCCTAGTTGGAAATCCGCCTACTTATCAAAACAAATCGTCGCTAGGTACGTGGAGTCTTATCGGTGATATCGTTGAACAACCCGCGGTAAAGGTGGGGGAGTTAGTTGTTGTTAAAACCTTCGATGGTGCGAGTTTTGGCTTAATTACACGGGCAGACAAGGGAATTCGAAGGGGGATGATAGTCGCACATCCTTAACTGATATCGCCGTGTTTAAACTTTAGTATGTGGAAGAACATGGCGAAAATTGGTGTATCACATAGAACGCTCGCATGGTTGTTGCTAGCGTCATCTGACAAAGTAAATGCAAAACAGTGGTTACAAGCCCTAGCATTAACTTCATTATCGGTAGAGCTATTTGTTGATTCGCTACCTGAGTTAGTCGCGTCGCAAAAGCTACCTAGATACTATTTAGATGCCTTATCGCCAGACAAAATACGGTTAGCTCAACAATGGGAAGCAAGCAGTTCATACCATCACATCATTAGCTATGAAAGCGCGGACTATCCAGACGTATTAAAGCAGCTATCTCAGCCACCTTTAGTATTGTTTGTCACTGGTAATATAAAGGTGTTGGCAAGCCCTCAAATTGCGATTGTGGGCAGTCGTTATGCCAGTTTACAAGGCAAGGAAACAACACGGCGATTTAGTCGAGAACTCGTTCAACAAGGCGTTACAGTAACCAGTGGACTTGCTGTTGGTATTGATGGCGTTGCGCATAACGAGGCAATCGCGGCGAGTGGTTTAACGCTTGCGGTGACGGCTACTGGCCCAGATCTAGTGTATCCAAAACGTCATCAATCACTAGCGCAAAGTATTGTCGACGCTGGAGGAGCTGTAATTACGGAATTTTTCCCTCAAACGGCCCCATTATCTTGGCACTTTCCAAAGCGCAATAGAATTATTGCTGCGCTAAGCATGGGAACTTTGGTCATAGAAGCTAAAATTAAGAGTGGTACCTTGATTACTGCGAAATTGGCCGCAGATCTTGGAAAAGACGTTTTTGCAGTACCCGGCAATATTTTACAGCCTCAGTCAGAAGGTTGTCATTGGTTAATACAACAGGGCGCATCATTGGTGACCTGTGTTGATGACATTCTGTCAGCGTTACCTTCATATATTTGGCAACCTGCATCAATCGATAGTGAAACTACAAAAAAAAGTGAAGTTAATAGCTTGGCAACCGATAAATTATTAGATAGTGTGGATTATGACATCACCGCTATTGATGTTATTACCGAACGCAGCGCCATGCCAGTCCAAGACGCTATGGCAGTATTACTAGAATATGAGTTGCGTGGCTTAGTAGCTTCCGTTCCTGGTGGCTATGTTAAATTGAGGGGCAAATAACATGTTCGACATCCTCATGTATCTTTTCGAAAACTTTATTCATAGTGAAACGGAAATTCGAGTCGACCAAGATGAATTAACAGAAGAGTTAGTTCGTGCCGGTTTCCATCACGACGAAATCTATAAAGCCTTAGCTTGGTTAGAGAAGCTCGCTGCTTTACAAGAGACTGACATCAAGCCGTATTTTTGTAAGGGCATGAGTGCCAGTGTAAGCCGCATTTATACTTATGAAGAGCAAATGCGCTTAGACGTTGAATGTCAGGGGTTCTTGTTGTTCCTTGAGCAGGTAAGTGTGTTAGACGCTTCAACACGAGAAATGGTGATAGATCGCGTAATGGAAATTGATTCCACCGAGTTTTGTTTGGAAGATTTAAAATGGGTGGTGCTTATGGTGCTATTTAATGTACCCGGAAAGGAAAAAGCGTACGCTCAAATGGAAGACTTATTGTTTGCAGAGCCGGACGGTACACTCCATTAACCATGTCTAAGATTGATCATTCTTTGTTTTCAGCGCATGAACATGCGCTGGAGTCTTATGGCGATTGCCCAGAATGCAACAAACCACTGCAAATTAAACACAGCAAATCAGGCCCTTTTTTGGGTTGTTCTGGCTATCCAGATTGCGAATTTAGTAAACCCCTTCACGACAACCAAACTTCTGTACTAAAAGTATTAGGCGGCTCATCTTGCCCTGAATGCAGCGCTAACTTAGCGATAAAAAAGGGGCGTTATGGTATGTTTTTGGGTTGTACGCAGTTTCCCGATTGCCACTATATATCGCCGTTAAAAAGCCAAGAAGACACTCATGTGAGTTGTCCTAAATGCAGTGATGGTCATTTGTTGTCCCGTACTAGTAAA
>JALUXV010000169.1 GCA_027013165.1 Alteromonadaceae bacterium
TCGGACGCTCACTAGAAAAGTGTCCTGAAAAACTTGTGCAGAACAGTTACGACTGATCGGAATCATTGCACGAAATCATCATTGGCAAAGGGCATTCCAGGCCAATACTATCCGACACCTCCCTGTGCTCTCATTGATGAGGTTAGGCCGGGAGGTGCGAAAACGACAGAAAGACTATCCCGTTTCAATGTCGGAAATTCGTTGGGCAATAGCCCAATATATTCAGCGGGTACACGTTACAGGGATGACTGAATTATGAGGTGATCCCCCAGAACAATAGATTATCTTCTTGCATTAATTTTAGCCAAGAACATTCCTCTTAACTCAAAATAAGAAGAATCATTAAGCAGAGTTAGAGCCAGTGTATAAATGAATAGTCCAGTAATACTGTGGACGACAATTAGATAAAATGGATTTTCGACAGGCCATATATAGTTAAATAACACTAAGATCAAAAGCATAGACATGCTTGCAAAAAAAGGTTTAAATAGCTTAGCGAAAACAGAGATTACATTACTTTTCAATACTACTTTTGTAAGTACCAAAAGTGGGGTAAGGAAGCTCAAAAACGTTGAGACCATGTATGCTAAAAAAATTCCTTTCACTCCCCAGTGTACCCCTAAAGCTAATAATAAAATCCTAACAGGCTGTGTAAAAAAATTAATCTTTAGTTGCAAATCAGCTCTGCCTTGAGAGAGAAAAAATGGTCCACATAATTGGCCAATAGTAGAAAATATGTTAGCAATACTGAAAAATATAAAAAACTGAGTCATAGACAGCCACTTTTCACCCAACAAAACTAAAATGATATTTTCGGCCAAAAACGCCATACCCATCAAAACTGGGAATGTCAAGATGGCAATCATACCAACCAATCTAAAGTAAACTTCGTTAACCTTCGAAAGGTCATCTTTTATTCTACTCAGCACTGGGAACATTACGTTTGTAACAACCCGTGTAATATTCGTTATTGGGAAGGCAGTTAAATAATATGCTCTGGAATAATAGCCAAGAGTTGACGCACCAAGAAACTTCCCAACAAGAACTTTGTCTGTTTGCTGAGCAACCTGCTGTATAAGTTTCGTTGTAAAAACACTAGCGCTGAATTTCATAAGGGGTTTGAGAACCAGTAAACTAAATCGTCCAACACGAAAGCTCGACGAGTATAACAATAAAGTCGCTCTCAGAGTTGAAGTAACGTATTGTTGAATTATTAAACTCCAAACACCAAATTCAAAGAACGCACAAACTATTGCAGATATCGAACCTAATACAACAGCAATAAGTTGTATAATAGAAATCTTTTTATATTCTAATTCCCTTGACAATAAGGCACTGGGTACACTACAGGTACCGTTGATTAGAAAAATCGGGGCTATTGCTAAAGCTAAAATCTCAAGAAATGGTTCATTATAGAAATCCGCTAACTGGTAATTAAACAAGGATAAACAGCACGTAAAGCTCAGCCCTATTAGACAATTTATAATAAAGCAAGAAAATGCTTCGTCTTTAGTAACTTCGCTTTTTTGAATCAAGCTTGCACTAAAACCAAAATCACTGAGTAGTTCAGAAATAAAGGTAAATACTAGCAACATAGCCACTAACCCAAACATGTCTGGAGTTAACATTCTCGCTAGGACAATACCAAGCAGAAAGTTTAAAATTTGTGATGCAATTTGGATCGAGCCGGACCAGCCAATAGAAGACAATGCCTTTGTTTTCAATGAGCTCTTGTTCATTAGGTTTCTAGTTTCCCTGGTTAAAACAATTTTTTACACGAACAATCGACAAACTATAAATGACTTAAAGAAAAAAGCTAACTATAGTTAAATGATTGTCAGTTTTTAAGTCGACATATACGACACTGATCTTTCCCCTGAATTAGCACCAATCTCTCAATGAGATTTTCATATTATTGACCGGTCCCCGTTATTAGAACCATTAACTAAATGAGTTCGCGCTGTTCATTTTGTATCTGTGCCACGATTTCATTGGACGACAGATTATTCAGTGCTTAGTTTGGTCGACTCTCGTTATAATCCGCTCTCCAAGCATTAATTTTCAATTTAGCATCTCTCAGCGAGTCAAACCAATGACAATTTAAGCATTCATCCCTAAAGCTCCCATTGAGAGATTCTATGAATGCATTATCAATTGGTCTTCCTGGCCTTGAAAAAGCTAACTTCACTTCGTTGCTGTAGGCGCATAACTCGGTCATTTGACTCGCGAATTCGCTCCCATTATCACAATGAATTCTCACTGGCTTTTGCCTTCTTCGACATATATCAGTGAGAACCTGATTGACATCTTCCGCTCTCAACCTTATGCATACATAGGTCGCTAAGCATTCACAACTATAAGTATCTACTACTGTAAGACTGCGGATCTTGTTACCGTCGGATAATTGGTCACTTACAAAATCCATTGCCCAAGCTTTGTTTACCCTGCTCGCAGCTCTATAGTCCGCTTGCGGTGACTGGCAATTACTTTACGTTTAAGACGCTTAAGTATCAGCTGGAAGCCTTCTCGTTTCAACATCACATGGATACGTTTATAACCGTATCGGAACCGAGAATTGGCTATGTCGATAATGCGTCGTCTTAGCCCCTCTTGTTTTGGTGCTTTGGAACTATAACGACATCCAATTCGGCTAATACCTATCAAAAGGCAGCCTCAACGTTCGATTATCCTGTATTTACCAGTAAGATAGCGTACCGCTTTTCTTCGCTGCGATATGCTTACCACTTTCGGCTATTTAGACCTTGAAGCATGACCTTGTATCAGCTACGGTTTTCTTAAGCTTCTCATTCTCGGCTTTTAGTTTTTTCATCTCTCAAACCTAATCCGACGCCAGTCCGGAATACTTCTTCTTCCAAGCGCAGAATGTACCTTCGGCAACACCCATTTTCCGGCTAATGTCAGCTACTGTTAAGCCTGCTTCTTGCTGTTTAATTGCAGAAACTATCTGTTCCACTGAAAACCGTTTTTTTCATATATTGCCCCTTTCGACAGTAAAATCATGCACGATTTCATCATAATTATGGATCTTTTTTTGGGGGCCCGTCAGTTTAGGGGAAGTGGATACTACACTAGGTGCCGTGAACAAGACGTTTTTGATTTAAATTAGGGCATTGATTTTTGTGTAAATCATGTAAGATCGACATATCACGCATGGTGTTTTGTTCTGGTACGTTCTTGGAGAAATCAATTAGGTCAAATTGCGCCATGCGTGTCGATATTATAGATCTGCTTTACTCTATGAATGGATTCGTTAAACCGTGTTTAATGCTGTTTAATCTAAGGAATACAATAGCTATTCTCGGTACCAAAAGACAAATTAGGTAACGCGAAACAAACCGACTAGAGTCAATGGAAACTGTTAGACCGACCAGTAAGCGTTTTGAGTATTGAAGTAGGAGTTAGTTAAGCGGTATTCTGAGTGTGCACAGTTACGCAATTAAAAACGCAATTTGTGTCTGTTTTTTTACATTAGGAAAATTATGATATCACCTATAACGCTTAAGTTATTGTTTTTAATGTCTATTTATTTTTTGGCATAATAAATGCTTTTTGTGGATTAGTTTTAATTACCGACTCTTTCGGAGCTGTTATGTTTAAAAAGTTTTTTCAGGCAACGCTAGCAGTTGTGACGCTATCTTCGGCTATACCAGCAAGCGCTGCTGTAATTCTATCTTCGGATTTTACTGGTACTTCAGGAGATGTAACTAATGTAGCTTGGACCGAGAACGGCCTAAGTGTGACCAATGTACTTGACCCACAAAATCTTGGCCTTAATTCACTTGATTTGTTCGGAAACTTTAACGACGTATTCGCTGTCAAATACAACATTCATACACAAGGTAGTTGGTTTGTCGACGTAATGGTAACTACAAGCTCTCTAGTAGACGACATCTCGCTAGACGCACTCTCTTTAGATGCCTCTATTTATAAAAATAGTGGAGTTCTTCAAAGTACCCAACGTGACCTAAGTTTTTCTTTAGAGATATTCGACGGCTTGAGTTCGATATTTTCAAACACTATCGATGTTTTTGTTGGTAACAACAATGATCCAGGTTTTGTCGCTACTAAGTCGATTGATTTTGACCTCAACAGTATCGTCTTTGATGGTGGAAACGATTATGTGTTTCGATTGACAGCATCTGGTGTAGGTGGAGGAAACAACGCTGGTTTCGATAATTTTATACTTTCTGGTTCTGCAAATACATTACCTTCTGTTAGTGTAAGTGTATCTGCTACAGGTAGTATGGTAATTTTATTCATGTCTCTAGTTATTCTGTCACTGAGAGCAAAAAATAAATTTAAATAAAATCAACACTTTGACTAAAAATTTCGATAGCCAGTCAACATAACGACTGGCTTTTTTGATTTGATATAAGCTTACTGAGCTATACTCGGCACCAGTCTTTTACTAGTTTACCGTATGTAGAGCATCTTGACATTGGCTAGTGTTTACTTCCCTTAAAGCGAAAATTATATAATTGGAGTCTTCTCCAATGATTGAAGTAGAAGAAGACTAAGAAAAAAATTATTCTAAACAGGAACTCATATCATCAGGGAGTACAAACAAGTCGATGAAAGTTGAGGAAGTCTGCCGACAACACGTTATCAGCATTGTACCTACAGTAATTACAAGTCAATGTGAGGTAGCATGGAAGCGTGTAACGTCAAACGATTGAAATAGCTTTAGTAGAGAGAACGATCGTCCGCAGAAGATTCGTGCCTGGAAGCGGATTGAATCTGATATGCGCCAGAAGATGATCGAAAGAAAGCTCTAAAGTTATCTTAAGAGCGAGAGATGGCGCAAACATTACTTTAAATGAGTATTAGTTTGTCATCTTTATGTTCAGGTATTAGCCACAACGACTATCGCTATCAATCATTGTTCAGCTTGGACAATGAGTTGATCTAAGACCTGGTTGTTGATTGTCATCGGCAATGTAAAACTGGCCCACTAACGACAATTTAAAGTTGACCCACTTGAGGCACAATGACCACCGGTTATTAAGAAACGGTGGTTGAGATGCAATACTAAATCAGGAGTCAATAGTGGATACTCATGCACTACATCAACAAGGTCACAGTATCCGAGCTATTAACCGTAAATTCGGTATCGCTCGAAACACCATTCGTTGCTATTTACGAAACATCCATCGCTCGCACTGACTCAAAACGGACTGGTAAATCTGGTTGGGAACGCTTATGGCAAGGCTTTTAAATTACAAACCATCCTTGAGGGTTACGAGTTGACATTGTCTCTTGATGCATAAAGTTGATCAATAGATTGGGTATGCCCGTGCGAATCGGGTGATTATTCCAAATCGTGTTGGTGTAGTTCATCACCTAGCCCTAGTAAATAAGATAAATAGGTTTTGGTCTGAGAAGCTGACACCGGTCTTGGGAAGCAGACCTCGGGCGCAATTGTCAGCCTAGTAAATCGTAAAACTAAGCTATTTCTGGTGCGGAAATTGCCTGGGAAAGTGCGGCTGATGTAGCTCGGTTCATGGCGGGTATGCTGTGGAAAGATTGAGGTAATGTATTACCGCAGACAATGGCAGCGAACTCTGTGACCATGAACAGGTCGCAGAGAGGTTAAAAACGGATATCTACTTCGCTAATCCTTACTCATCCTGGAAACGTGGGCTGAATAAAAACTTCAACGGTTTGCTGCGTCATTACATCCGGAGAGGCGCCGATTTAAGGAAGGTGACAGATAAGCAAATTAGATAGATTGAACGAGCATCAAATGCCAGACCGATGAATTGCCTCGGCTTGTGGCAACCTGTTGCGGTATTTAATGAATTGCGCCAGGCTGCGCTAATTTAGCGAGTGGTGCACTTTGGAGTTGAATTCGCGAAACTCTATGACGCTCTATAAGTGCTCTTTTTCGAAGTCTTAAAATACAATTATCGACTATTCGTCACAGCAAATGCTCTTAGCTACTGATTTTCAATTTTACTGTCGAGCCTGAACAGGGTGACTATCGCCAAGCACTTTGAACGCTTTAATCTCCCGGTAACGACAAGTTCACCCCTGCACTCAAATACATATCGTCATAGGCCAAACCACCGTTCCCGTAGGGCTTTTTGATGGGGCCTGTATTGGTGGTCGATAGAAAGTATTGCAAGGGAAGTTCTCGTTTCATTCTAAAATCCGCACTAGTGTACACCAGCGTTTGGACGTCAAATTCTCCACCTTGCATGTAGACATCATAGCTTTGACCGCCATCATCTAGCGGAGCATTATTAATGACAGTCCACACTGAATACCAGGTACCTATCTCCATCACTGATGCATCTGCACCCGTTTTGGGGTTGATAATGTTTTGGTATTGACGGTATTTGTCGTCACTGTCGACCTTGACCATAAAAACGCCGGTGTTTTTGTATCCGTTACTTTCAAATTTGTCGGTAACGCGTAGTGTGGGTTCAAAAGCGTTGTAGGCGAGTTCTTCGATGTTTACAGGCGCCTGATTACTGAGTCCAAAAGCGTGGTTATTTGGAAAGCTTTCTACGTTAATTCGTGCGTAAAACGTGTAGGTTTCGCCAACGGGAATGGATGTAGGCAGTTCAAGGTAGCTCAATGCCTTTCTGTTTCCCACAACACCATCTCGTGCGGGCTTTTTGAGGAGGTAGTGGTTACCGTTATCTTCCCTTCGAATTTCGGTAACTTGCGGATTTTCAACGAAGGGGTTTGTCTCGTTTTGAGTATCAACAAGATGCCACCGTGTTAAATGGCCCGATTCGAAATTGTCTATCAGCAGCCACTTGTCTGATTCAGTGGCGCACAGCTGACCGCTCATCGCAAGCGTAAAACTGCAAAGAATTGGATGTTTTATGTTCATATTGTAGGGGACTTTGTTTTTCTTTCACCATGACGAAATTTTGAAAAATGCGCAAGATTTTCTTTTGCAACAGGAAAGGTAAATATCGCGCAGGCGATTTTTACACTTATTTGATGAAAATCAGTCAATATCAGGTAACTAGGGTAGCCGTAGACTTCGTGACTCGTGTAAACTAGCGGCTTTATTTTCAGGCAACCCCTGTAATGTGTATGTTGCCGATTTGGCAAACCAGTCATCATGTGAATTGAGGAAAACATGGAGCTTGACGCGATTATCAATCAGGCACAAAGTCAGATTGACGCTGCTGAAGATGCAGCCACACTCGACCAAGTAAGAGTCGAATTTATGGGTAAGAAAGGTAAACTTACCGATTTGTTAAAAGGTCTTGGTCAACTTTCTGCAGAGGAACGTCCTGCTGCAGGTCAAAAAATTAACCAAGCCAAGCAAGCTATTCAGCAAGCGATTTCAGTCAAAGGTGAAGCACTAAGAACCGCAGAGTTGAATCGTAAACTCGAAGAAGAAGCGGTCGACGTTACTTTACCCGGGCGTACTGAACTGCCGGGTAACCTGCACCCAGTGAGCCGTACCATTGCTCGTATAGAGTCTTTCTTTGGTGAACTTGGTTTCTCTGTGAAAACTGGTCCTGAAATCGAAGATGGCTTCCATAACTTTGATGCGCTAAATATTCCAGCGAATCACCCTGCGCGTGCAGACCACGATACCTTTTACTTCAATCCAGATATGATGCTACGTACGCAAACATCGGGTGTGCAAATTCGCACAATGGAAGCAGAAAAGCCGCCCCTTCGCATTATTTCGCCGGGTCGCGTGTATCGAAACGATTACGATCAAACTCACACACCAATGTTCCATCAGGTAGAAGGTCTGATGGTGGATAAAAACGTGAGTTTCACCGAGCTGAAAGGGATCTTGCACGATTTCCTACACCACTTCTTCGAAGAGTCGCTAGAAGTGCGTTTCCGTCCGTCTTATTTCCCGTTTACTGAGCCTTCAGCCGAGGTTGATGTGATGGGTAAAAACGGTCAATGGTTAGAAGTATTGGGCTGCGGTATGGTACACCCCAATGTTTTAAAAGCCGTGGGCATCGACCCTGAAGAATATACTGGCTTTGCCTTTGGTATGGGCGTAGAGCGTTTGACCATGTTGCGCTATGGCGTAAATGACTTACGCGCGTTCTTTGAGAACGATCTTCGTTTCCTTAAGCAGTTCAACTAAGGCAGAGTAAAGCATGAAATTCAGTGAAAAATGGTTAAGAGAGTGGGTTAATCCATCACTTTCAGCGAGCGAGCTGTCTGAACAGTTGAGCATGGCAGGACTCGAAGTAGACGGCGTAGACCCAGTTGCTGGTGACTTTAGCGGCGTTGTTGTGGGTGAGGTGGTTGAGTGTGGTCAACACCCCAATGCCGACAAACTTCGTGTCACCAAAATCAATGTGGGTGGTGAAGAGCTACTTGATATTGTTTGTGGCGCACCAAATTGTCGCCTAGGTCTAAAAGTAGCCGTTGCCGTAGTTGGTGCTGTGCTACCTGGCAACTTCAAAATTAAAAAAGCGAAACTTCGCGGTGAGCCATCGTTCGGCATGCTTTGTAGTTTTTCTGAGTTGGGTATCAGCGACGATCACGACGGTATTATTGAGTTACCGCTAGATGCGCCAATTGGTCAAGACATTCGCGAATACCTTGACCTAGATGACAATACTATCGAGGTTGATTTAACACCTAACCGTGCAGACTGCTTGGGCATTCGCGGTATTGCCCGTGAAGTTGGTGTGTTAAATAACTTAGATGTTTGCGAGCCAAGCATTGCACCCGTAGCAGCCACGATAGAAGACAGTATCTCTATTACTTTGAGTGCTCCAGAGGCGTGTCCTCGTTATCTGGGGCGTGTACTTCGCAATGTAGATGTTACTGCCGCAACGCCATTGTGGTTGAGCGAAAAGCTGCGTCGTTGTGGAATTCGTAGCATTGACCCCATTGTAGATGTGACTAACTTTGTGTTGCTTGAACTTGGTCAGCCAATGCATGCGTTCAACTTGGCGAGCATCGATGGCAACATTAACGTTCGCTTAGCGAACAAAGACGAAGCGCTTACGCTACTTGACGAAACTGAGGCCAAGTTAAGTGACAACACACTGGTCATCGCCGATGACAACAAAGCCTTGGCGATTGCAGGTATTTTTGGTGGCTTACACTCTGGTGTAAATGCAGAAACCAAGGATATTTTGCTTGAGAGCGCCTTTTTCAGCCGCGATGCCATTATGGGACGTGCCCGTCAGTATGGATTGCATACGGATGCTTCACATCGCTACGAGCGCGGTGTAGATCCACTTCTACAACAATCTGCAATGGAACGAGCGACCGCTTTGATTCTAGACATTTGTGGTGGTGAAGCTGGTCCAGTGGTAGAAGCTGTTGATGAAGCTTCACTTCCAGCGCAAGCAAACGTGGTACTTCGGAAAGCCCGTTTGAGTCGCGTGTTGGGTATCGATATCGATGACGCAAAGGTCACAGAAATTCTAACTCGTCTTGGTTTACGTGTTACGCAAACCGAGCAGGGCTGGGAAGCTGTAGCGCCAAGTTATCGCTTCGACATTGCTATTGAAGAAGACCTCATTGAAGAAGTGGCCCGTGTATATGGCTACAACAGTATTCCTAATGTGGCACCTGTAGCAACCTTGGGTATGTTGCCTTCTAAAGAGGCACAGCTACCTTTGGCGAGCTTTAAATCTTTGCTATTGAGCAATGGCTACAATGAAGCGATTACTTACTCATTCGTTGATCCTAAAGTACAATCTGCTTTGTTCCCAGATATCCAAGGTATGGTGCTTCCGCATCCTATTTCTGCCGATATGTCGGTCATGCGTGTTAGCCTTTGGACGGGTCTTTTACAAGCGGCTGCTTACAACCAAAAACGTCAACAAAATCGGATACGTATGTTCGAATCGGGTTTGCGTTTCCTACCGGATGAAAATGCACCTAATGGTGTATTGCAACAACCAGTAATTGGTGGTGTAGTAGCAGGACGTCGTTATGAAGAACACTGGGATATGGAAGATGCTCCCGTTGATTTCTTTGATGTAAAAGCCGACGTGGAAGCATTGCTAGCATTAACGGGTAAAACTAGCGAAATTAGCTTTGAAAAAGTACAGCACAGCGCACTCCACCCAGGAATGTCTGCAAAAATTTTGCTTAATACCCAAACAGTTGGCTATATTGGAGCTATACACCCACAATTTTCTAAATTGCTTGGTGTAAACGGTAGAGTTTTTGTTTTTGAGCTAGAATTAGAAGCGATAACCGACAGAAATTTACCGTCGGCAGTACCGGTTTCGCGCTTCCCGTCTAATCGCCGTGACATTGCTGTTACGGTAAAAGATGAAGTGCATGTAGGAAATATACTTTCTTACATAGAAAAATTTGGCGTAAATCAACTAGTTGGCCTAAACTTGTTCGATGTGTACAAAGGAAAGGGAATTGAACCTGGTTACAAGAGCCTTGCTTTGTCACTTCATTTACAAGATCCAGAGAAAACCTTGGAAGAAGCTGAAATTCAGCAAGCTGTAGATTCCGTGGTAAAAGCTTTGGAATCTGAGTTTGGGGCTGCGTTAAGAGAGTAAACTATGGCATTGACCAAAGCCGAGATGGCTGAACACCTATTCGAGAAGTTAGGCATTAACAAACGAGATGCAAAAGAACTGGTAGAGCTTTTTTTCGAAGAGATTAAAAGTGCTTTGGAATCAGGTGAGCAAGTAAAACTATCAGGTTTTGGAAATTTTGACCTGCGCGATAAAAACGAACGTCCTGGCCGTAATCCAAAAACCGGTGAAGACATTCCTATCAAAGCACGTCGAGTGGTAACCTTCCGTCCTGGTCAAAAATTAAAAAGCCGTGTAGAGAATTCATCTCCTGTAGATGAATAAATAGCGGGCTTTTTACGCACTGAAAGAGCGAGGCAACTCGCTCTTTTTGTTTCCTTTCGTTGTTAGTGTAAAGTGAGCACGTGTTCACTTTACAACGGAGTTTATTTTGAAAAAGCCTTTGTTGTTAGCGGCTATCCTAGTAAGCATGGTGGGCGCGTGGTTTGTGTATTTGTCTGTCGATGCTTCCCGTACACAAACTGAAGAAACTTATATACCCGTAATATCGGTAATGGAGATCTTAAGCGCTTCAGACTTGCGAGCTGGGGTAAAAGAAGCGGTGAAAACGGGGCAGCTAGAATTAGTGGATGAATGGCTGAGTAAAGCTCTGGTGGTGGCGCAAGCGGCAAACTTGTCGCAAGATGATTTGGATTATTTGCAATCAACACACAGCCGTGACTACGTCATCTTTAACGCTAGACGAGCCTTATTCAATGATGAATTCGAAGCTAGATATGTGAATTTGGAGGGCATAGATGATCTCAAAGCTATGTATCCCGAAGCACAGGATTTATTCCCCAAAGCCGAGAGTTTACTAGAAAAACGAGACAGCATTATTATGCAGATTGCCATAACACTGTCTCCAGATTCACCACCAAGTGAAGAAACTATCGCTTTAGCAAGAGAGCAGTGGAAATCGCGTTCTTCTATCACTGATTAATCGGTGATAGAAGCTTGAATACCTCTTGTCATCATTAGCAAATCGGAAGGCGTTAGGGCAATCTCCACACCTCGCCTTCCGCCGCTCACGTAAATACGTACAAATTCATTTGCCGAATCGTCCAGAACGGTTCTGAGTGATTTTTTTTGTGCTAAAGGGCTTACACCGCCAAGAATGTAGCCTGTAGTATTTTCTACCTGGTTTCCATCAGCCATTGCGACCTTCTTAAAACCTAGTGACTTGGCGACTTTCTTCAAGTTGAGCTTTTTGTCCACCGGAATTATGGCTACCGCCAATTGAGCGTTGTCATTGCTGACCACAAGGGTTTTGAATACTTGCTCGCAAGGAACATTCATTTTTTCAGCCGCCTCCAACCCATAAGCCGTGGCGCTAGGTGAATGTTCAAATTTAACCACGTCGTGTGGTATTTTTTTCTTTTTGAGTAAATTAATTGCTGGGGTCATTCTGATTTCGGATACCAATGTCTTACGGCTTCAACGTCACCGGGAAGCAGGGGAGTAGCAGCCTGAGTGACATAATCATCGAATCCAGCGGTGTAATAGGGTGACAAAGGGTGACCTGACTGTCCGCCGGGCAAGGTCAATATGGCATCTTCTAAGTGCCCTGGACTTACGAATAATCGCTGTGATGCACCAAAGCTTCGAGCTTGTACTGATGGCATGTAAGTATCGCCAAAACCCTCTACTTGACGCATATTGAGCTTGTCGCCCACGAGAGGGATCTGAGCCGCAAACGGATGTACTACCGCTAGTTTATTCACATTTCCCCAACGCAAAGTGCTGTAGTCTTCACTTTTACCATATTTATCAAATAGCTCGGAGCGGCTTTGCTCATAAGTGGCTAATAGAAACTCGTCGAAGGTTGCAAAACCCGGGGGTAACCACGACTCGGGTTGCGTGGCTAGTATTTGCCATGTGGCTGGCTCTATGCCTCTTAACAAGGTTCTGCTGCGTGCACCTACTTCATCCACTTGGGTTAAAATAGGCCCAAACAATGATTGGATCACTGAACGTCTAAAGTGTTTTACTAAGGTATAACCTACAGAATCTGAGCATGCACATGCCCCCCATTGAGTGAGCAGCGCTCTGTCTAGTGTAAAGTCACTGCCACCGTCTTGCACCGTGTTGATCAATAAGCGATGCCAAGTTGAAAGAAACGCGGCATGATTGTCGAGTTGGATGGCATAAAAGTCGTTCTCGTTAAAACTTGATTTTTCGAATAGCCTGTCTCGAATTTGTAGTCCTCTTGCACCCAAGGCATAACCACCATCGCCTAATCTTTCGTAGTCATCGGCTGAAATTACTCGTGCATTGGCCGTCCAGATTCGACCATTTTCTGGGTTCAGATACACGGGCAAATCAGTAGTTCGTTGCGGTGTTGTTGCTAACGCTTCACTTTCACTTATGGCGGTAAAGCTCGCAGTATCTCTCTGTAAAACCGCACCGCCGGGCGTCCAGGCTGCATTGCCTTGAGCATCCACCATAACTAAATTCTGTGTTGGGATTGAAATAGATCGTCCAACGGCAATGGCGTCATCTACAGAAAGGGCTTGGTCCATATTATTTATGGTAAGGTTAACCGCAAATGACTGGTGGGCTACCCACCGCAATGCGTACTTTTGGCTGTTGACCTCCTTTACTGGGCCAAACTCACTTAATTCGAGCTCTATGGTTTCTTTACCATTTGGAAGCAAGATATCTTCAGAAACGATACTAGTGGTAGTATCGGGAGAAAGTAAAACCCAATCAACGTTATCCAGATTTGCGTTAGTAAAACCCCATGCGACGTGGTTATTCGTTCCTACAATGATACCCGGTAAGCCGGGCAGGGTAACCCCCGTCACAGAGACTGACGATTGATTAATCACATAATTGAGCTGTGTTCGATACCAGATGATGGGGACTCGCAGCCCCAAGTGCATATCGTTGGCTAGCATAGCGCTGCCAGTCTCGGTTAACGCCCCAGTGACTGCCCAGTTATTACTGCCAATATCCGGCGGTTCAGTACCGCTATATCTTGCTTGTTCGTTGCTATCAGAACGAACGCGAAGTTCTTGTGGAAACTCGGGTACTCCCATGGTGTATGGCGCTAAAACACTGCCATCGAGAGCTGCTTGAAAGTTACTTGGTTGGGTTATGAATTGATAGATGTGATCGCCAAATTTGTCTTTCAGTACTGTTCTTGCTAAGTCATGATTGATTTGACCCCCTTGCAAATCCAGATACATACTAAATGCGACCAGAATACTGTCTTCGGGTGACCACTTTTCTATGTCACCACCCAGCGCCAGATATTCAAAAGGCTTTACGGAATACTCATTGATTGCCGCGTTAACCCCTTGAGTGTAGGTGATAAGTAAATCTTTTTGCCACTGTGGAAGGTACTCAAAAACCTGTTTAGCGCGGGTGCGAAATTGATGAAACCGAGCTTGTTTATCTACGGACAAAGCCACACGACCAACCAGGCTCGACAACTCGCCAGCGGCAGCTTTGCGTTGAAGATCCATTTGGAAAAGCCTGTCTTGCCCATGGGCAAAACCTAATGCATAAGCAGCGTCTGTTCGACTTTCGGCATTTATGATGGCATGACCAAGGCTATCTCTAGCAAGCGACACAGGGGCGATGACATAGGACGAAGCGTCATTTCCCTCTAATCGCGGAAGGCTAAGTCTCACTGAAAAATAGACGCCTAACAAAGCAATAACCACAAGGGCAATTACGCTTAAAACCAGCCACTTAATCCAATTTAACACGTGAGTTACTCCGCTTTTTTCTCTATCCTATCGGCACAAGATGTAAAGTTAAAGTATTGTTTGTTGATGAGGTACCTATGGGTCCATTAATGCTTGATTGCCAAGCCGAAGAACTAAGCGCTGAAGAAAGAGAGAAGCTAGCACATCCAGTGACTGGCGGTGTTATCCTTTTTAGTCGCAATTATGCTGACCCTAAACAAGTTGCTGCACTTATTAAAGATATTCGGGCTAGTGCTAAAAAACCGTTACTGATAGCTGTTGACCACGAAGGTGGGCGGGTTCAGCGGTTTAGAGAGCAATTCACGCCATTGCCAGCAATGGGAGCTATCGCTGATACTGCAAAAACGCCACAAGCCGCTATCGAACTTGCGAAGGCGTGTGGCCTTGTGATGGGGTATGAACTCAAACAGTTAGATGTGGATTTTAGCTTTGCCCCTGTACTCGATGTTAACGGCATTTCTGAAGTAATAGGCGACCGCGCGTTTAGTGACTCTCCCCAGCAGGTAATTACGCTTGCTAGCGCGCTTATCGATGGGTTAGATGAGATGAGTATGCCTGCCATAGGAAAACACTTCCCAGGACACGGCAGTATTGCTCCTGATTCTCATATTGCACTGCCTGTTGATGAACGCAGTTTGGCTGATATTCAAGCTTTGGATCTGGTGCCTTTTGCATCACTTATTAGCGACAACCGTTTAAGTGGCATCATGCCTGCCCACGTTATTTACAGTCAGGTTGATAGCCAGCCAGCTGGGTTTTCTCGTGTGTGGCTTCAAGAAATATTGCGTGAGAAGCTTGGGTTTACAGGCGCAATTTTTTCCGATGATTTGTCTATGCATGGAGCCAGCGTTGCTGGTGATTATGTTGCTCGTGCTCATGTTGCCCTTGAAGCGGGATGCGATATGCTACTAGCGTGTAATAATCCGAAAGGTGCAGAGCAAATTTTGGATGCTCTACCTCATGAAATTTCTACACCAAAGTCGCTCATGAACATGCACGGTAGAACGTTGAATAGCGCTGCCTATGTTCAATATAAAAGCGCGAAACAACGTATTCTAAATGCCTTTGGTGATGCTGTTTAAGTGCTAACGATGAGCAGACATACAGTCTTCGTTAGCCACGTTTGCTATTCTACCCGTTCGATGATCTCGCTCTCAGTGATGTCGACAATCTTGGTCGCTAAATCGTATTTATTCATAAAGCGAGCAATAGATGAAAAGGTGGCTGTGTACACTTTTCCTTGGTGATCGCTCAGGGTAACACCATCAGAAAACAAGCTGCCTAATCCTAGTTTAAAACGGCTCATGTGAACCCGCTGTGGCTCGAAGTAAGCATGATTGTTACTCTTAATTCTAGAAATGTCCGTTGTATCGTAAATAGCTGCTTGTAGCATATCCAAAGTAAACTCGGTGCAGTTTTGCAATTCACTGTTGAGCGGATTTGCCACTACCGAATAGTTGGGGTTGTGCAATGAAAGGTGTTGCTGACTGGCAACCAAGTTTACTAGCTTTTTTTGAAGTTCTGGTGTTGGGATAATAACGCCTGCTTGCATCACTTTAGCACCCCAAAAGAAATCTACTGGGTAATCGACAATAATGTCACTGGTACCCATGTCATTCGC